>CAYLTY010000104.1:0-26683 GCA_964386705.1 uncultured Planctomycetaceae bacterium
GGCAAGACCGTGGACCTGGAAGACAAATACAAGGGCAAAGTGCTGTTGATCGTCAACGTCGCCAGCCAGTGCGGCGCGACACCCCAGTACGAACAACTCGAAGCGTTGCACGAGAAGTACAATGACAAGGGCTTGGCCATTGTCGGCGTGCCCTGCAACCAGTTCGGCAAGCAGGAGCCAGGTTCCGATGAAGAAATCGGCGAATTCTGCCAGAAGAACGACGGCGTGAAGTTCGACATGCTGTCCAAGGTCGACGTGAACGGCGAAAAAGCTGCTCCGCTGTTCAAGTACCTGACCTCCGAAAAAGCTGGCATCAAGGACTTCGGTCCTGTGAAGTGGAACTTCGAGAAGTTTCTGATTGCTAAGGACGGTTCCGTGGCCGCTCGCTTCCGCACTGGCGTCAAGCCGGATGCTCCGGAAGTCGTCAGCGCCATCGAAGCTGAACTGGCCAAGAAGTAATTGTCGGATCGGGCAAAAGGCCCATCGCAGATCATCAATCAGACCGCGGTCACGAAGCCCGCGCGTCGTGAGTTACCGAACCGGGCAGGCATGCAGTGCTCTGCCCGGTTTCGCTTTTGGAGTCCTCGTTGTGGCAGACGCCAATTCGACGGGCGGGTCTCGGCTGCTGATCACCCTTTGCACGTACAATGAACTTGAGAATCTGCCGGCACTGATCGCCGAGATTCACCAATTCGTCCCCGATGCTGATGTGCTCGTGGTGGACGACAATTCGCCGGATGGTACCGGTCGGCTGGCTGATGAGCTGGCCGCGAAGGACGCGCGCATCCACGCTCTCCATCGTTCCGGCAAGCTGGGCCTTGGCTCGGCGACGGTGGCCGGTTTCCGCTACGGCATCGAGCACGGTTACGACCAGCTCGTGAACATGGATGCCGATTTCAGCCATCATCCCCGCTACATCCCGGTCTTGAGGTCCTGCCTCGATACGGTCGATGTCGGCATCGGCTCGCGCTACATCCCCGGCGGCGGAGTCGTCGGCTGGAACTGGAAGCGTTATTTCATGAGTTCCGGCATCAATTTCTACGCGCGGCTGTTTCTCGGTTTATCTAACCGCGACAACAGCGGCAGCTTCCGCTGCTATCGAGTTTCCAAACTCGCCCTGCTGGACTTCGCTCAGGTCCGCTCTCGCGGCTATTCGTTCCAGGAAGAGATTCTGTACATGTGCCGCCGAGTCGGCTGCACCTTCCGCGAAGAACCGATCATCTTCGAAGATCGCCGCGCCGGAACGTCCAAAATCAATTGGAAAGAGTCCGTGGCCGCGCTGTGGAACATCTTCCGCCTCGGACTGGATCGACTCTTCCGCCGCCGCGTCACCCTCAATTAGGTCGTGACAGCGCCCCGGCCCTCGCAGATCATCTCTCCCCGGGTTCCAAACACATCAAAAGTTGATCTCTCAAGGAATCGCCCTGCGCGTCTATAAGCCGCCGCCAGTCGTCAGAATCTGTTAAGAGGATACGAAGGTAAACACGAATGAAACGGATGTCTTGGCGTGAGTGGTTCGGCGGAAAAGCACAGCGCAGATCATCAACCCGGAACAAATCGCAGCAAGTAGTGGCCGTCGAAGTTGCCGCGCAGACGCTCGAATCCCGGCACGTTCTGGCCGCTCCGACACTCGCCGCTCTGGCTAACGTAGAGCTTCGATCTGGTTCTCCGTTGATTATCCCACTCAACGGCGCTGACGCGGATAACCAACCGCTGACGTTCACGGCAGTAAGCAGCAACTCGGCAGTGACGGCCCAAGTTCCAACGGGGAATCGCAGCGTCAGAATGGATGTCACGAACTTCGGCTCGATGACATTTCAGCTCTTTGAGGACCGTGTCCCCCGCGTCACTAACCATATCATCCAACTGATCAATTCAGACTTCTACAACGGCTCGAAGTTTCACCGCGTGCTCAACAATTTCGTGATCCAGGGTGGAGATCCCTTCGGCAACCCGACCGGAACGGGCGGCTCGTCTCTCGGAGACTTTGATGATCAGTTCGACCTCGACCTGCAGCACAACCGCACGGGTCTGCTTTCGATGGCCAAAGGAACGGACGACACCAATGACTCGCAGTTCTTTGTTACCGAGGGACCTCAGCGGCATCTCGACTTCAATCACTCGATCTTTGGTATTCTCACGACAGGTGAGTCCGTCCGAGAAACAATCAGCAACGTGCCGGTTAACGACCCCCAGCAGGGTGTCCCTCTGACGAATGTGGTCGTCAGTAATGTCGAGGTTTTCACCGACACCAAGAATGGTGTTTTGTTTTTGAAGGCTCCCGAAGGGACCACTGGGTCGGCGACCATCACCGTGACCGTCAGAGATTCGGATGGGAATACTGCGCAGCGTCAGTTTACGCTTTCGGTGGTCGCAGACGCGGCCCCCGTACGTAATCCAATCACTGGCGAGATAGAGGATGCCAACGACGCTCCGGCATTCCTGGCTGATATTCCCAAGCTGCGAACTCTGGTGAATTCGCCGTTCACGTTTTCACTGCAGAAGATTGACGCTGAGGGTGACGCGGCGTTCTTTCTCGACCAAGCAGCGCTCAATGCAAATCAGGTATTCATTCCAACGGTGGCCAACCCCAACCTTCCATACACGGTCAATTTCAACACTGGCGTCGTGAACTTGACCCCTAGCAACGGCTTGACTGGCGACCAGCCCTTTACCGTGGCGACAGGACTCACCAAACTCGAACTCGATTACCAAGTCGCCAAATTGAGTATTCTGCCAGCAGCAGCACCTCTCTCGATTTCCGGCGCGGATCATCCATCCACGAGCCAGGTCAACGACGGCAAAGCCGACACATTCTCAATCGTTCGCAACGGAAGCAATGTTGAGATCCGCATCAACGGCAAAATCTCGCAGATCGCCTTACTGTCCAGCGTCACCACGCTGACGGTGCTCGGGTCCAACGATGCTGACAACTTCATCATCGACTTCGCAGGCGGCAATCCGATTCCGTCAGGTGGCATTAGTATCGCGGGAGGAGCAGGCTCCAACACATTGCAGGTTGGCGGAAATACAGCGGCGATTGCTCAGGTAACTCACCTGCCCGTCAATGCGACGTCCGGATCGATGACGCTAGACAGTAACACGATCTCCTATTCCAAACTGGAAGGGCTACTGGACGCGCTGGCTGCCACCAACCGCACGTTCCAGTTCGGCGCTGCCGCTGACGACGTCATTATTGGCGACGATCCCACCGCAGCCAATTCGGTATCGCTGCTGACCAGTGCAGGGAATGTGCCCCTCTACTTCACCGCTCCCACCGCGTCGCTGGTAGTTAACTCCGGCGCTGGCAATGACAAACTGACCAGCACCCTGCTCGATTCGAAGTTCACCATCGGCGTCAAACTGCAAGGTGGTAACGACAACGACATCCTGATCAGCGGCGCCACAGGGGATGTTCTGGAAGGACAGGCTGGCAACGACACGCTGACGGGTGGTGGTGGCAACGACACGCTGGCGGGCGGTGCTGGTAATGACTCGATTGATGGCGGGGCGGGAACGGATCTGCTGAATGAAGTTGCCTACACCGACGAGGTCGCCGGGCAAACTCGCACGATCACGCTGACCAACTCCGCGCTGACCGTGACACAGGCCAGTTCAACCATTTCAGCGGACACATTGAGCGGCATTGAACTCGCCAGCTTGTCCGGCGGCGCGATGGCCGACCAGATCAATGCCGGCGGTTTCACCGGCACGGGCACCACAACTCTCCTCGGCGGCAGCGGCAACGACACGATCACCGGCGGTGGAGGGAACGATTCGATCGACGGTGGGGCAGGAACAGATCTGCTGGTTGAAGTCGCCTACACGGACAATGTCGCCGGGCAAACTCGCACGATCACACTGACCAACTCTTCGCTGACAGTAACGCAGGCCAGTTCAACCATTTCATCGGACATGCTGAGTGGCATTGAACTCGCCAGTCTGTCCGGCGGGCTCATGCGCGACGTCATCAACGCCAGCGGCTTCACCAGCACGGGCGTTACGACTCTGCTCGGCGGCGGCGGTAACGATTCCATTACCGGCACGAACGGCCCTGACTCCATCCTGACCTTGGCTGGAGCGGATCTCGTCAATGGTCTGGCCGGATCCGACACGATTCTGACGGGCAGCGGCAATGACACGCTCAATGGCGGCGGAGACAACGACCAGCTGAACGGGCAAAACGGAGACGACTCTGTTTCTGGTGATGATGGGAATGATGCGATCGTCGGTGGCGCTGGTATCGACACGATCAATGGAGGAGCCGGAAACGATTTCATCAACGGCCAGACCGAAGCGGGATCGCTCTCCGGCGGCGCTGGCAATGACACGATCCAAGGCAACGCGGCGAACGATACGCTCAGCGGTGACGATGGCGACGATAAGCTTTGGGGCCTCGGCGGCAACGACATCCTCAATGGTGGTAACGGAGCCGATATCCTGTCTGGAGATGCAGGCAACGACAGCCTGAATGGGCACGCCGGTGCCGATATTCTGGCGGGCAGTCTCGGCGATGACGTGATCAACGGCGGCACTGATACGGACCGGATTAACGAAATCGTTGATGGAAATGTGACGGTGCTGAGTTCCACGATGTCTTCAGCGGCTCTCGGCTCGGACGTCTTCGCCAACGTCGAACGGCTGAATCTTGTCGGTGGTGCGAGCGCCAATCTGTTCGACGCCCGTCAGACGAATCTCGCCCTGCTCCTGTCAGGGGAAGGCGGCAATGACACGCTGCTCGGAGGCAGCAAAGGCGATGTCATCAACGGCGGCGACGGTGACGACGTGCTGTCCGGAGGCGGCTCCGCCGACTTGCTGGATGGCGGCGCAGGCACTGATTACTTCTACGAAAAGGCTGATTCGGATTTCGCCGTCAACGGCCTGCAAATCTCGTCGGCGGCAACCGGAACCGAAACTGTCACCAATATTGAACGCATCGCACTCGTCGGCGGCGCAGGCAACAACTCGCTGAACGCACAGATGTCAGCGGTGCCCGTCGTCCTTCTAGGCGGACAGGGCAACGACACTCTGCTGGGCGGATCGCTGGCGGACACACTGAGCGGCGGCGGCCGAGGCAACTCAACCGTCGCTGGCGCTGACGGAGTCGATTCGCTGAACGGCGGAGGCAGCGCGGACACCTACGAAACGGACTCATCCGACACTCTGGTAATCGTGGCGAACGTCGATGTCACAATCGCGAACGCCTTCGCCTTACTGCCAACGTGGATCGATCAGCTCTGAAATTGCCAGATCGACTTGCCGTCCGCTTGACGCCTTCGTCCGGGTGACGAATCTGCGTGCTGAGGCCTTGATGCCTCAGACGCTGATCTTGTCCCCGGAACGGAACGATGCACGTGCAAGCCAGAGATCGAGACTACGTGGAGGGCGCGCCCGTGGAACTGCCGCGCCGGCTTTGGCTCGGGCTCTCATCAATCGACTGGCTCATCATCGCACTTGGTGCCGCACTGCTGCTGGCCAACGTGTTTGCCGCCCGCCCGCTGTTGAGCGCAAACGATCGCTCGCGCTGGGCTACCGTCTGGGCGCTGGTCGAACGGGGAACATTCCAGATCGACGACATCGATCAGGTGTCGACCTGGTCCACGATCGACAAAGTGCAACACGAAGGCCACCTCTACTCGTCCAAGCCCCCCTTGCTCTCCGTGATGGTTGCCGGTGTGTACGCCGTACTGCGTGCCACGGCGGACATGGATCTCTTCCATCAAACAGAAGACACCAGCCATCTGTGCCTGCTGGTCATCAACTGGCTGCCGACAGTCGTCGGCTTCGTGACTTTTGCGCGACTGCTGCGCGAACTCTGCCACGACGCCACAACCCGGGCGCTCATACTCACAACTTTGTGCTGCGGGACGCTGGTGACCAGCTACGCCACGACGCTCAACAATCACTCGCCCGCGGCCGTCTGTCTGGTCTTCGCGCTCCGACCGTTGTGGATGCTGGCAACTCATCATGAACCGCGTCGATCCGACTACGCGTTCGCCGGGTTCTGGGCCGCCGCTGCGGCTTGCTTTGAACTGCCCGCGGCACTTCTGGGAGTCATCTGCTTCGTTCTAGCCGTTCGCCGTTCGCCGCAATTGACACTCAGATGGCTCATTCCAGCAGCGTTGATTCCGCTCTCTGCCTACTTCATCACAAATGGCCTGGCGACCGGTAGTTGGAAGCCGTTCTACGCCTCATACGGAACCGAGAAATATCTCTTCGTCCGCAATGGCATTCCGAGCTACTGGATGCAACCCCGAGGACTCGACCGGAACTTGGACTCGCCGCTCGTCTACTTCATGCATTGCACGATCGGGCATCACGGCATCTTGAGCCTGACGCCATTCTTCCTGCTGACGATATTGACCTGGTGCCGGCGCAAGCTTTGGAAACAGACCCTGCAAGAGCCGCTGGCGTGGATCAGCCTCGGACTGACGGTCGCCGTGCTCGGCTTCTATCTCACGCGCACCGAAAACTACAACTACGGCGGCAACACGTTCGGACTGCGCTGGATTCTGTGGTTGAGCCCCCTCTGGCTAGTGGCCGCGGTTCCCACGTTACAGGTCGCCGTGAGAAGCCGCGTGTGGCTCACTGCCTGCCTACTGTTGATGACGGGCTCGGTCTACTCATCACAGTTGGCAGCTCGGAATCCGTGGTCGGAGTCCTGGCTGTTTCGCCGCATGGCCGACGCTGGCTGGATCGACTACTCGGATTCTCCTCCCAAGTTCGCGTTCGAGCGCGCCTTGCAAACGTGGTTCGTGGAATTGCCTGAATCAGCTCGCCTGGAGTTCGTCGCCCCGAGCGTCGACCCACATGCGCCTCTGGACATCGAACGCCTGACAGTCACTGCCCCGGCCCGAGAGAAGACCGGGGGACGCTCCGTGCAATCGATGACTTTTGAAACCAGATCTGCGAAATCATCCCAGTCGCTGACCGTGCGACTGGATGCCGACCGGTTCTATGCGGGAGACAAGGTCAGTCAAGTTCTGATCGACTTCCACGCAGAGCCGGCAATGAGCCGCAGTGATGTGCTGACCTACCTGCGCGGCGTGCCGTTGGATCGCAGCTATTCGCCCGGAGTGATTCGATACCTGAAGCTTGGCGATCGAACCGACGCCTATCGCACGCAGCGTGCGGCCTCGCAAGTCCGCTGGAAGAGTCCGACTTGGGGCGGCGAGATCTCACTGCGCTGTGACTTGTGGATCAGCGAAGAGACACCATTAGGTGTCATCCAATTCGAGCACTCTCAGACTTCGCCTGCGGGTGAAGAACTAAGCCGCCGCCGCTATCGCTTCGTCCCGCAGGCCACCAAGTAAAGCTTCGCGCGACCTCAGTTCTGCGAAGATTCGGTCGCCGAGAATGCCTTCTTGCGTCGATAGGCCGCCAGGAATTCAAACGCCATCGGCAGCACTGACACGAAGACAATTCCGAGCACCACAATCGAAAAGTTGCCCTTCACCCAGGGAATGTTTCCGAAGACGTACCCCGCGAAGGTGCAGGACAACACCCAGACGATGCCGCCAACCAGGTTATAGGCCATGAACTTCTGATAGCTCATCTGGCCAATGCCAGCGACGAACGGCGCGAACGTCCGCACGATGGGTACGAAGCGGGCCAGCACGATGGTCTTGTTGCCGTAATGTTGAAAAAACTCGCGCGTGCGGTCGATGTGCTGCATTTTGACGAAGGGAATCTTCTTCATGGCCAGGATGCGCTCACCGAAGCGATAGCCCATCGCGTAGTTCACGAAGTCGCCCAAAATCGCAGCCACGCTGAATAGAATTAGCAACGTGGGTAGCGAGAACACTCCCGAAGCCGCTAGCGCTCCGGCCGCAAACAGCAGGGAATCACCCGGCAGAAAGGGCGTAACGATCAACCCCGTCTCACAGAAGACGATCACGAACAGCAGCGCGTAGGTCCAGGCTCCATAGTCCTTCTGGATGATTTCCAGTTGCTTGTCGAAGTGCAGCATCTGGTCCAAAAACCACAGCACAAACTCCATTGCCCATTCCTTCTGACTCGTCTTCTCGGTCCCGGTGTACAAACACGGATAAACCTAGTCCCGAACCGAAACCGCTCTGGCAGCGCGTCCATTCCGTGAGCAAGGACGCAGCCCTTTCACCCGCGAAATCGTTGCAACCGATTTCGCAGGCGCACACGACCGCCCCTGCTGGGGGTAGTTGAGACACTATTGAGCCCTGAGTGAAGACGACTCTTGAGAACGCAGCAGTTCGCCTGCGGAGATTGAGGTCTCAAACTGATCCAGAATGTCCGGACGCTTGCGACGCGTCACTACCGATCTGGACGGGGGCCGATTGAACGGCCGCGTCAGGCGAACCCGACGCGGCGAAGAACTCCGTTGGCAATTCTTCGGGCACAGCCTCTCCCGAAACTCTCAACCGGGTTGACTTTCTGGCATTCCGAACGAAGGAACTCTGCACAAAGAACCCCGCGACGACCACGGCGGCTCCAGTTGCCAGCAGGCCGTACATCCACCCGCTCATCGGAGCCGCCGCTTTCTTCTTCCGCGCCCCTTCCAGTAACTTCAGCTTGCCGATCAGCACAGGCGAGGCCCGTTTGTCCTTGAAGGTCTCATAACCCATGACCTTCAGGAAGTAGCCCACAAAGATGCCATCGGCTTCGACCGCATCGCCTAAGTCCAAACCGTCTGGCTTCTCGGTCAAAACCATGAAGTAGGGAAACGACAGCGACTCATCAGTAAACCCGAGTAGTTCATAGACGTCTTTGAAACCGACATCATTATCCGGCGCGGGATGGACCAACGCGCGACGGACGTGGACTCGCATCCGAATCAGCTTCCCCCGATACATATCGGGATCCTGCCACATCTGAGTGAACACGACATCCTTACGGGCGCGAGCCTCCAATTGATCGAACGGTTGCGTGCGGCTCCACTTCGCCAGCTTCCAATAGGCTGGCATCTCGTAGTTCTTGAGTGGCTTCTTGTCTTCAATGACGCGACACATCGCCTTGAAGTCGACCATCTGGCCGTCATCCAAGTCGTTTGGACCTTCGACGATTGTTTCGCGCAGGAACTCAGTCGACGGCTTCTTGGGTTCTGCGGGGGCGGCAGGAGCACCGACATCCGCTCGCGCTTCCCTACCCGGCGCCAACCAGCGCCACATGTTTGGATCGCGAACCTGGTTGTAGAGCGCGCCTAGCACGGCCAGAGTCATCAGCAGCGACATGACTCGCGCCCCAGAGAACGTGCTGCCATAAGTGCTGACGCGCCGGCGGCTGCTCATGATGGAACTTTCTGCTCACAGAGAAGATCTGAGCGGAAGGAAGTCCGAAAAACGCCTTGATTCTACGATCCGCCCTGAGCCCCAAGCTCGACGAAGCTGATCTTCTGCAACGGTTTACCACCAATTTTCTGCTGCGTGCAGGTGTCGATCAACCGCATCAACTCGTCGTAACGCAGGTTGCGGTCAACAGCGATCTGCACGCGGTCGAACGATGCGCCGCCGTCGAAAATGGATTTCAACCGAGCCCCGACTTGAGCGAGAGACTTCTCGCCCAGCCCCTTCGCAACGACGTTTTTCTCAATCTTCACTTCCGACGCATCGCCTTTTTCGTTGGCGACAACAAACATGTGCAACGTTTCAATTCCTGGAGGACTCGCATTCCCTTGTCCAGGTTGAACCTGTGCGGGATCTGCAGCCGGGGTGAACTGCGTCGCGGGCGGCATGTTCAATGACAGTTGCCCTTCGACGGGCGCCGGCCTGAATGTCAGGATGAAAAACGTCAGTAGCTGAAACGCCATGTCCAGCATCGCGGCAAGGTTCAGTTCCACTCCGCCCTTGCTCTTCTTCCGGTGATGACGACGGTGACGGTACGAGGCCATTCTATTTGCCCTCCGCACGAGTCATGGCACTGAGTTCAAACTGGCGATAGCCCTGTGCCTGGCACTCCTTGATGATGTGATTCAGCAGATGAAATCGGACGCCGCGGTCGCCACGCAAGATGACGGGCACCGGCAGTTCGCCGTCTTCCTTCAATTCCCCGGTCAGCCGCAAGCGGTCCTTCAGGAGTTTGGCCTCGGAAATGATGTACGCCTCGATCGAGACCACCTTGCCGTAGACCTTTACCTGGCCTTCTGCGTCGACATTCAACACCAGCGGCTCTTTGTCGCCCTTCCATTCCAGCGGACGTGCCGATCCCAGCACTGGCAGTTGCAGCGACTGGTCGAGCGACTGGCCTTTGAAATTGATCACGAGCATGAAGAACGTGATCAACTGAAAGACCATGTCGAGAATCGGAGTCAGATTCGGTTCCGCCCCTTCGGACGAGTGGCCGGACATACGCAGTCCCCAACGAAAGCCAAGTGAGGTGATCCAACTTCGCGGTCAGCAGAACAGTGTGCTAAGCGCCCTTCTTCACGGTCGCATGCACTTTACGAATGAATTCGTCCGCTATGTTTTGCACGTCAACGGTCAGCACGGCAATACGATCTTTGAACATGCTGTAAAAATAGATGGCGGGCAACGACAGCGCCACACCTTCAAACGTCAGCACCAGCGCTTCCGAAATACCGGCCGCAACTTCACTGGCCTTCATCTGTGCTCCAGACGTCGCAATGACGCTGAAGCTGGCGATCATGCCTTTCAGGGTGCCCAGCAGTCCGATCATCGGGCCGAGCGAACCAATCACCGCTAGCAGCGTAATCCGCTTCTCCATGTGCACGACGACTGCGTCGCCAGTGCGAGACATAGCCTCCCGGGCTTCTTCCAGGCCGGACGACATCGAGACCATACCCACCGCCAGCAGTTCGCCGAGCTGGCAATCACTCGACTGAGCCAGCTTGTAGATGGCGTTGTAGTCCCGCTTTTGCAGCAACTGGTCGGCCTGCTGCAGCAGATCCGCCGGAGCGACGACCTCAGGCCGCAAGTCCATGAACAGCAGCACCACGCGCTGCACGAACACGAACGAGATGATCAGGATCACCAGTCCGATGAAGCCCGAAGTCTCGATCAACCACATCAGAGCGTTCTGCTCTTGCGGCTGCTCCTCGCCCGCCGGTGCCGCAGCCGCGTTATCCGCCGCCGCTGGCTCGCCTTCCCCTTCCTGAGCAAACACCGGGGTCGCGCCGGACCAGGCAAACGCCAGCCCGAGCATCAGCACCAGCCAGACCAAGCAGGACGACGACAAACTCCAGCCTTTGCGCAACATCGACACACTCCGGGGAAGTTCCGAGGACTCTGGATTCACCAACTCAACCGCAGAACGGCACTGAAATCTACAGATGACTCAGCCCGACTTCCACTGCCGCCACCGGCAACTCGGAGGATAGAAGCGATGAATTTCGTATTGTCACGCCGATGAAACAGGCCGTTGAAGCCCCTGCAGATTGGCCATCAGCACCGGCTGCGGACAGGACCAGACGAGGAAAAACATCGCTTCACGCAGCTGCCGTTCGGCAGGATGACCGGAGACAAACCCCGCACCCTTACTGACGGCCAGGAGCGCCTGAGCCGAGCGAACAGCCAGTGAATTAGCTCGCTCCCGCATTTCTTCCGCCGTTAACCGCGACTCGGCGGCAGCGTCAGGATCGACTGAGCATCGCAATGCTCGCCTCGCGGCCTCAAGCTCCGCCTCAAACCCATCCGCGATGGGTCGCAGGTCAACACGTCGCTCCGCTTCGGCTCTAAAGAGTTCAATCGTTCGCCGGGCGTGCCCGACGGCAATCGCCGATGTCGTGAATGAACCGCTTCCCGCGACACCAGCCAGCTTCAGTACTTGGTCGGAGGGCCCGGCAATCAGTTGCCCGTTCTCAACAAACACGTCCCGCAGCGTCACGGTCGCTGTGCGAGATCCGTTGAGTGCCAGCAGGCGTGCTGGCATCTGAACATCCACACCCGGCAGCGACGTTGCCACCGCTAGCAACACTTCGAGGCCATCCGTCAAAACAGCCCCGATGACGATGAACTCCGCGAACTCCGCACCCGTGACCCAAGGCACCTCGCCGCTCACAACAAAGCCGTCCGAGACCGCCTGAGCCCTCACAGTCGGCTGCTGCCAGTGCCGCCGCGAAGTCGTTAAATGCGAAATGCCAACCGTCGTAAATATCCGATTGGAGCAAAGCTCCGGCAACCAACGCTGCTTCAAGGCAGAGTTCGTGCTGTTCGCAATCCGCTGAATCGCCGCGTTGCGCTGAGTCAGAATGAAACTCGTGGTGAGACAGGCTGCCGTCACACTCTCGTAGCCCTCAATCAGCCAAAGGTCGCCGACCTCGGTCCCGCCATACTCCGTGGGAACAGTCCAGCCCAGAACTCCCTCGCACCCCAGGACATCAAGCCGGGCCTGCGGCCAGTCATCCTCGGCGAGGACATCCCTGAAAAGACTACGGAACAAGTCGTCAAAACGCTCAAAGTTCATGATTGCTCAAAGATGCCGCCGCCAGAATGCGACTCCAGGTTTTCTGTCCTGCATTTCGCCTCAGTCTCGGCGTTTGCGGCTCGCGGTCAATCGAGAGATCCTCTTCTTAAAGTCACAGGCACATCTCATGTGCCGTAGCCGTTGCGTGTGGCCGGGGATTAAGAAGCAAAGTGGCACAACTGCAAGAGCTGGCTGACGGCACTCAGAGAGTGCCTGCTACTTTGCTGAAGTCCGGCCGAGCGAGAATGCGAATTTCCACGTAGCTTCATGCTCAAGATTGCAACGACCTGCATGTTGCGCTATTCACTAGCGCCGGTGCTGGCATCGGCTGCGACGTTTTGTCGCACATCCATCCTCCAGATTACAAACCGCAATGGCTATCGAGTTTCAGTGTCCGAGTTGTTCCGCGACAGTGCGTGTGCCTGACAATGCTGCGGGTAAGAAGGGCTCGTGCCCGGCGTGCAAGATCAAGCTCATTGTGCCGACACTTGAGGATGAGGCGCCACCGCCCGCTCCAGTGACTCCACCACCGAGGTCCAAGGCGCCATCCAAGCCCAAGCCAGCACCCGAGAAGATCATTTCGATTGAAGAACCTCGCGCCGCTTCCAAATCGAAGAAGCCGGTTGAGGAGTTTGATCTCGGTCTGACACCCGTTGCAGAATCCAAGCCCGCGCCCAAAGGGAAACATGCCGAGCCGGACTTCAGCTCGGTGTTGAAGATTGATGTCGGTGGCGCTCCGACTCCAGCCCCAGCCCCGAAAGCGGCACCTAAACCCGTGCGAGAAGAGCCGGTTGCCGAAGTGGTGCCCACAGCTGAGGTTGACGAAGACATCCCCGAGTTCATGCAGCAGTTCGTCGCGGACAACGATGATACTCACGCATTTGTCAGCACCGTGCCGCGCCGACCCGCGAAAAGCGGCTCGGGCCTGGGGCTCATCTTCGGTTTACTGTGCGGAATCGGCTTGATCGCCGGCGTGCTCTATCTGGCCATGACGCGCGACAAGAAGTTCAGCGGCGAGCGGCTGGCCTACGCGGTCGAGCGCGGCGCGACGCTGCAAGCCACCACGATCGAGAAGGACGAAATCGATCTTGAGCAGGACGCCATCGACAACGTGCTGAAAACTCTGGCGAAGAACCCTGTCAAAATCACGATGGAGTCGATGAAGCTGGAACTCGGCTCATCGCGAGCGGGTATGGAGGTCTCGCTGCGCGAAGGCGACACAACTCAGTTCTTCCGCTTTCCGCTCGACAAAGAAATGCGTGCTTACCGAGACAAGCACATTGAGTCTCTCGATGCCGAACGCAAGAAGGAGTTCAAAGCCGCCCTCAAAAAGTTCTTCGAGAAGTGCGATGTCGCCATCCGCAATCGCGAGGGGGCGCTGCCGCTGGATGCCAATGATCCGCGTCAAGTGGGCTTAAACGCCTGCATGCGCGGATTCGGATACAACGTCTCAGCACTCGTGCCAGTTGATCGAGGCGTTGTCCCCTACCCTTGTGTCTTCGAAGACGAAGCCAACATTTACTTCCTGCTGCCGCAAGACACCAAAGAGTTCAAGCTCGTTGGCAAGAAGCCTGACGGCTCGGCGTCCGAGTTTCCCGGCGACTACCACGTCAAAGTTCGGTCGCCCAAGGGAGAAGGTTCCGAAAGCGAAAAGCCCGCCAAGGCGTCCAAGGAAGCCGAGCCAGAAAAGATGGAAGACTCGTCCGAGGGCGAGATGGTCAAGGACAAATCGGACAGCACCGAAGGTGAAATGAAGAAAGAGTAACTGGATGCGTCTCCTCTGCATGATGTTGCTGTGTGTCGTCTGGCCAGTCTCCGCGTGGGCTCAACTGGATCGTGAGCGAGTCGAACTGTCAGCCAAAGACTCGCTGCATATCGGCACGCCGCAGACGGACGACGAACGCGACTGCCTGAAGGGATTGGTGTGGCAGGCGGGCGAGTTCCAGGTCGCCGTTCAGAAGACTCCCCGCAACGAACATGCAGCCTTTGTGACATTTCCCTCTCCCCTGCCCACCGGAGATGCTGCCAATGACACCGTAGTCCTGGAGTGGCATGCTGCCGTTGATGAGGCGGGCAAGCCGAAAGTCGCCCCGGCGGTTGTCGTTGTTCACGAATCAGGCAAAGGCATGACGGCGGGACGCTTCTTCGCCCGCGGACTGCAGCAATGCGGACTGCATGCGTTCATGGTGCATCTGCCCTACTACGGCCAACGAAAGATGCCGCAGCCCCGCCCCGATGCCGAGCGTCTGTTGCCGACCATGCGTCAGGCCATCTCTGACGTGCGTCGTGCGAGAGACGCCGTTGCCGTGTTGCCTTTGGTCGACGCTAAAATGATTGCAGTGCAAGGCACCAGCCTCGGCGGCTTCGTCGCATCGACAGCTGCGGGGCTGGACGGAAAGTTTGATCGCGTCTTCCTCATGCTCTCAGGCGGAGACCTGTTCGACATCATCCAGCACGGAGCGAAGGACACAGCCAAGGTGCGAGAACAACTCGAACGCGCTGGTATCACCGGCGAGCAGATCAAGACGCTCACCTGGAACATCGAGCCAACTCGGCTGGCGCATCGATTGAACCCGGATCGGACGTGGCTCTACTCGGGCATTCAGGATGACGTCGTCCCGATCCGCAATGCCGAGATCCTCGCTCGCGCCATCCCGCTTACGAAGCAGCACCACATCCGCATGAACGCGACGCACTACTCGGGCGCCTTGCTGCTGCCCTTTGTGATCAAGCATGTCGCCAACCACGTTACGGGCGGATAACTGGCGCGGCGCGGCAGAACACCTGACTCACGGTGCGATCCCGCCGAGCCGCATCACTCCTTGAATTTCGGAATCGTCCCAGCAACGAACTCGCTGTCGTCCACGGGGATCAGGATTCTTACGAAAGTCTCGCGCACAGGCGGTTGCTGCGTTTCATCGCCGAGGAGAACCTGGGTCGCCGGAACTTGAATTCGGCCCAGCAAAACGGCCCTGTCGAGGTCAATCAAATCGCCCAACTCAAAGCCCTGCAATGCGGCATGATTGAGCCCCGTATAGCTGCGTCCGCCTGCCGCTTCGTGAAAGGAGATCATCCGCAGCAGATCGTGGATGTTAAAGTTAGCCGGGTCATACTTGAGCTGCACATGCACGTTCTCATCGCCGCCTTCACCCTTTTTGAGAACTCGATTGCGATAGCTCGTGCCCGTCTGAAATGTGCGCAGCTCGCGATTCCGAACTCCAGTCGCGTTCAAAAGCAGCTTCTTGCCGGGAAAAATCGCCGGCTGCCCGTCAGGCCCCGCATCTGCCGCACTGTGAAAGTAGACGCGGCCGGAATAGACCAGCAGCCAGTCATCAATCGGGCCGGGCAACGAGTGAGTCAACGAGCTTTCGCCATCGAAAGCACCAGCACCGGCACGACGCAGACGGCTGGATATCACCTGCCCATCCAAAGTTCCGACGAAGCCCGAACGCAGTGTCTGAGTCGACCGAATCGTGATCGGCAGATTCGAGATCCCCGAGTGATCTGACAGCAGGTCATACTGCAGCTTGCCAATCTCCAGACCAGCCGCGCGATACATGCCGCCGAAGTTCTCTTCCGGAGTCGCCGACCAATTCAAACTGGGTTTCGGAGCGTTCTTCCAATTGAACTCTTTGGTGTTCGCTGCCACCGACACGCTCTGCCGCGAGTTCGTTCCGCTATAGGCTGACAGCCAGCCCGTTGATCGGACGAATCCGGTCTGGCCATCAATGTCGAGCACCTCGGTCTGCCGCAGTGTCAGCAAGTTGTTGCTCGAGCCAGCACTGGCCGTGAACGTCGCCAATGCCACCGCGAGCAGAACAACGAAGGGGAAGGACACCCAAGTCAAACTCGGACGTTTCAAAACGCGGTGGACGAAGAAGTAATCCAGCGGGCCGACCACCATCAGGTAGACCAGGATGAGCCCCAGCACACCGTAGGCAGAATGCTCAGAGACTTCCGGAAACCGCGACACCGCCAGGTGCAACTGGCTGGCCAAGTCGGTGATACCGGTCCGCGAAAGACGATCGTAGTTTTGTGCCCCGGCAACTTCCTGAACTTTCAGCCCAGCCAGGGCAACGAGCAACGAATCCAGCCCGCGCCACACATTGAGCGGCTTGCGATCAAGGTCGAGTCCCACCAGCGTCACCTGACCAAAGCCATGCGCAAAACGTGAGACGATGGCTCCATCGATGCTGGGAACAATCACCGTTCCGTCCGAACCCGACAGCAACGATCCAGAAACTCGCGACACAATGGGAATCGGTGCCTGAGTCGTCGCGAACGACTTCAAGCCTTCCAAGTCACCAACCGATGCGGGCTTGATCGTGCGATTGCTGGTCAAAATCCAATTGGCCAGCGGTGACGAGCTGAATTCAGTCGCCCGCGCACCAACCGACAACACCAGGTGTCCGCCGCTCTGCACCCACCGCTCCAACGCCGCCGACTGCTGGTCGGAGAAACCCATGTCGCCCACGACAAACAGGGTGTCGAGCATGCCCAGCATCTCGGGCTTCGTGGGAAAATCCGCAGCCTTCGACATGTCCGTGCGATGTGCAGCAGCCAGCAGACTTTCCACACTGGCGCGTTCCGTGCTTTCCACCTTCACAGACTCAGTGGCCAACGATGAAACCGGCAGAGTTCCGACACTCAGCCAGTACCGCCGGTCCAGTCGTGAAACCTCAAAGTCCGGGTCGACTAAATCGGTCCGGGCCGAACTCAGGCGGCGGCGGCCAACGACCTCACCCTTACCGTCATCTTTGCGAACTTCAATCACCAGCGAGGTACTGAGCCGACCAAACGAAACAACCTGCTCGACGGTTTGAGGCTCGCCCGCCTTCAGCTTCACGGAAGCCTTCACGTTGGCGACATTGCCCTGAGGGTCCGGAGTCGCAAACCAGACTTCACCGGTAAAATCGCTAGGGGAAGTGAGTTGCAGCGAAACGCTGGTCGGCACGCTGACTTTGGTCGAGTTATCGAGCCCAACGCGGACCTGCGAAATCTCGACGGCATCCGCGGCAAAGGTCGCGACTCCCGCCATGCAGATCAAACAGGTCAACAGTCCCGTCAAACGCCACATCCTCATTCCCCCGCGGAGCTCATCAAGGCTTCGGTAACCCGTCGAGCGACATCGGTCGCAGTCTTACGCCGGGATTGTGTCCAGTGCGTGCTTCATGTCAGCGACCAGATCGTCCGGATGCTCAATGCCAACGGAGACGCGAATCGTCTTCTCGGTGATGCCGCCCTGACGACGAGCTTCGTGCGTCATCGACGCGTGGCTCATGGAATCCGGGTATTCGAAGAGCGATTCAACGCCGCCGAGTGACTCAGCCAGCTTGAACAGCTTCGCGGTCTTGAAGACGTGCTCGGCCTGTGGCTTTCCGCCCTTCACGTCGAAGGTCACCATCGCGCCGAAGCCCTTTTGCTGACGCTTCGCCAGTTCGTGGTGTGGATGCGTCTTCAAACCGGGGTAGTAAACGTGCTCCACAGCCTTGTGAGCAGCGAGCATCTCAGCCAATGCTTGCGCACCGCGTTGGTGAGCTTCCATACGCGGTCCGAGCGTCTTGATACCACGCAGCACCAGCCAGGCGTCGAACGGCGAACAGGCCAAGCCCATCGCGTTCACGTAGAAGCCAACCTTTTCAGCCAGCGGCTTGTCTTTGGTAACGACGCAACCGCCCACGACGTCCGAATGCCCGTTGAGGTACTTCGTCGTCGAGTGCACCACAACATCGACGCCAAACTCAAACGGGCGTTGCAGATATGGCGACAGGAACGTGTTGTCAGCAATCGTGATCGCACCAGCGGACTGGGCAATTTCAACCATTGCCTTGATATCGACGAGGTTCAGCAGCGGGTTGCTGGGCGTCTCGATCCAGATGCACTTTGTGTTCGGCTTTACAGCCGCCTTAACGGCCGCCGGATCGCCCATTTTCACGAGCGTAAACTCAATACCCATCTGAGTATAGACGCTGACGAACAGACGGAATGTGCCGCCGTAGATATCGTCGCCCGCGATGATGTGATCACCGGGCTTGAAAAGGTGCATGGTCGCCGCGATGGCCGACATGCCCGTTGATGTGGCGCGGCAGTCGAGTCCGCCTTCGAGCTGCGTGATGTTTTCTTCGAGGGCGCGGCGAGTCGGATTACCGCTGCGGGTGTAGTCGTAACCGCGATTGGTGTTGAGATCGTCCCAGGCGAAAGTTGAGCTGGGATAGATCGGCGTGATCACGCTGTTGAACGACGAGTCTTTCTCTACACCGACGTGCACGCAACGGGTCTGAAACTGCAAGTTGTTCGGGTCCATGAGCTTTCTCTATGACAGAAACTTGATCTCGGACTGAGTTCAGGGCGTAGTCTACGGCTCTTGCTACGTCGGAACAACGAGCCCAACGGCTCGGATCCGTTCGATTGGCACGTGAGGATGCCTAGTTCGCTCAGTCTTCACAAAACGCAAATACGTTGACACGCCGGGGAATCGTTTTGATCGCTGCAATTTGTGCAAGCTGTCGCCCGCATCAGCCCGGAATCTCCCCTGAGCAGCAGGTTGAGGCTCGAAAGCCCCCATGAGCCGAATTATTCTCACGCGAAGCGCTGGAGAACGAATCTGAGATAAGAACTCCGAACAAAACGATTCAACATTGGCTCTGAGTGCCGTAATATCCGGGACCGCGTCAGACTACTACTGGCGTGCCAGACGAACTTATCGAGGGAACTGAACGTGTCGACTGTCCAACAACCGAAGACTGCCAAGCAAACTCTGACAGGTGCGGACATCCTTGTGGAAGCCTTGATCCACAATGGTGGCCAGTACATGTTTGCTTATCCGGGTGGCTGCAGCATGCCGTTGCATCAGGCTTTACGAAAAGCCCGCGACCGCATCCGCACCATTCTGCCCCGCCACGAACAAGGTGGAGCGTTCGCAGCTCAAGGCGTATCGCGCAGCACGGACGGCGTGGGCCTGTGCATGGCCACGAGCGGTCCCGGTGCCACCAATCTGGTGACGGCGATCGCTGATGCGAAAATGGACAGCATTCCGCTCATCGCGATTACGGGTCAGGTTCCGCAGGCTGTCATCGGTACCGACGCCTTCCAGGAAACGCCGATCGTCGAGATCTGTCGCGGGATCGTGAAGCACTCCTACATGATCACTGCCGACGACTACAACGATCCGGAGTCCGTGAAGGCAGCTCTGCTGTCGATTCCGCGGATCGTGAAGGAAGCCTACTTCGTCGCGAAGACTGGCCGGCCGGGGCCGATCCTGATCGACTTCCCGAAGAACATTCAGCTCGCGTCGCTCGAAGAGGAAATCGATTGGGATCCGCCGATGAAGTTGCCGGGCTACCGCCCGCTGCAACGCAAGGCCGCTCCGGAGCAGATCAAGCAGGCGATTGCCGCGATTCGTCGTTCGAAGCGTCCGATTCTGTACGTGGGCGGCGGCATCATTAACGCGGACGCTTCTGAAGAGCTGACCGCGTTCGCCAAGAAGTCCAACATCCCCGTCACGATGACCGCGATGGGTCTGGGCGCCTTCCCCGGCGACGACCCGCAATCGCTGCACATGCTCGGCATGCACGGCACCGCGTACGCGAACTACGCCATCAACGAAGCCGACCTGCTGTTGGCCTTTGGCGTGCGGTTTGACGATCGCGTGACCGGCAAGCTGGACGAGTTCGCCAGCCGCGGCAAGATCATCCATGTGGATATCGATCCCTCGGAAATCCACAAGAACAAGGAAGCTCACGTCCCGATCGTCGCCGACGTGAAAGAGTTCCTGACGACTCTGAACGCCACCTTCACTGACGCCGATAAGCCGGATGTCGCAGAGTGGAACGCTCAGATCGCTGAGTGGAAAACCAAGTTCCCGATGAAGTACCGCGAATCCGATGAGTGGATTCTGCAACAGTGGGCGATTGAAGAGTTCTGGCGTCAGACGAAAGATCAGGACACCTTCGTCGCTGTGGGCGTCGGCCAGCATCAGATGTTCGCCGCTCAGTGGTACAAGTTCCGCAAGGCCAAGCGTTGGCTCAGCAGCTCTGGCCTCGGCACGATGGGCTTCGGTCTGCCCGCCGCAATGGGCGTGGCCGCTGCGAATCCTGGCAAGCTGGTCGTCGATATCGACGGCGATGGCTCGTTCCTCATGAACGTGCAGGAACTTGCGACGCTGCACTGCGAGAAGCTGCCGGTCAAGATTCTGTTGCTCAACAACCAGCACTTGGGCATGGTGGTGCAGTGGGAAGACCGCTTCATGGAAGGCCGTCGAGCTCACACATACCTCGGCCCGATCGACCATCCGGAATGGCTGGGCGAAGGCGATGGTTCCATCGGCGACACCTACCCGAACTTCGTGCAAATTGCCGAAGGCTTCGGCGTGAAAGCCAAGCAAGTCCGCAAGAAGAAGGACTACCCCGCCGCGCTGGCCGAGATGCTGGCTCATGACGGCCCGTACTTGCTTGACGTCATCTGCCCGTATCAGGAGCAAGTGCTCCCGATGATCCCCGGCGGTAAGACTGTTCGAGACATGATCCTCGAATAGACACCGCGCATGATGTAGGGCGGACAATCCTGTCCGCCGAAGCGACGACGGACAGGATTGTCCGTCCTACAAACTTTCGGACTTCGACCTACACAGGGCCTGTTGAGACATCTCAACAGGCCCTATTGCTGCGCAGCAGGCTGCATCTACCGGTCTGAATCGAGCTGCCATGAGAGCTGAGTTACGGGCGATTTATCCCCACAACTATTCACTCGATTGGGCCACGTTTGTCGCCGCAGATCATTCCGAATCATGGAATGGTCACGGGTGGTTCACGCTCGATATTGGTCCTGAAGGCGAACAGGGCACGAACACGTTTCAGGCATATGTTGCTACGCCCACAGCCTCACACAAAGCGATTGGCAATGGCGAATTATCTCTTGGCGGGTTCGTTGTTGAATCGTTCGATCCAGATTCAATCAGGCAAGTCTTGAAGTCTTATGTTGCGTCCATTGAGGGAGCAGATTGGACGACGATAGTTGACCAATTGCGACGACGCCTGCTCTGGGAATACGAAGGCATGAATCCGGTTAAATGACGTCGGAGTGGCGGACTTGGCAGCCGGGGGCGAACACGTTCGCTTGTGAACCGCATCGCGAGCTAATCTCCCGCCATGTAGCTGCCGTCCCGCTTCTCGTGCTCTTGCTGAAGGACATCTATGAAGACGCTCTGGTCTCGCTGCTGCCGCCAAGGCGCCCTGCTCGCTTCGCTCTTAAGCGTGCCTGTTTCTGCCTCGATCGCCGAAGAAACTCGCCTGTCGGACGCTGAGCAACGTGCCGGCTGGAAGCTTCTGTTCGATGGCAAGTCCACTGAAGGCTGGCGGAACTACAAGTCCGACAAGATGAACCCCGGCTGGGTTGTTGAGGACGGCCTGCTGATCCGCAAGGAAAAGGGCGCCGGCGACATCGTCACCAAGGATCAGTTTGGCAGCTTCGAGATTCAGCTCGAATACCGCATCTCCAAAGGCGGCAACAGCGGCTTGATGTTTCATGTTGCCGAGGAATCCGGCCCGCCGTGGCACACCGGCCCCGAAGTGCAGATTCAAGACAACGTTGACGGGCACGATCCACAGAAAGCGGGCTGGCTGTATCAACTCTATTCACCACAGAAACCCGAATGGGCCATCCGCTTCGAGAAGCAAGTCGGCTTCAAAGGTGTTGATGTCGATGACGCCACTCGACCGGCTGGTGAATGGAATCACCTCTATCTGCGCGTGACGCCAAACGACGGTGAGGTCTGCGTGAATGGAGTCAGCTACTACAAGTTCAACATGAACAGCAAGGAGTGGGACGAACGAGTCGCCAAGAGCAAGTTCGCCAAGCTGGCGATGTTCGGAAAGACCAAGCAAGGTCACGTCTGCCTGCAGGATCACGGCAATGAAGTTGCCTTCCGTAACATTCGAGCCCGCAAGCTGACCGACGATGGCAAGGCTCCTGAGCCGGTCGATGGCACACTCGCGTTAAAGACCGAGCTCGCGTTTCCGAACGTCGAGTGGGAAGGCTGGGACACTCACGACGCCGATGGCCGTCCCAATCCGCCGCTGCGTCCGATTCAGGTCACGCACGCCGGTGACGGCTCCAATCGAGTCTTCATCATCGATCAGAGCGGCATGATCCACGTGCTGCCCAACGATCCTGCCGCCAAGAAGGCCAAGCTCTACGCCGACTTCCGCAAGCGAACTCATCAATTCAAGATTGACGATGAGGAAGGTTTGCTCGGCTTCGCCTTCCACCCGGACTACAAGAAGAACGGTGAGTTCTTCCTCTACTACAACACAGAATCAGCCGCTCAGACCATCTATCTGTCGCGCTTCAAGGTGTCGAAGGCTGATCCCGACAAAGCCGATCCCGACAGTGAAGAAGTTCTGACTGTCATCAAGCAGCCGTTCTCCAATCACAACGGTGGCCCGATGGCATTTGGTCCGGACGGGATGCTCTACATCGGCATGGGCGACGGCGGCGGACGCAACGATCCCACGCATCTCGGCCAGGCCCGGTCATCCTTCATGGGTGCCGTGCTGCGGATCGACGTGAACCACAAGGACGAAGGCAAGAAATACGCAGTGCCAAAAGACAATCCGTACCTGGGCATCGACAAGGTCCCCGGCGAGATCTACGCCTACGGCTTCCGCAATCCGTGGCGATTAGCGTTTGATCGCAAGACTGGGCACTTGTGGCTGGCTGATGTCGGTCAGGATCTGTGGGAAGAGATCGACATCGTGAAGAAAGGTGGTAACTACGGCTGGAGCGTCCGTGAAGGCTCGCTGGCTTTCGGTAACGAGAAGCATGCTCCCGATGCCAAGTTCGTCGCCCCCGTTTGGGAGTACGATCATCGAGCCGGTAAGTCCATCACCGGCGGTCACGTCTATCGCGGCAGCAAGATTCCTGAACTCGCCGGGCACTATCTCTACGGTGACTTCGTGAGCGGCAAGCTGTGGGCTCTGCACTACGACGAGGCCAACGGCAAGGTCATTCGCAACATGTCCCTGCCTTGGAACGGACTGCCTGTCCTCGCGTTCGGCGAAGACGAGCAAGGCGAGTCCTTCGTCACCACCGCGACAGCGTCAGGCAAGGGCGTGTATCGAATCGTCTCTGGCAAGTAGTGCGGGGTGACATCGCCCGTCCAAGATCCTCTTGCATCACCAAAACGAAATCGGCGAGTGGAGCAGTATCATTGCTCCACTCGCCGATTTTCTGCTTTCAAAGCGCTGCCGTAAACCTCGCAAACAAAACAGACTACTGCCCCGAGTTAGCCGGAATCCCGTAGAAGGGCGCGTCCTGAGCGGAGATGACATACGGGCGATCCACGGATGGCGAGACCATAAAGCTGGTACCGCCGCGAATCTGGAGCGTCGAACTGTTGGGCAAGCTGTTAACGACGTAACTTGAAGTCGTCGCCTGAGCGGCCGCTGCACCATAGGGAGAGGCAAACTGTGAGTGCGCGCACGGAGACGGCGCACTGCACGCCCTAGTCGGAGCACAAGTTCCAGTCACCGCCACCGGAATTGAAGACACCAGCCTCGGAGTTGCGACGATCGGTGACATAAGCGGCCTGCACTGCCCTGGACAGACCGGACCAGCCAGTCCGACTGATTGGCTCACGATCGGTGTCGCCACCGTGGAAGTCGCAGCGAAGGACAGCCCGGGGTCAGCAACGATGCCCGCAGCCCCCAAAGACGACAGGGGAACGAGGTAGTAGCGTTTGGTGACGGTAGTCGTTTGAGCGGTAGCCAATGTCCTAACTGCTTCTGATGCAGGCAGCACATCGGGTTTGGGCTTGATGGAATGAGCCAAGGGCTCACCCTTTCGCCCATCCACAGCCGGCTTCTTCTGCTCGTGATGCTGATGGGCGGCCTTCATCAACTCCTTGATCTCAGCCAATTCAGTTTTGACGAGCTTCGAAGTCGCGGCTTGCTGCTCTTTCAGCTCACGAACCTGCCCATCCAATTGATTGAGCCGTCCCTCTGCAGCCCGCTTACCCTTTTCCTTTTTCGGGGCGTCGGCTGACGCCAGAGGCAATGCCACCAAGGTGGCCGTCCCCAACGCCAACGCGATGATTGGTCGTCTCATGCTGATCCCTCTCGTCTCTGCTGCAGTTCTCGGTGACCGCCATAACTGTTAAGGCGGGAAATATAAGAAGACAGGTTAAACCTGTTGTAAAGCTTCCGCAACATCTCGTTCGAGACTTTGAACGGTGGCAGTCCATCTTTCGAAACAGTTTAAAATTGCCCATCACTGCCCGTAAGATGCAATACCGTTGGGTAAAGCACTAAGGCGGAAACTCTCGGCAAGCTCGCTGAGCTCCTCACGATCCCGGCAAACAACTCGCGGTCGATCATTGGAACCGCGCTGGATCGGGGCCTGCCAAACCACGCGTAGCTGCTCATCCAGATTGGCTCGCTCACCAATTTCCAAGGCGACCCCGATCGCAAATCGGTCGTCGGGGTAGATGGGCGCGCCAACCGCTGCCAACGACCAACGCTCAATCCGAATGAAGCGCCAGCCGGTTTGCAGCCGGTGAACTTCCAAAAATGGCTGGATCTCAGCCGGGAGGCGATCAATCGCAGATTCCTCCACGGCAACGGTGACCTTCTCCGTTCTGGCCGAGTACACAGCCCATGCCGGCCAATGATCTAGACTACCCCACTCGTGCAGCAGAGGGAGCAAGACAACGACGCCTACAAACAAGTTGCGCAGCAGCTTCGCGTCGGCAAGCCGACCAACCGGAGTTGGCACTAGACGCTCAGCCGCTCTTTCGTAACCCGCCAGCAGAAAGTTCTGCACCATGAAAAAGAGGTTCCACAGCAGAACCCCCGGCAGGTGATTGAAACCCAATGGGCCCACGGCCAGCATCAACCCCAAATGCATCAGCCAGGATAGAGCGCACGCCGCAATCCGGGTGCGACCCCAGAGCATCAACAAGCCAACCAGCAGTTCCCCAACAGATAACGAAGCGGCAGCGATCGTCTGCGCTGTGGGGCTCCAAAAACGTGTTGAAAGACCGACCGCATTCAACATGGTTTCCACGAACTGCCGCCCGTACGTCTGCACGAACTGAGCATCTAACTTCGACCACGCGGACCATACGTAGATGCTCGCCGTCAAAACAACCAGTTGAGATTTCAGCCGCCGTGATTCTCCCCGCTGCGACTCAGCCGCGCCGGGACACAGCAACACGGCCAGAATCAAAAAGTGGTACGTCCAAGGTTGTAAACGATGTTGATTGTGCAACACCGACACCCCAAGCGCAGCGATAAACACCACGAGAGCCAGGCGGATCTGTAGCCGCAGGGCTCGCGTCAGCGGCTGAGCCGCATCACAACGCCAAGCCTGCCAACCGAGTTTGATGAGCGCAATCAGCGTCACACTCATAAAGCAGAAGCACAGTTGCGGAAGCCAGTTCGAAACTCCTCGCAGTTCAGCCACAAAGGGGATCTGCGGAAAGCTGGATGTCCCCAGCCACAGCGGATACGTGAGCAAAAAGAACAAACCGCAAGTCCCCGGCATCAACATCAGCAGCGCCGAGTACAACCGATCGGAAATCGCAGCAAAACGCCCAGCCCCTGCGATCGTTGCCGGAGTGTTGTTGTCGTGCATCGATCCGACTTTCTGCCGCGTCTTCATTAGGCCGAGCTGAAACTCCAAGGCTGCAGCTCGATCAAGCAACGTGCATGAATCGTTAACCGCCCGCAACGCTGATCTGACGAGGCTTCTCGGCGGGGGCTTTCGGCAGATGAATCTTCAGCACGCCGTTCACGAGTTCCGCGCGGACCGCGTCTTCGATGACTCGATCCGGCACGTTGAGCGTTCGCTGCCAGTTGCCGTGCGGTCGCTCCAGGCGGCGATAGACATGCTCGTTGGCGTGCTCAGGGTCTTGTCGAGACCCGCGCAGAGTGAGCAACCCGTTCGCGACACTGAGATCCAAATCCTCGGCTTTCACGCCGGGCAATTCAGCCGTGAGGATGTATTCCTCTTCGAGTTCGTACAGATTCACCGCCGGATACTGGCGACCAAAACGAATGCCTTGAAACGTGAGATTGACGCTACGCAGCAGTCGATCGACTTCGCGTTCGAGGTCTCCGATCGCATCCCAGTGATGTCCCCAACGAAAGACGCCCATTCATTCTGCTCCAGTCACGGCGACAAAGACAAACCGCCGCAATCTTATACGATTGCGGCGGTAAACAAGTGAGTTTGTCGTCTTTCAACTGACGGAAGCCACGACTTCGCCAGCAATTGATGCGTTACTTGACCAGTT
>CAYLTY010000105.1:0-26562 GCA_964386705.1 uncultured Planctomycetaceae bacterium
CTGTTGTGACCATTGATCTGCGGAATGGAGACGATTTTGCGCGAGCTCACGTCGACCACTGCCAATTGTCCCGCAAAAGCGTCTGCCACGAGCACATGGTCGTCCCACAGCAAACATTGCTCCTGCGGCGCGAACGGCAAATCGAACACTGCGATCGTCTGCAGGCGCGGTGGTTGTTTAACATAATCAATCTTGAGCAGCGTAATTCGCCGCGACCAGAGTGAGGCCACACTGATCACGCCGAGGTGATCAATGACCGCGACGCTGACGGGATCGCGAGCCACTGGATGCCGCACAAGGACGCGGAACGGATCAGTTTCAGAGCTTAGCAGGAGTTCATTCTGCTCCCGATCAAGCAGCAAGCACCACTCTCGAAGCGTCCGGACAGCGCTCAGGCTGCGAGCCACCCGCTGCTCAGCGACAACGCGTTGACCCGGCACATCAATCTGGCTGAGCGTTCCCGTTTCGCGATTGGCGACCCAGACCATGTCTCGCGATTCAGTCTCGAGAATGCCGATCGGTCGGCGCACTGCAGGCTGCGGTTGCCAGGCTGGTTCCGCTGCCGCGATCGTCTCTGAGCACACAGCCCAGATCACGAGCATCGCAGCCAGTCGCGGAAGAGAGTGGAAGAAGCTCAGCACGGATGAGTTCCGATCACGTAGCGTCTGTAAAGTCATCGTCGAGGTGCGAAACCGCCCGCGACGTTTGCGAATCGCTTCGACACTTCTACTTTATGGGCCTGCTTCATCAGTTTCGCTGACTGTTTCCGCAGGAGACCGCACTGTGAGCATATCGCGTTGGTCGCTGTTGGTCGTTTTCACATTCCTTCTGCATAGCTCAACCATCATGGCTGAAGATCTGCAAGTCCAGTTGCGTTCGCTACGAGGAAGCTACGACAAGCCGGAGCGACCGGTTCAGACCGAATCGTGGAAGCTGCAGGAAACAGCCGTCATCGTGTGTGATGTGTGGGACCTGCATCACTGCCTGAACGCAGTCCGGCGTCTGGAAGAGTTTGCTCCGCGACTGGATGTGGTGCTGAAGACGGCTCGTCAGAAGGGCGCAACGATCATTCATTCGCCCAGTGACTGCATGCCGGCGTATGCGGATCACCTGGCTCGACGTCGGGCTCAGGCCGTCCCCGTTGCCGCGAAGCTGCCGCACGACATCAAGTCGTGGTGCTCGAAGATTCCGGCCGAGGAATTGGCGATCTATCCCATCGATCAATCGGACGGCGGTGAAGACGATGATCCCACCGAACACGCTGCCTGGGCTGAGAAGTTGAAGGCTCAAGGTCGCAATCCGGGCATGCCGTGGAAGAAGCAGTCAGACCTGATCACGATCGACGCTGAGCGTGACTTCATTTCTGACAAAGGCGATGAAGTCTGGAACATCCTGCAGGCGCGCGGCATCAAGCATGTGATTCTGACGGGCGTGCACACCAACATGTGCGTGCTGGGACGACCGTTTGGGCTGCGGCAAATGGTTCGCAACGGCATGCAGGTCGCTCTGATGCGCGACATGACCGACTGCATGTACAACCCCAAACGCTGGCCCTACGTGAATCACTTCACGGGCAACGATTACATCATCGCTCACGTGGAGCGCTTCATTTGTCCGACCATCACTAGCGATCAGGTCCTGGGCGGCAAACCATTCCGCTCGAAGCATGATACGCGCGAGCAGACCGACTTGATTCCGGCTCCGCAACAGGAATTGGTTCCTCGACGACGTCCTCCTGTGGATAGAGCGAAGTTGAGCCAGGATTGGACAGTCATCAGCTTGCCCAACTCGTGGGCGGCGGTGACTGGTGGCGATCAGATTTGGTATGCGGGAGTAGCGTGGTATCGCTGCGCTGTGCGGCTGCCAGCCGATTGGTTGGGCTCCGACGGCAAGGCGACTCTGCGATTGGTGCAACCCGCCGAGTACGTCTCCGTGTGGTGGAACGGCCAGCAGTTGAAGCGGTCACCAGAAACCAAAGAGTACGAAGTTCCCAGGTCGGCGATTGAAGTCAACGATGCGAATCTACTAGTGGTGCGAGACACTTTTGGGGCATCAGGTCACGCAATGGTGAGTAAAGTGCCGACGATTACGGCCGCCGGTGGCTTGCTCGAACTCAGTGGCCGCTGGCAGGTGCGTTGGGGAGATGATCCCACCTGGTCCGGCATTCCACTGCCAGCGCGTTACGGAGCATCACCCGACATCGTCTTTGAGCCGACTGTTCGCTGATCACGTCGATAAGACGACATTGAAGCGGGTTTCACCAAATCTTGAACAGAAGCCCGCAAAGACCGCGAAGAAATGACGCGCTAGCCGTTGCTCATACTCTTAGCGTCCGTTGCGGGCTTATGTTCAGATGTTGTTTGTTGCTCCGCTGAGGCCTAACTGTCGTCGGCAGTTGATTCCAGCTGTGGAGGCAGTTCTGTCTCTGGCTTGCCGCCGTGGAATTCCGGCCAGCGGCTCCAGGCGTAGGTCCATTCCATCCACATGCGGATCACGGCCAGCAACAGCCGCATTTTCGAGAGGTTGTCTTTGCCGAGATCAGCAGCGCGATTGGCCATCACATCGACGGCTTGTTGCTTGAGCCCCCAGCGTTCGGCCAGCACAGCGACGATCTTTTCGGCGTCCAGATTGGGTTCATCTTCACCCAGCAGCCCGGCGCCTTCGGCCATGACGAACACTTCAAAGAGATTGCCGCGATGCGGTTCGGTTTCGATGGCGCGATGCTTCTTCTCAGCCTCAGTGATCACGATCTCCACGCGGTTGATCAAGTCCTCCATCAACTGCTGCTGAGCGATCGAATTCTTTTGTCCGGAAATGTTCTCAGGCACGACGACAACCTCGCAAAGTTCACAGTGCATTCACTCGCGGCCACGCCCGGTTGAACCGATCGCTCACGCGTTGAACGTATGGTAGTCGTCAGCGGAATGTTTTTCCCGGCTGCGAAGCCAGGTCGATCAAAACAAAAGAGCCAGCTCGTTCAACTCCCGAGTGAGAGTTGAGACGGCTGGCTTTTTGGACGGTGTGAACGCCAGACAGATCATGTCAACGCGTCTTTGACCTTGCCGAACTTGGTGTTCGCGTTGTTACCGATGGCGGTGATCGTCGTGATACAAACCACGATAATCAGGGCCATCATAACGGCGTATTCAACGGCCGTGGGGCCGTCTTCCGACACCAGGAAATTCTTCACGCTGTTCGCAAACTTCATCGCAAGACCCTCTCTAAAAAGGCTCCATTTGATGGAGCCGCCCTAACCTCGACGCGGGTTGTGTAAGCCACATACCCCCCACCGCCCGAGGCTGTCAGTCGATGCAAACGATCGCTTTCGCATCGTTGTGACTTCCGGTTGCTTGTCTGTTGTGACTCACATCGGAAGTACCCCAAACCTAGACCGCATTCCGGAGTGGTCAAACGCCGCCAGATGCAAAAACCTCAATTGACTCGGTTCGGCGGATCTCCGAGCCCCAACTGCTATGAAGGGCGGACTTTGCCGACCTGTTGCATCGCGGCAACGTTGGTCCGTAACGGCGTCGCTCGTCGCGGCTCGCGAGCGGCAAATTTGCGGCTCGCTTCGCTGAGTCTGCGGAAGCTCTTACGATCCGCGAATCTCGTGGCTTCCCGAGTTAATCCGCCGGTGTTTTTGCGGAGAAGCAGAGGTTTCGAGACTACGTCCTGTCACGCTGTTGTTGCTCTTGCCTGTTCACTCTATGCCCGCCGATCACCTTACTGACTTCATTGATCTGCTTGCCGACAACGGCGAGCTGGTGCGCGTCAGCGCGCCGGTCGATGGTGATTTGGAGCTGGCGGCCATCACAGCGCGAGTCGCCGGGCCGTCTGGTGGACCGGCGTTGCTCTTCGAACGAGTGGCTGGCGCGAAGTTTCCGGTCGTGACGAATCTGCTGGGCAGCGAACGTCGCCTGTTGCTTGGGCTCGGAGTGCAATCATTCGAAGAGATCGCTGACCGCATCACGGCGGTGATTCAGCCTAGCCTGCCGCACAGTTGGCTGGATGCGCTGCAACTCGTCCCGAAGTTTGTGGAAGTCGCCAACTGGCCGCCGCAGATTCAGGCTCGAGGTCTCGCTCAGCAAGTGGTCTTGATGGGCAGCGATGTTGATCTGCAGAGCCTGCCGTTTCCGCGCTGCTGGCCGAACGAAACGTTACGTGCCATCACTGCGGGACAGGTGATTGTCGAGTGGCCTGCCGTCGAATCGTCTGCTGCGGCACTGGGTGACGCTGATCAACTGCTGAATGAGTCACCCGCGCCGGCCAGCATTCGACGCAATGTGTCGCGACCCGCGTTGCAGGTGGCTGATCGGAATCGCCTGCTTGTCCACTGGACGCGGCGCGATCCGCAATGGCAGATCCTCGAAGAATACCGACAGCGCGGCATGGCCATGCCGGTGGCCGTCGCATTAGGCGGTGATCCGCGCGTGCTCTTTGCTGCCAGTGCTCCACTGCCGCCGTTCGTCGATCCGTTTGTGCTGGCCGGTTTCCTGCGCCAGAAGCCCGTCGCGCTTGTGCCGGGCAGGCAGGCGTCCATTCACGTTCCAGCCGATGCTGAATTCATTCTGGAAGGCGTCATTGATCCGCAGGCTCCGCCGGAACAGGCTCCGGCGCGGGCTTTGGAAAGCGGTGTGTACGGCGCCCCCGAAGAAGCCGTCGTGATGAAGGTGACCGCGATCACGCATCGCGCGAATCCCGTCTTGCCGGCGATCATCCCCGCGCGAGCCTGCGAGCTCGACTGGTTCGCTCGCGCGTTTGAAATCATCTTCCTGCCACTGGTGCGACTGGCAGTGCCCGAGATCGTCGCGATTCATCGTCCTGAGGCCGGTGCGTTCCGGCACATCGGATTGATCAGCATCCGCAAGGCTTATCCGTATCAGGCGCGGAAGGTGATGAATGCGCTGTGGGGCCTGGATCGCTTCAGCACGATGAAGTTTCTGATTGTCGTCGATGACGATGTAGATGTCAGGAACGAAGCGGAAGTGGTTCGTGCGCTGGCAGCGAATTGCTTTCCGAGCCGTGACACGATCTTCAGCGATGGTCCCGCCGACCTGCACGATCATGCGACGACCATTCGCGGCGTTGGTTCGCGACTGGGGTTTGATGCGACTCGCAAGCAGGCTGATGAAGGTCATCCTCGCGGCTGGCCGGAAGAACTTGTGCAACAGCCCGTGATTCGAGATCGCCTGCAGAAGCGTTGGAAGGAATACGGTCTGGATGGTTTTGGTTAGCAGTCTGTGAGTGCGTGGCCGTCGTTGAGTCGCGGCCTTGAGGAATTCTTTTCGGAGTCACTTCATGAGCGTTGATAAGTCCGGCACCCGCATCCGTCGCATGTTCGGCGAGATTTCGGGGCGCTATGACTTCCTGAATCACTTTCTGTCTGGCGGCACGGACATCTACTGGCGCTGGCAGACCGTGCGGCGAGTCGCCCCGGACGGCAACGCGCCGATTCTGGATGTGTGCACGGGCACGGGCGACCTGGCGATCGCATACTGGAAGAAGGCCCGTGGCCAGACGCGCGTTGTCGGAACCGACTTCACTCATGAGATGCTGGTCATCGCCCGGCAGAAGATTGCGAAGCTGGGGAGCAACGCCAATTCGCAGATGGCGTTTCTGGAAGCGGACACGCAGCATCTGCCCTTCGAGGATAATCAGTTTCAGATTGTGTCCGTCGCGTTCGGGCTGCGCAACGTGGCTGATACTCTGGCTGGCCTGAAGGAAATGACTCGCGTGTGCCGGTCGGGTGGCCGAGTTGCCGTGCTCGAGTTCTCTATGCCGACCAACCGATTGTTCTGTGCGGTGTATCGCTGGTACTTCCGTAACGTGCTGCCGCGTATCGGACAGTTGCTCGCGCGGAACTCTGAAGCCGCGTACAACTACCTGCCGCAGTCGGTATCGGCGTTTCCTCAAGGTGCGGAGCTGGCTGGCATCATGCAGCAGGCCGGTCTCAGCGAATGCACCTGGGTGCCGCTGACCTTCGGCATCGCGACGCTCTACATCGGGCGCAAACCGTAAACCGAGGCTCGTAAACACAGGCTTAACTGGTTCCCAAGCTCCGCATGGGAACCAGTGGGAAAGCACGCGGCACGATTCCGAACAGGCGCGCACGCCGCTGGCGTTGCGGTTAAACGTGGGGTGCTCACCCAAGTGACGAGTGTTTGCTGAATCTGATAGCTTTGCAGCTTCGACTGCGCGAGTGCGTTTGTGTTGTTCAATGTCGTCGCGCGGCGCGTCTGCAGAACAGGGACTCGTAGTGACTGAGCCGGACCCGGATCGAATTCTGTTTGTGACAGGACGATTGGCCGAACCGGCGCTGCGCAAGGTCGTTGATCAACTCAGCCAGCAACTTGGATGCGAAGCACAGATCGAAGTCCTGCCGATCACGGTCGCGGCGCTCATGCACGTGGATTGGGTCGCTCAGAAGCTCAGCGTGGCGGAACCGTTTGATCGAGCCGTGTTGCCGGGATGGTGTCAGGGCGAACTCGATCGCCTGCGGCAGCAGTTCGGGTTTCCGTTTGAACGCGGTCCGAAAGACCTGTTCGATCTGCCGGAGCATTTTGGCAAGCAGGCGAAGGCTCCCGTGAACCTTGATGCTTACAGCATCGACATTCTGGCCGAGATCAATCACGCACCGCGTCTGGCTGATGCAGAGATCATGCGGCTGGCGCAGCACTTTCGAGCCAGCGGGGCAGACCTGATCGATCTGGGTTGTATTCCCGGCGAAACCTGGAGCCGCGTGGGGGATGTCACTCGGTTGCTCGTTGCCGATGGCTTTCTCGTGTCGATCGACAGCTTCAATCAGCGCGAAGTCGAAGAGTCTGTGGCGGCCGGCGCGACGCTCGTCTTGAGCTGTAACAGCAGCAATGTGGAATGGGCGTCTCGACTGGATGTGGAGTTCGTCGCGATTCCCGATGCGCCCTTCACGCTGGATTCACTGCAGCCGACGATCGACTGCCTGCGTGCTGCCGGACGAACCTTCCGCATTGATCCCATCATCGAACCGATCGGCTTCGGCTTCGCGGCATCACTGGCCCGTTACATCGACGCGCGACGTCGCTGGCCTGATCTGGAAATGATGATGGGGATTGGGAACCTCACCGAACTGACTGAGGTCGATTCGGCGGGAGTGAACTTCATTCTCGCGGCGCTGTGTGAAGAGCTGCGCTGTCACAGCGTGCTGACGACCGAGGTCATCAACTGGGCTCGGTCAGCGGTGCGCGAATTTGATCTGGCTCGACGTCTGGTTCACTACAGCGTGCAGAAGAAGGCTCTGCCGAAGCACGTCGATTCCAGTCTGGTGATGCTGCGTGACCCGAAGGTGCACGAATTGGGTGAGCAGGCCCTCGCTCAACTGGCCGGTCAGATCAAGGACCCGAACTATCGCATCTTTGCGGAACGCGGCGAGATTCACGTGATGAATCGTGACGGCTACTGGCACGGCACAGACCCGTACGCCCTGTTCGACCAATTTCGAACTGCCGCACCGAAGCCGCTAGACGCGGCGCATGCGTTCTACCTGGGCAACGAACTCAACAAGGCCGCGACGGCCCTGACGCTCGGCAAGCAGTACATGCAGGACGAAGCCCTCCGCTGGGGCTTCCTGACGACGGAAGAAGTCAGCGCGCTCGAACGCCGACGTCATGAGTCGATCGGCTGACGGGCGCCAGCCTGGCTACTGCACCGTTCGGGTTACATCCTCGTTCGGCGCGAGTATTCTGCGAGGCGCAGGAGACCCGTCCTACAAGGTGGGATGTTGACTTGGCTGGAATAGCCCCTCACCCCCGGCCCCTCTCCCCGAAGCGGCGAGGGGAGATTTATCGAGTAAGAACTCGCGACTTTCACATTCTTGAGCCTCTTCAAAGATTCCTCACCCTATGGCTACTCGAAACTCATTGACTCAGTCTGCTCAAGCAGTTGTAGAACAACACCTCAATTGCCCGGGCATTCAACGGACTCAACTGGCGAACGGGGCTCGAGTGATCGATGCGGGCGTGAAGCAGCCGGGGTCGATCGAGGCTGGGCTGTTGCTGGCTCGAGTTTGCATGTCGGGTCGAGCGGACGTGCGGGTGACTCAAGGTCTGGTCGATGGTATCGGCTGGCCGCAGGTGGAGGTCTCCACAGATGAGCCGCTGGCGGCGTGCCTCTTCAGTCAGTACGCCGGTTGGCGCATCAGCGTCGGCAAGTATTTTGCGATGGGGTCAGGTCCAATGCGTGCCGTCGCCGCGCGGGAGGAACTGTTTCAGAAGCTGGACTATCGCGAGACGGCCTATGCCATTGTCGGTGTGCTGGAGACCGGCAAGCTGCCGGATGAATCGGTCGCGGAGTACCTCGCCGATCGCTGCAAGATGTCTCCCGCTTCGGTCACGTTGCTGGTGGCACCAACGGCGAGCGTGGCTGGAACGATTCAGGTCGTGGCGCGATCCGTTGAGACAGCAATGCACAAGCTGTTTGAACTGGGGTTCGATATACGTCGAGTCCGTCATGGATTTGGTTCAGCTCCGCTACCGCCGGTGGCGAAGGATGATCTCGCGGGCATCGGACGCACGAACGACGCGATCCTCTACGGAGGCCGAGTGACGTTGTGGGTCACGGGCGATGATGACTCGATTCGCGAACTCGGTCCAAAGGTGCCGTCATCGGCGGCGAACTGCTATGGCAAGCCATTCATCGACATTTTCAAAGAAGCCAATCACGACTTCTACAAAATCGACCCCATGCTGTTCAGCCCGGCGGAGATCGTCTTCCACAACGTGGAGACCGGCAGCGCCTTCCGCTTCGGTAGCGTGAATCACGCCGTGCTGCGCACATCCTTCGGGGTGTAGTACTGTAGCCGCGCGGCAAGGAGAGCGATGTGGCTTGTTACCGTGCGCCTCAGTTGCTGGCGAACTCGGCGCGGGGTTTGTTGTTGATTTCCTGCAGGGTCGGAATGGAGAGCAGCAGGTCTTTGTCGGCTTGATCGCGGACGCGACAGGAGATGCGTCGCAGGCGCGGCAGGTCTTTGAGCGGCGACAGGTCGTCGATATCGCATGCGCCACACTGCAGGTCGATCAGCGGCATGCCGCGCAATGGGGACAGATCACGGACCTTGGTGCCGCTGCAGCGTAAGGTTTCCAGTTTGAGACCACTCAAGGCAGACAGGCTATCGAACGGCGCGTCACTGATGTTGAGCGTCTTCAGCGGCATGTCTTTCAATACAGACAAGTCGAACGCTGTATCGCGACCGCCTGCGCTGAGTTCCGTCAGCTTCAGCGTTGAGAGCCACTTCGAATCCGGCAGGCTGGATCGGTAGAGGATCAAGGTCTCCAGCGGCATGCCTTCCAGCGGTGAGAAGTCAGTCACCTCTTTCAGATAGTGCAGCGTGAGATGTTTGAGTTTCTTGCCGCGCAGCGGACTGAGGTCTTTTAAGTTGCGAGTCACCAGACGCGTACTTGTCAGACGCAGGCTCTCCAGATCCGGCAAGTCCTTCAGCGGCGAAATGTCGTTCAGCACGGTGGAGTTGATTTCCCACCCCAGAACTTTCTGGTCCTGCATGACGGCGTGCAGTTGAGCATCATAACCGGGGTTCAGCTCTTGCAGCTTGACATGTACGGACTTGGCAAGCTGCCAGGCCGCTTTGTTCTCGCCGGACTGCGCGACCGCATCGATTGACTGATGGACGGGAGCTCGAGGCAGCAGCTTCATCTGGCCGATGGGAGCTAGATTCACTTCAGCGAGATGCTTGAACGAACGCAGCAGGTCTAGTTCGCTGTTGTTCTGAATGTTGCAACTGAGTCTGCTGAGCTTCGGCATCTGCTTGAGCGGCGTGATGTCATCAACCAGCGTATCGCGGATGTTGAGCGCCTCGATGTGCATATCGAGCAGCGGCGTGATGTTTTCCACGTTGGTGTTGGCCACCGACACCGTATGCAGCGGCATGTCCTTCAATGGAGATAGATCGCTCACTGCGGACTCGTTCAAGTCGATCGATGTCAGCTTCAGGCCACGCAGAATCGACAAGTCCACGGAAGTTGCACGACCTCCCAGATTCACATGGCGCAGCTCCAGCTTGCGCAACCAGGACAGATCCGGCAGCGGCGTACCATAGAGGCTCAGCCACTCCAGTTGCTTGTCATGCAGCGGCGTGAAATCGCGCACCTCGGGGCAGAACTCCAAGGCCACGGCCTTCAGGCCCTTCAATCCACTGAGCGGTCGCAGATCGGTCAACTTTCGTTGCGCCGGCGCGCCCGGATAGCTGATGTGAAACGCACTCAGATCCTTCAGGGCTGCGACTGGAGAGATGTCATCCAGTTGAGGCGAGTGAATGAACAACGAATGAATGACGTCTTCATGAATCTCGAACCGGAGCTTCTCGCCCAGTCCGGGGTTTCGCCGTTGCAGTTCTTGCCTGACAGCCGCGGCCAGCGCGTCACCGCGTAGAGCAGATGCCTCCTGCAGCCACTTATCAATTGGCTGAGCTGACCCCACTATGGGTTCCGGCTGTGGCACTGGCTGCGGAGGCGTCGGAGTGAGCGAAGCGATTGGGTAGTTGTTGTAGAACTTGAGGTTCGGCAGTGACTTCAGGAACTCCAATTGCTTGGGAGGCAACTGGTCGCAGTAGAGGAATACCAGACGTTCGAGCGACTGCAGCGGCTCCAGGTTGTCGATCGGAGTGTGGCGGAAATCCAGTCGCACCAGAGGCATCCCTCGCAGGGACTCGAGGGTGGTGACTTTGGTCACCGCGATCTGCAGGAAGTCCAGTGAATGATGCTTGATCGGGGTCAGGTCACTCACCGAAGTTTCGTTGATCGCGAGAGTCGTGAGGGGCAGGTCCTTGTAGATACTCAAGTCGATCGGTTCGGTGCGTCCGCCGATGTTGAGCACTTCAATGGAATCCTGCCGGGCAAACCATTCAGCCTTCGGCAGAGAAGACGCATAAACGCTGAAGTGAGTGAGCGGCATGCCATTGAGAGGACTGAAGTCCGTAATCAGCGGACAATGTTCAATCAGAGCTTCTGTCAGCTTCAGCCCTTTGAGCGGCCGCAAGTCTGTCAGTTCGCGCGGAGTTCCCTGACTGGTATTGAGAAACCTCACAGCCTGCAAGCCGCGCAGCACGGCCAGAGGCGTGATGTCTTTCAGAACTGGCGACTCGATGGTGAGCTTGCGAACTCGATCGCCCGCGACGACGAACGTGATGCTGTCGCCCAGTCCCGGGTTGCGACGCTGCAGTTCCGCTTTGACGACCTCAGCCCGTTCTGGTGCGGGCAACTTCAACGCGGCCTCGAACCAGGTCGGGCTGAGTCCTTCCGGAGCTTCAACTTTCTCGGGTGGTGCCTCGACCATGACAGGCACTCCCGGATCATTCGTCTTCACGTTCACGCCGGCGACATTGTTCGCTTCCACGCGCGTCTGAGTGCCGTCGCGATGCGTGATGATGATCACCACACCCGCGCACGCCAGCACCAGCAGGCAGATGGCTGCAATCCAGCGGGCACTCTTCGCGCCCGAGGTCGTTGCCGGTTGGACGGAACTCTGCCCCAGCATCGAACGAATAACACTCAGCCGCTCGCGTACTTCATCGGCGGACTGCGGTCGCTTCGAGCGATCGCGTTGCAAGAGCTGCATCACCAGTGCCGCCAATTCCGGCGGTGTTTCGGGAGCCAACGAGGCCACGGTGACGGGATCGCGCGTCATCAATGTTGCGAGTTGCTGAGTCGTCGTGCGACCGGGGAAGGGCAACTCGCCCGTCAGCATGCGGTAGAGCACGCAACCCAGACTGAAAAGATCCGCTCGCTGGTCGATGTCGTCGCCTGATGCCTGCTCGGGGGCCATGTAGGCCGGAGTTCCGACCACTATGCCCTGATCGGACAACGGATCGTCATCGGAACGATTAGCGGGTTCACCGCGTGCGAGGCCGAAGTCGAGTAGTTTGGCACGAAACCGAATGGGTCGTCCCGACGCGCCAGCCGGCGCGCGACTCGATGCCAGCTCGGGTTCTCGAATGGTGATCTCGCTGTCGTCCAGCTTCAGTGAAGCGGTTTCAGCAGAAAGGCTCGGGTCATCGCCTGCACCATTCAAATCGAGCGCTGAGTCGTGCGATCGAGCGTCGTCGATGGTCGCTCCGTCAGGGACTCGGGTGAGCATTCCTGGTGGAACCGAACTCCCCGGATCGGCCCCTTCCAGAAACACGTTCGCCGGTTTGACATCGCGATGAATCAGACCGTGCCGGTGAGCTTCAGCCAGCCCGCTGGCGATCTCTTCGCCGATCTGCAGCACCTCTGCATACGACGGACGAGGTCGTTCTCTCAGCCAACCGGCTAGCGACCTGCCTTGCAGCAGCGGCATCACCAGATAGGGAATGCCGCGTTCTTCGCCGACCGAATGCAAGGCAACAACATTGTCATGCTGAATGCCCGCTGCGGCACGAGCTTCGCGCAGGAAGCGTTGCCGGGCAGCATCGTCAGTCGCGCGTTCCGGACGCAGCAGCTTGATCGCCACCGGTCGACGCAGCACTGTGTCTTCGGCTTCGAAGACAACTCCCATGCCGCCCGCACCCAGCACGCGGCGAATGAGATAGTTGGCGATCCGCACGGCGTTCGAACCGTCCACCGGCGGAAAGGTCGCTCGCACCCAGTTCTCCCAGCGGGCAACTTCGTTCGCTCCACCCGCGCCGGCTGACGCCGTGCTGCGCGAGGCTGACACGCGAAAACTATGATTGTCCCAGGAGTTGAGCGCTTCCGACTCAACACGGCCAGACTTTTCAGCCACCACCTGGCGAACTCGCCCGATGAGCGCGTTGATTTCGGCGGAATCCTCCGGCGTCACTGGCGGCCGGGCGCGAATCACTTGCGCCAGTTCGTCCTCGCGCGAGATCTCTTCTGCGAGGGCAGAACAGCGGGCACAGGTTTCCAGATGTCCGAGAACACGGTCCGCAGCGGGAGCGTTCCGTCCCGACAAGACATCGGACAGCTCTTCACGCGCAGGACAACCTTCCCCGGTCCCCATCAATTCACCAGCTTCAAAGCAGTATGGTCCCCCGAAACTGGGGTTCGTGATCCATCAGGGCTGAGAAGACAGGTTTGTGGGTCGGACAATCTTGCCCGACTGCCGGACGGGATTGTCCGGCCGACTTCTTCACTTCAGCTCGTATGGCCCACTACTTATGCGCGCTGAGGCAGAAACTTGTCGCAGATTTCAGGAAATCACGGTTGGTCCGACAGAAAAACTGCCGGGACGGGTCTTGGGCAATTCAATTTCATCCACCAAACCGGCCAATTCCTGCCGCAAACGCTGCATCACACGGACTTTGGCCGAATACACAGCACTGATTGAAAGGCCGGTCTCGCGAGCCACTTCCGGGGCCGTCATGCCGTCCACAACCAGCTTCCAGAACGCCTGCCAGGTGGACGGCAGGAAGCTGTCCTGCATCACTTCCAGGCAACGTTGAGTCACCATCTCGCGATATTCAGTCTCGGCGACGATCTCGCCGGGATCATCATCGATTCCAGGATCGCACTTGCTGTCCGCACTGACCTCGTTAACCCGTTTGATGCGGCGGCGTTCGGCCAGCTTGTTGCGACTCACGGTCATCAGCCAGCCGCGAAAACTGCGCGACTGGTCATAAGTCAGAGCAGGCAGCTTCACGACCAGAGTTGCGAAGACTTCCTGCACCAGGTCAGCAGCTTCCTCGGCAGACAAATTGAACCGCGTCGCCCAGCGGTAGAGCAGCGGCGTGTAGATGGAGATGAAGCGATCCCACGCAGCGCGCTCCTCCGGCTGTCTCAGTCGTTCGAGCAAACTGACTGACGTCGTATACATCGTCGCTGATGCCTTACTTCACACATTGCCCGCTCCCGCGCAGCCAGTGGTCTCACGTCCGGCGTAGGCAGCGCCTGATTGCCGGCTTGCTCCGCTGCGGGCTCCACCCTTTACGAACGCAAGATGACAAAAATGAGAACCATTGATCTGACGGTTGCACGACACTCGTAACATCGCGCCCCACGATTCGCAAGATAACCCTCCCGCAACGCCGCCGAACTCGATGAGGTGGCGTAGAGACGACACGAACCAACGCCTGAACCGAGCGTGCGTGTTTCAAAAATGAAAGCAATGTCCGGAACCGAGGCCTTCTCTTTGAGTTCGGCGTAAGCGACCTCGGCTCGACAATCCGTAGCATGGACGCCCAGTCCGTGCTGCAGCCCTTGGGCACGGACGGGGCGTCCATGCTACAGAATCAGGCCCTGCCCGTTCGTCCGGACTAAAGGCCGTCTCAGATTCGACGACGACCCGTGCCTCTAACTAGAGTGGTGAGCGGTAACCACGTCCTTCGAACGAACGCCCACCGCCTCTACCCGCCCTGCTGTTGGAGTCGCTCTATGAAACTGCGAACGGTGTTGTTGTCACTGGTGATCGCGATCACGCTGAGCAACACATTACTGGCGGCTGATGAGAAACCCGTTCCGGCTGACCATCCCGAGCGGGCCAAGAAGGGTCTGGCCCTCTTCAAGTCGAACGTGCGGGCGATCCTCACCAGGAACTGTCTGGACTGTCACGGCGGCAAATCGACCAAGGGCGATTTCGACCTGTCGACCCGCGAAGCTCTGATGAAAAGCGGCTATGTCGAGAAAACGGCCGCGAGCAGCCAGCTCATGCGAGTGGTCCGGCACGAAGAAGAACCATTCATGCCTTTGAAGTCCGAGAAGCTGGACGACAAAAGCATCAAGCTGCTGGGCGACTGGATCGACCTCGGGGCTCCCTACGACACCCCGTTGGTTGAAGGTGCCAAGACCGGCCCGAAGGAAATGAAGATCACGGACGACGACCGCAAATTCTGGTCGTTCCGCCCGCTGAGCAATCCGCCGGTCCCCGCCGTGAAAGCGACGGCCTGGCCGAAGACGGACATCGACCGCTTCGTGCTCGCGAAGCAGGAACAGGCCGGACTCCGCCCGAACGACGCCGCCAACAAACGAGTGCTGATCCGGCGAGCGTACTTCGACTTGCTGGGGCTGCCGCCCAAGCCCGAGGAGGTTGATCAGTTCGTCAACGACACAGATCCTCAAGCCTGGCCGAAGCTGATTGATCGCTTGCTGGAGTCTCCGCATTACGGAGAACGCTGGGCGCGGCACTGGATGGATATTGCCCGCTTCGCCGAGTCGCATGGTTACGAGCAGGACTACGACCGTCCGCATGCCTACCACTACCGCGACTTCCTGATCAAAGCGTTGAATCAGGACATGCCCTACCAGCAATTCCTGCAGTGGCAACTGGCGGGTGATGAGTTCGCTCCGAACGATCCGCTGGCACTAGCCGCGACCGGCTTCTTGGGAGCGGCTTCGTTCCCGACGCAGCTCACTGAAGTTGAGTTTGAACCCGCGCGCTACGACGAACTCGACGACATGGTGACGACGACCGGAGTGTCGTTCCTCGGCCTCTCCGTCGGTTGCGCCCGGTGCCACGATCACAAGTTCGATCCGATTCCGTCGGTCGACTACTACCGCATGGCGTCCAGTTTCACGACGGCCATTCGCAGCGAGATCGATGTCGATCTGGAACCCGAAGCCAACAAGCAACGCAAGGCGACATTTGACGCGAAGAGTCAGGAACTGGCGGACGCGCTCAAGCAGTACGAACAAACTCAACTCGCGGGTCGCTTCAAAGAATTCCTCGCGAAAGAGGCCGCAGCACCGTCCGGTCCCTGGGAGAATCTCTCCGTCGTCTCGGTGACTTCATCGGCGCAGACGAAGTTCAATGCGCTGGGCGATTCGTCCTATCTCGCCACTGGCAAAGTTCCCGCGAAGGATGTCATCACCGTCGTCGCTGACACTCGCAAGACAGACATTCGCGCCATTCGAGTCGAAGCATTGAAGGATGATTCACTCCCGGCCAAAGGCCCCGGTCGAGCTGGCAACGGCAACTTCGTGCTGACTGATTTCCAGGTTGCCATTCAGCCGCTCGGCAAGGGTGATGCGAAGCCTGAACCCGTGAAGTTCGCGTCGGCCCGGGCGACGCATCAGCAGAACACCGGCGACTTGTCTGTGGCCGGTTCCATCGACGACCAACCGACGACCGGCTGGGCCGTGGATGTCGGCGGTATCGGCAAGGATCAGGCCGCGATCTTCGATACGGCAGCGGCTGTCGGCGGTGAAGGCGGGTCGAGGCTGACGATCACGCTGAGCTACAACCATCCGAACCCGAACCACTCCCTGGGCCGGTTCCGGTTGTCGGTTTCCAGTCTCTCACAGCCCAAGCCTGAATCCGGCAACGCCGGTCCTGATGGCAAGGTCCTGGAAGCACTCACGGCCCTGAAGCAGAACGCCGACGAAAAGTCCGACCACTGGAAGACGGCAATCGCCTGGTTCGCTCCTCAAGATCCCGCCTGGCAGAAGCTGAAGGCTTCTGTAGATGAACATCAGAAGAAAGGGCCCGGCCTCGCACTCACCAAGATGATGGTGACGAGTGAAGGCTTCCCGAAGATGCCGCATCACGGCGACGGTCGCGGGTTCACTCACTTCTATCCGAAGACGTTCGTGCTGCGTCGCGGTGACGTGCATCAGAAGGTCGAAGAAGCGTCGCTCAACTTCCTGCAGGTGCTGATGCCGGACGGAACCAGCTCCGCCAAGTGGCAGGTACCAGCCCCTGAAGGCTGGACGCGCACCAGCTTCCGCCGTGCGAGTCTCGCCAACTGGATGACGGATACTCATACCGGTGCCGGTGCATTGGCGGCACGCGTGATTGTGAATCGATTGTGGGATCACCACTTCGGTCGAGGCATCGTCGGCACTCCGAACGACTTCGGTTTGCAGGGCGATCGACCAACTCATCCCGAACTGCTGGACTGGCTCGCGAATGATCTGGTGGCAAACGGCTGGAAGCTGAAGCGTCTGCACAAGCTGATGATGACCAGTGCCGTCTTCATGCAGTCCGGCGAGTTCGATGAGGCTCGCGCCAAACTCGACCGCGACAATTTTCTTCTTTGGCGAAGGGCGCCGCTGCGACTGGAAGCGGAAGCGATCCGCGATTCTCTGCTCGCCGTTTCAGGAACGCTCGACGAGCGGATGTACGGACCGGGCACGCTGGACCAGAACATGCGCCGCCGCAGCGTGTACTTCTTTATCAAGCGCAGCGGACTGATTCCGATGATGATGCTCTTCGACTGGCCCGAGCATCTGGTGAGCATCGGCGCGCGGTCGCGAACAACCATCGCCCCGCAAGCTCTGATGTTTATGAACAGCCCGCAGGGACGACAGTACGCTGCCGCGTTGGCCGCTCGACTGGAAGCCGCTCCCGCCGATCAACGGGTCACGAACGCCTACCGCATCGCCTTTGGCCGAGTCCCCAGCCAGAAAGAAGCCGCGCTGGCGAACCAGTTCGTGGCAGCTCAATCCGCAGCCTATCAAACCGCTGGCAAACCGAACGCGGCTCAACTGGCTCTGACAGATTTCTGCCAGACGCTCTTCAGCATGAACGAGTTTGTGTATTCGGAATAACGCTTTCGCGTTGCATCGCGGCGGTGGGTGGCGAGTCCACCGAGCGGTAACATGCGCGAGTGGAACAGCATGACTGTAGTAGGACGGACAATCCTGTCCGTCACCGTTTCGACGAACAGGATTGTCCGTCCTACAAGAGCGCGGTTCTTTCGCGGAGCGAAAGACGACAATGACTTGCAGCACGGATGAGAATCCCCAAAGGATCAGTGCGTGGACCAATCGTTCGTGAAGTCGATGCTGCGACGTTATCGAGGCGAGCTCGGGCTGGTCATTGCCATCATGGCCGTGATTGCCGTCACGTCGGTGCTGGACGGGTCACACTCCTACTGGAATCGACCGGGCTACAACGCGACCGAGATCCTGCGACAGACATCCGTGCTCGGCATCTTCGCACTCGGTGCGACGGTGGTGATTATCTCGGGCGGAATTGATCTGTCGTCCGGTGCGGTGATGGCCTTCAGCGGAGCAATCTGCGCATCGATTATCTTGTCTCTCGCGCCGCACAACGACCGCGGCATTCCGATCACCAACCATCTGCCGCTGTGGATCATTCTGGTTTCGATCACCGGCACATTGCTGTGTTCGCTGCTGGTGGGGTCATTTCACGCGTGGCTGATTACGGCGGTCGGCTTACCGCCGTTCGTAGCGACGCTCGCCTCGCTGGTCGGGCTGCGCAGTCTGGCGCGCGTGCTGGTGCAGGACGTCAACGGTGCGTTCTCCGGCCAGGGACGCAACACGCAGATCTATGTCGACGATCCGACGTTCCGCGCGCTGGGCAAAGAGTGGTGGATTGCGCTACTCGTGTTTGTGGTGATGGCCATCATCATCTGGGTTCTGCTGAGCCGCACGGTGGTGGGACGTCACCTCTACGCGATGGGTGGGAACGAACAAGCCGCGCGGCTAAGCGGCATTCGCACCGAACGCCTGAAGTGGTTGTCGTATTGCATCGGTTCGCTGACGGCCGCGATCGCGGGCGTGCTGCATCTGGCCTATGTCAGCCTTTCCAATCCGGCGAGTGCCGCGATGGGTTATGAACTCAACGCGATCGCCGCATCAGTGGTCGGTGGCTGCAGCCTGACGGGCGGCATCGGCACGATTCCCGGCACCATGCTGGGCGCACTCTTCCTGCGGACTGTGATTGATTCCGTCAGCAAAACCGTGAAGACAACGCCCGATGATTTCGAAGGCCTGATCGTCGGCGTGCTGGTTGTCTTAGCCGTGACGTTCAACGAACTCCGCAGCCGCGGCGGCCTCAAGAAGCAGTTCTTCCCCGGCGGACTTGGCCTCGTGAGCTGGTTCATCCTGACCCTGCTGGCTGGTGTGGTGAGCATGACGATGGCCACCACCAGCAAAGTCGCAACCGGCCTGACGGTGGGCGGTGCGACGTTCCTGTTGCTCGGCGCCCGCCTGTACTTCGAACGCCGAGCTGCCGGAACGAGCTCTGCGAAGTAGGCAACGCCCCGCTGCGCATCGTGGAAAACTTGGCGAACCAGGTGTCCGCAAGCTGTGACAAGCTGTGACATGGAGCTATGACAAGCGGTGTCACAGCGCTGTGAAAACACTGAGGCAGGTGAGTCGAAAAACCGCTGGCCGCGCTCGCTGGAAATTGAGTACCTGAGACCTCATCACCACGAAGGAGTCTGTCATGACTGCAACTGCTGAAAAGACTGTTGTGCCTGTTCCTAAAGTCCGTCAGACCAAGATGCTGATTGGAGGTCAGTGGCGGGATGCTCAAAGCGGCAAGACTTTTGAAACCGTCAACCCGGCCACCGAGCAGGTCATTGCGAACATTGCTGAAGGTGACAGCGCCGACGTCGATCTGGCCGTCAAGGCGGCTCGCAAGGCGTTCGAGGGACCGTGGTCTCGCATGGACGCACGCGATCGCGGCAAGCTGATCAACAAACTGGCCGACCTGATCGAACAGAACTTTGATGAGCTGTCCGCTCTGGAAACGCTCGACAACGGCAAGCCGATCAAGGACGCCCGCGCCGCTGACTTTCCACTGGTGATCGACTGCCTGCGTTACTACGCGGGTTGGGCCGACAAGATTCACGGCGACACCATTCCGATTCGCGGCAACTATTTCTGCTACACGCGACGCGAACCGACCGGCGTCTGCGGTCAGATCATTCCGTGGAATTTCCCGGCTCTGATGGTGGCCTGGAAGTGGGGCCCGGCTCTCGCCGCCGGTTGCACCATCGTGATGAAGCCCGCCGAGCAGACTCCGCTGAGCTGCCTGCGCATGGCTGAATTGGCTTTGGAAGCAGGCATTCCGGAAGGCGTGATTAACGTGGTGCCGGGTTACGGACCAACCGCCGGCGCCGCTCTGGTGAAGCATCCGGGCGTCGACAAGATCGCGTTCACCGGTGAGCACCGCACCGCTCAGATCATCATGGCCGAGGCCGCGACGACTCTGAAGAGGCTGACGTTCGAGCTCGGCGGCAAGAGCCCCAACGTCGTCTTTGCCGATTCCAACATCGACGCCGCTGTCGCAGGTGCCGAGTTCGGCTTGTTCTTCAATCAAGGTCAGTGCTGCTGTGCCGGCAGCCGCGTCTTCGTCGAAGACAAGGTCAAAGCCGAATTCGTTGAGAAGATCACCGCCCGGGCGAAGACTCGCAAGCTCGGCAATCCGTTTGACACCTCAACATCGCAAGGCCCGCAGGTCGATCAGGCTCAATTCGACAAGATCCTGAGCTACATCGAGAAGGGCAAGAACTCCGGCGCGAAGTGCGTCACCGGCGGCAAGCGGTTCGGCGATAAGGGCTTCTTTGTCGAGCCGACGATCTTCGACAACGTGACCGACGAGATGCCAATCGCGACCGACGAGATCTTCGGCCCCGTGATGAGCGTGCTGTCGTTCAAGGATCTGGATGAGATCATCACCCGCTCGAACGACACGTGCTACGGTCTGGCCGCCGCTGTCTGGACGCGCGACGTGGCGAAAGCTCACCGCTACGCCAAGAGCGTCCGAGCCGGCACGGTGTGGGTGAACTGCTACGACGTCTTCGACGCCGCCGCCCCCTTCGGCGGCTTCAAGATGAGCGGCATGGGCCGCGAACTCGGAGCCGCGGCGCTCAACAACTACACCGAGTTGAAGACCGTGACGGTGAGCTTGGACTGATGCAGTGCGACAGCCATGTTGGGTGTAGATTGCAGAACTCGCGTCACAGCTGCATTTGATTCCGCTGCGGCGAATGCGCGTTCCGCCACACGTACAGCAGAGGAAGTGCGAATGGTGTCCTGAGCACTACTCGCACTGTCTGCTCCCACCATGTCAATTGCTCTTCTTTGTAGGCACTCCACATCTTGCGGTGATGATCCCGCGTACCGCATTAACCGCAATGTGAAATAAGGGCGGCTGTGAGCGACCATTGATGAGACAATGCAGCCCTGCGAGGCAAATCTGGCAAGAAAAGCAAATCGTCGGCACTTGCACGAACGCGACTGCTCCAGAAGCGGGTGTCGCAAAGACAACCGCAAACGCTGCTGGGAATTGAAGGACGGCGATAAGGCACCCTAGGCACTTTACCCACCGCGGCGCAAAGTTATCTACGGAAGATGATGGCATTTCACGCACCTTCCTTGGTCTTGGCTAAACCAATAGTCACAGCGAAATCATCAAACTCCGAATTGGTTTTTTCCAGTTCTTCGGCGAGCTTCGTTTGCGCTTCGGCGAGATGCACAAGAAAGGCGGGAAACTTCGACACCATCTTCACTTTGATTTCAACCGGCGCGTCTCTAAGCCTGGTGTAGTCAGTTTCTTCACTGTGATAATTCGCAACTTCATGCCACAGCGACCATCGTTGGCCATCGCGACTAAGTCCCAGCCCCAAGGACCCGTCTTCGTTTGACTCATACCAGTATGTTGTCGCAATTTTCCCTGGTAGTTGGCTCAACCATTCTTCAAATGCGACAATTCGCTGCGATGTTTGTGTAGCGAGGGTATTAATGCGTTGAGAACCGGTTTCGATACTCTTCAGCGCCTGCGCAAGATCGATAGATGCCTTCTTGGGCATACTTCACTCCCCAAGGCTCAAGCCTCGTAGTGTGGATTCTCGGCGTCGTAAGACGCCTCTTGTCGGCCAGCCGATAGGGCATAAACCCTAGCGGACCTTACCCCGTAGAGGGCATGGCTCATCTTCGCGTAAACGAAGGGTCACAAGATGCTAGATACGAATGAGATTCTGTCAATACACGGAGTTCTGTTCGGAGTGTCATTTTCAACACCCGAGATTTTGTGTCGGTCCAACTAATGACGCGACGAGCTTCATTTGCCAGTTGTTGGATAAGTGGTTGATTTCTTCTTTGGTCATTGTGCCGATTTGCACAGGAAGTTGAGCCCGGCGAACACATGCTCGACACCTTTGAATGCACGAGAGGTTATCCAATATGGAGCCAGGATGTTTTGTCGGCCTCTTAGATCCAATGGCGATTCATCTTGGACAGAGTGTTCCCCTAGCGGCGTGGGTTGACCGAAAACTGATTCGAACTCAGGCTTCGTACCGCTTCGAATGCGGACGATGTCGGTGACTGTCCCATCGCTTCCATCCGCCTGTTAATGGATCCAGTGTCGTTCATGTGGGAATTGCTTTTTCGCCTTGTTGCGACTGTTTCATTGATACCCGCTTTGGTGGTGATCGTTCGTAGCGGGCGTTGGCTGTGGGAGACCACTTTGGTGACGGCCTCGCGGTGGGCGGGGGTGGGGTTGTGTCTGTGGCTGGTGACGCTGGTGGTGGCTCAATGGGCGAACGCACTGACCGAAGGCGTGAGCGATCTGCTGTGGTACTTCACCGCCGTGGTGTGTGCCTGCCCGTCGATTGCGGTGCTGGGGGCTCGCAGGCCGGGTGCTAAGAGTTGGGCCTTCTTTGTGTTGCTGCCCTTGCTGCTGGTGTTGATGTGGCCAGCTGTTGCCGCATCGCGAGTGTGGAGCAATGGCGTGCCTCTGGATTTGGAAGAGCCGGCGCTGGTGGCTTTTGCGGTCGTGCTGGTGATGGGCTGCGGCAACTACTTTGGAACGCGGTTCACGCTGCCGGTGCTGCTGCACGCGGGAGCGATCGTCAGTTTGCTGGCGCCGTTGTCAGCAGCGTCTCCGGCTAGTTTGCAGAACGCCGACGTGATGCGCTCGGTGGCGACGCTGTTGATGTCGGCGAGCATCGGAGTGGCGTATGCGCGATCGACGTATGATCCAGAGCACTCCGAACCGTTGAATCGTCTGTGGCTGAATTACATCGATCACTTCGGCATGGCGTGGCCCAAGCGAGTGATGGATCGAGTCAACGAATCCGCGCGGCATGAGAAGTGGGCCGGGCAACTCGACTGGCACGGGATCGTGTGGCAGCCGAATTCATCCGAAGAAGACCGGGCGCGCACGCGGCAACGCATGGAAGAGATTCTGCGCTGGTTGCTGAAACGCTTCGTCGAACCTGAATGGATCAACCGCCGACTCGGTACACCGACGACAGGAACACCGCAGCCATGAGTTCTTCACTGCCGATCGTGCTCGGCTCACGTTCTCCGCGCCGCCGCGAATTGCTGGGCCTGCTGGTCCCGCCCCAGCGGATCATCGTGCGCCCGCCGTTGTCGTCGGATGAAGCGGGCTTTGATGATCTGACCACCTTGCCGCAGTTCGAGCGGCGCATTGGTGAGATTGTGCAGGCTAAAGCTGCCGACGTGATTCGGCAGTTGCTGAATGATCCCCAGATCGCGGCGCAGTCTGGTGAGCAGCCCAGCGAAGTGTTTGTCGTGGCGTCGGACACAACCGTCGTCGTGACGAAAGCTGATGGCACTTTGTTGTCACTTGGCCAACCGCCCACAGACCCCAGTTGGCCGGACACGGTGCGCGATTGGTTCCGTTCGTACCTGGGAGGCAAGACGCACTTGGTGCTCAGCGGCGTCTCGGTCACTCGCGTGAGGTTCAGTGATCAATCGCAGCAGGCATGGTCACACCGTTGTGTCACACGAGTCACCATGCGACCGGACGTTGAACCGTGGCTGGACTGGTACATCGCGACAGGCGAACCGCAAGGCAAAGCTGGCGGCTACGCCGTGCAAGGCGCGGGCAGCGTGTTCGTCACTCAGATTGAAGGCAGCTACAGCAACGTCGTCGGCCTGCCGCTGGAAGAAACATTAGCCCTGCTGCGCGAAGCGGGCGCGTGTCCATAGGGGCAAGACACTGAGCGGCAAGGCGCTAGCCGCCGGTTCTGGCGTACCTTGAATTCGCTGCGTTACCGACCCGCGGCTAGCGCCTTGCGGCTCACAGATGTCGAAGACTGTCTGACTACTCGAATCCGCATCAACCGCGTTGGGTGGCGGCTTCCATGATGGCTTGTTCGGTGAAGTTGCCGCGGGAGAACTCGCCGGTGAGGCGGCCTTCGCAGAGGACCAGAATCCGGTCGCAGAGCGTGATCAGTTCGGGCAGCTCGCTCGACGTGACGATGATGCCGAGTCCCTGTCGGCACAGTTGATCGATGACGCCGTAGATCTCGGCCTTGGCCCCGACATCGACGCCCCGGGTGGGGTCGTCCAGCAGCAAGACTTTGGGGTGAGTTTCCAGCCAGCGGGCGATGATGCACTTCTGCTGATTGCCACCGCTGAGGCTCAGGACCGGAGCCTCCGGCCCGGCGGTTTTGACTCGCAGCTGTTGAATCGATGCGGTCGCCTGCTGCTGCTCTGAACTGCCCGAGACCAGACCGAACTTTGTCGATCGATCCAGCGTGCAGATGGAAATGTTCTCGCGGACGTTCATGTGACCGAACAGCCCCAGCCGCTTGCGATCCTCAGTGACCAGAGCCAAACCAGCCTGCATGGCTTCAGACGGATGAGCCGGTTGCAGGCGCTGACCTTCCAACAGCACTTCGCCCTGCGGAGTTTCCGGGCTGGTGCCGAACAGGCTTTCCAATAGCTCGGTGCGACCGGCTCCCATCAGACCGGCGATGCCCAGCACTTCGCCACGCCGCAGTTGAAAGCTGATGTCCTTCAATCGCCACGCGCGAGCATGTCCCTGCCACGGCAACGACAGGTTACGAACATCGAGAACGACTTCTCCAAACGTGCGATTGGAGTGCCAGGCGCCTTCTTCGATCTCGCGGCCAACCAGCAGGTGGGTGACCTGCTTCGGCGTGGCTTCGGCGCGATCCAGACTGGCGATCCAGCGACCGTCGCGCAGCACGGTGACCCGCTCTGACAGACGGAACACCTCGTCCATCTTGTGCGAGATATACAGAATCGTGACGCCGCGTTTCCGCAGGAGATCGATCACGCCGAACAGCCGCTCGACTTCGCTTTCGGTCAGCGCGCTGGTCGGTTCATCCATGATGAGGATCTCGGCATCGAGCGACAGCGCCTTGGCGATTTCCACCAGTTGCTGATCGCCGACTCGCAATTCACCGACGAGTTGCTGCGGCCGAATCTGGCAGCCCAACTGCTTGAACAACTCGGCAGCGGCGGCTTCCATCGCGGCATCGTTGAGCAACCCCAGGGCACCGCGTTTCTCGCGACCGAGGAAGATGTTGGCGGCGACGCTGAGCTGTTCGACGAGATTCAATTCCTGATGAATGATCGCGATGCCGCGGCGCTCGGCGTCACGAGTACCCGTGAACCGTACCGGCTCGCCGCGCAGGCGGATCTCACCTTCGAAGTCAGGAATCACGCCAGACAGGATCTTCATCAGCGTGCTTTTGCCCGCACCGTTCTCGCCGACGATGGAGTGGAACTCGCCGCGTTGCACGACAAACGACACATCGCTGAGAGCCGTCACACCGCCGAAGCGTTTCGTGACTTGCCGGATATCAATCAACGGAAGAGCGTCAATCATGATGTGTCGTCTGGTGAATGCGAAAAGCCTGCCGGCACGGATTCGAAGGATGTGCCTGCAACCCGTCTAGCCGTCCAAAGAAAGTTTGACGATAGTTCACGCGAATGTGGTAGCCTCAACCGGAAAGCATGGCTGCCAGCACCAGGAATCAGAGGTACGCACGATGCCGCACGGGTTTGGTTCTGACGACGATTTCATGGACGCCGCGACAATGCGCGGTCGCGACTGGCCCACACTCCGACAGTTTGTGGTGATCCTGGAGAATCGCGTCGGCAGTCTGGCTGACCTGATGCGCCGCGTGGAAAAGAACGACTTGCGAGTGGTCGCGATCAGCATGGTGGACACCGTGGAAGTCGCGATTGCCCGAGTGATGGTGGATAACGTTGAACGCGCTCGCGAAGTCTTCGAAATGTCCGGGTTCACGTTCTTCGAACACGACGTGATCGGCGTGCAGTTGCCGGAAGGCGATCAGCCGATGGCTCAGATCTGCGGCGCCCTGATGCACGGCGAGATCAACGTGAACTACATGTACCCGCTGATGTGCCGTCGCAACGGCCGCAGCGCGGTCGCGATTCACGTCAGCGACGCCGATCAGGCCATGCACGTCCTGAAGGACAAGGGCCATACGCTCATCACCGAGAGCGATCTGCACGGGGATGACTTCTAGTTGGCGGACAGGATTGTCCGCCCTACGTGCCGCTTCTAGCAGCAATTCCGGCGAACCGGGGAATAAACGGCCTGCAAGTTGAATCTGGATGAACGAGATTCGTCGTCCTCCTGATTCATGAGGTCGCTCCATGAACCGTCGTTGGATGATTCTGTTCGCGCTGTTGCTGATTGTCGGTTGCGGTCCGGCTCCGTTGCACTTCTGCGAGACAACACTGCACCCCGATGGCCGGGTTGATCGAGCCATTATTCAGCACGACGACAGCACGCCCGATGAGTCGCGCGAAGCGTCGCTATGGACAAAGTCCGGCTATCTCAAAGAGCGGCCAGACAACGAGTTTGATGGTTCTATTCGTGACTCAGAGCTGCTTGAGGAGCCTGCGAAAGACGGTGCTCAACGCTATTTCGCGGGTTGGCAGCGGTTCGAATCCGTGGACTCAATCCCCGATCATCTGGAGTTCGGCTCAGAGGCCCGAACAACCTCGTTGAAGCGAACCTATCAGCGCCGCGACTATGGGCTGTTCATTGAACACACCTGGATCGAGGAACAGCCCAACGACATCACACTGCATGATGCGCAGTTGTCTCAGCGCGAACTGGCGAAGATGATGTGCGACC
>CAYLTY010000106.1:0-26514 GCA_964386705.1 uncultured Planctomycetaceae bacterium
TGGCCGCGAGCACCGCCAGGTCGCGGTCGGCGGGAAGGATCTGAGCCAGCACCTGTCCCTGAGATACCGGGGTGCCTTCGATGATCTCAATGGCCGCGATGCGGGCATCGTACGGCATGGTCACCTGGAAGACCTGAGGCAGTCGGGTCGTGCCGCGCTCTTCGACGAATTCACGGATCGGACCGCGTTCGACGGCCACCGCATCGACCGGCTTGCCGCCGTTGATGATCGAGGCCACTGCAAACACCACCACACCGACAATCACCACTGCGGCAACAATGAATTTGGTTTTCATAAATCCACGAACCTGCGACGGCCCATCCGTCATCCAGCCGCTCGCCCGGCGGACTGGTGTTACTCACGACATCTTGTTTTTGTTTCGCATCAACCAGACAGCGGTTTCGCGTGAACGGTTCTCGGCGACGCGCGCGGTTGCTGTCTCAGTCGTTGATGTTTCTCAATACCTGTTTTCGTAGTTGAATCCGCACTGTAGAGCCTCAGCCACCCTCGTCACATCGTGAGCTGCACGGCGCTGCGGCAGGATTACTGATGTTGAGACGCGCCATTCCCAATCCGGGAACCGCATTCGACGGGGAGGCATTAACTGCTCAACCCTCTGGAGGGAGAGGCTCAATCACATGTAGGCGACCTTCTCTCTTCGCCCCAAAGGGGCAACCTCAAGCTAGCCCAGGGCAAGTTCGCCCAAGCGAACGTCGCCCTGGGTCGTCGAGATGGAAACACCCTCAAGCCCTGTCAGGGCGACACTAACCTTCGCGACTTAGTATCGCCCCTGCAGGGCTCAAGGCATTAGTTGGGGGAGTTGAACCAGGGCGACGCTCCCGTTGGTCGCTCTGCCCTGGGCTCACTTGGGGTTGCCCCTGCGGGGCGAAAACGTCCAGCGACGAGTTAGTTAATACGCGGCTCGGCAGGAGTCTCGCCCTCCCAATGATGGTGCCGGGCCTTCAATCAACCGGCACTTCTTCCAGCCAGGTCAGGAGCACGCGGGCGACCTTTTGCAGGCTGTCTCCCGAGCATGAAGACGGGTTGTCGCGGGTCGTGTGCCAGGCGGAGTAGTCGAAGTCGATGATGTCGCAGGTGGGGACTCCGGCGATCTGATTGAGGGCCAGATGATCGTCGCTGACTTCGTGCTTGGGCCTCTCGATGAACTCCTTCACGCCGATGCGTTTCGCGGTGGCCCAGATGCTTTTGGTGACCTTGTTGGCCATTCGCAGACTGCCCTGTTCGTAATACAGCTCCAGCTTTTTGTCGGCGATCATGTCCACGACGACGCCGCAGACATAGCGGTACTCGGGCGGCTTGTCGCGCAGCCACTTCGCAAAGTACTCGGAGCCGTAGAAGTATTTGTCGCCGTTGCGAAAGACCAGTTCCTCACCGTCAAAGAAGACCATGTCCACGCCGTAACGCGGGCGGATGGTTTTCATGTGATGCGCCATTTCCATGAACAGCGCCACGCCGCTGGCTCCATCGTTCGCACCCACAAACGTGCCGCGCGGCCTCAAGAGGTCGCGGTCGGGATAAGGGCGAGTGTCGTAGTGGCAAGCCAGCAGCACGCGTTCTTTCGCGGTCGGATTCCACGAGATCACCAGGTTCGTCATGCGGACCGGCGTGCCGTTCGTCGGATGATTCACATCGAAGGCCTGCGACTTGATCTCGCAGCCCAGCTTGCTGAAGTGGTCGATGATGAGCTGCTGCTGCTTCTGCATGCCTTCCGAGCCGCTGATGCGCGGACCGATGTCACACACGCGCTGCAGGTACTGCATCGCGCGTTTGCCATCGACCGTGATGTTGGCCTCTTGAGCAACAGTGACTGCGGGCGCGAAGGACATCACCAACGCCACGACGAGAACCCAGGCCGCCCTGCCCCATTGAAAATTCTGTTGGCCCGTGATTGCTCTCTTATCTGCCAGACTGTTTGCGCGCATTCCGAATCCGCCTTCGCAGGATTTCGTTCTCTTCGAGCAATTCCGGCGGCAGCTTCGTGCTGAACCGGACGAGGAACTCTTCCCGCTGATCAAGCTCTTTGTACCAGTCGTCAAATTCGACTTCGAGCAGCGATCGTAACACTTCGCGCGGCCATTGCGGCAGATGAAGTCCCAAACCTTCGGCAGTCGGCACGATCCCCAGCGGCGTGCGCAGCGAATCACCGCGGCCGCGCAGGCGTTCGACGATCCACTTCAGCACGCTGAAGTTCTCACGATAGCCGGGCCACATCAGCTTGCCGGTCCAGTCGCGACGGTACCAGTTCACGTGATAGATGCGCGGCAGTTCCACGCCCGCGCGACGTCCCTGATTCAGCCAGTGCTGCCAGTAATCGGCCAGGTGATAGCCGCAGTCCTGACGCAGACCCATCGGCTCAAACGCCGCCGGTGTGGACTTGGTGGGCTCAACGTCGAACGGCTCGCTCGACAGCGTCGCCCCGACATACACACCGTGATTCCAGTCAAATGTTTCATGCACCAGAGGGATCGTCGCGGAACGTCGGCTGCAGAACAGAATGGCGCTCAACGGGACTCCGAGTGCGCTGCTCCAGTCTTTGGACAATGCCGGGTAGCGCGACAGAGGCGTCAGGAACCGGCTTTCCGGATGAGATGCCGGAGTCGGTTTGGACGGCGTCCATTCGCGGCTGCGCCAGTCACTGCATACGCTGGGAACGTCTCCACTGGCGCCATCCCACCAGGCGCGGCGATCGAGCGTGAAGCCCGTGTTGCAGAAGACTGTCTCGGCAGCGATCGCGTCGACCGCCTGAGCGTTGTGCTGCTGATTCACTCCCTTCAGGAGACCCAGCAATCCTCGTTCGGGATTGATCGCGTAGAGCTGACCATCCTCGTGCCAGTTGAGCCACGTGATGTCGTCGCTGATCAGTTCCAGTCGCCAGCCGGAATGCAGGTCGTGATCTGGTGGAACGAGTTGCGCCAACGTCGATTTGCCGCAACCCTGCGGACCCGCGACGCCGAGATATGTTGTGACGCCGTCCGGACTGGTGATGCCCAGCACGGCCATGTGTTCGGCGAACCCGCCGTGCTGTCGAGCCGTGATACTGCGTTGCTTCAGGCCATGCCACAGCCGCGCTGCGAGCATGTCGTCCAGATGGTTGGACCCGTGACTGAGCGCCAGGTGATGTTCGGGAAACAGGCAGGCGATCCGTTGTTCGGGATCCAGCGTGCCGAGGCTGTGCAGTCCCTTGAAGAAGGATTGTGAACTCCGCAGACGCTGCAATGCGACGTTTCCCGTCTGCGCGACGACGCTGGTCGCGTACGCGGCCAAGGCACTGTCGGTGATCTGCACTCCCGGCTGACTGAAGCGGCTGCCGGCCGGTCCGAGCAGATACGGGACAACGTACATCACTCGGCCCTGCATGCAGCCATCAAACTGCCGCGTCAGGACGTCCTGCATATAGACGGGATCTGCCCAGCAGTTGCTTGGCCCGGCTTCTGCTTCCGATCGGCTGCACAGCAACGTGCGCGACGCATCAGTACGCGTTGGCTGCGAACGCACATAGAAGGAACCGGGATGCTTCTTCGAATCCAGTGGCAGCAATGTGCCTTCGCGCGTCATCAGTTCTTGCAGGCGAGCGGCCTCTGCGGGCGTACCGGTGCACCAATGGATGATCGTCGGGCGCGTGAGTTGCGCGACGGCCTCCACCCAGGCATTGAGGTCTTGCGAGACCCCCGTGCGAGTGATTGGTGTCAGGGCTGCAGGCATGGGATCCGAACGATGGGCGATGATCGGACACCAGGAGCGACGGCGTGCTCGCTCAAGGTGGTTGTGACGTCAGAGAAGCAGTCGCCTGAACCATAGGCCGCGCCGGACATCAGCCGAGGCAAAAGCGGCCGCTGTCGGAGGTGCGTCCGAAGCCGGGTTGTGTTTTGCGGCTTCGTTCCGTTCGTAGCGGTTCTAAGGCGTGTAAAACCTCTGGCAATCGGGAGGTTTATGCCCACTTTCGGGGGGCCGCGACCTCGAAAAACTTTGTCGAAAGAGAGATTTTCTACTTGTAGAAATTGCCTCCCCGAGGCGCACAATGCGGACGTCGCCTCAACGGTTCGACGCGGTCTAGCGCGTTCGACGCAGTTCCATCCGGCCATCACATCTTTGGGTCTTGGGGAGGTTTCTCATGAGCTTGTCAGTTGCTTCACAAGAATTGCTGCTGGGGTATTCGAAGCTCGAATATCTGTTACTGGGAGACCTGCGGTCCGTGTTAGACGAATCGGATGATGCGCGCGACAACAAGTGGCTGCTGGCCATTCTCGACTCGCTGGTCGATACGTTGCCGCGTGAGTTTGAACTGCGTGAAGAAGGTGGTTACATGTGCGAACTGCTGGACCGCCAGCCGTTTTTGGCAGGTACCGTTGATGTGTTGCAGGCTGAGCATACACGTCTCTTTATTATGCTCGCCGACCTCAGAGCGCGAGTGGCGAACTCGACTCACGCGGTGGCCTTGGCAGATCAGATCAAGATGGAGCTGCATGACTGGATGCAGTTCCTGAGGCACCACAACCGGCGCGAACGCACCTTGTATCAATCAGCGTTCAATCTGGACGTCGGTGTGGGTGACTAGCCGGGGCCACCGCTCTTTTACCGCAGGTCTCGAACGCCAGTCTGAGGGGGATGGCCCCACAGGCTGGCGTTCTCCTTTTATACCCCCTGCCCTGAGCGGCCAGTCGCCAGCCAGGCGCCAGCCGCCGGTTCTGGCCCGGTCCGCTGTCGGCACGCCAATCACCCGCGGCTGGCGCGTTGCGGATCAGCAGAGATAGTTCGCACGAATTGTATCTACCAATGAAAACAACCGAGGCGGCTGGGTCATGACTCCAGCCGCCTCGGTATTATATGCGCGATCGAAACTGTCAGAACAAGGTCGAGAACTGAATACGCCATACGATGGCGTCGTAAAGGGGATGGCTTATACCAACAGCACGATCAGTCAGAGGCAGGTGAATCTTGTTGCGTCATCAGCAGGAAGCCTCGACAGAGCAATCGGCAGCTCGACGAACGTATTAACTGGGAGAGTCATAGGGGTTGTTCGTCGAGCACACCGAGTTTGCGACTAGAGAAGAGAGGTCAGCTCCAACATGGTCCGTTGAAGCTGACTTGTCTCAGCTTAGTGGCAGGGAGCTGCACACGTTGGCGCACAGGGAGCTGCACAGGTCGGAACCGCGCAGCTTGGAGCGCAGGTGTTGCAGCAGCGATTCTTCTTGCAGAGGTTCAGCTTGGGCAAGCTCCACTTTGGCTTGCAACCGCAGCTGTCCATCTTCGGCAAGTGCCAGTTGCAAGTATTGATCTTCGGCATGCACAGCTTGGGCAAGCTGAAGTGCTTCTTGTGGCAGCAACCGGTGTTGCAGCCGCTGTTGCAGCATGGCTGAGCTGGAGCGCAGCAGCTGGGAGCTGCTGGAGCACAAGCTGGCGCACATGGAGCTGCACAGGTCGCAGCCTGAGGAGCACAAGCTGGCGCACATGGTGCGGCGCAGCTGGCAGCCTTAGGAGCACAAGCCGGTGCACAGGCCGCGGGAGCGGCGCAGGTCACAGCCTGTGGCGCACAAGCGGGAGCGCAGGCAGCCGGAGCTGCACAGCTAACCGCTTGGGGAGCACAAGCTGGTGCACAGGGAGCCGCACAGCTCTTCGCTTGTGGGGCCGCACAGGTCGGGGCACAACATGGTCCGTGGTGGTCGAACAAACCGGCTTGGGCACTGCCGACGCTCGCAGCCACGACCAGCAAAGCTTTGGTCAGGGTGGTCCACTTCATTCCGGGAACTCCTCGAATGTAGAAACAGAAACCAATTGATGTTTCACTCCAGTTGCACATGTTTCCGACGCCTCCAGCCACAAGACACGCAAGGTTGCTAGCGGTCCTGATGTCTTCTGACTGACTGCGAACGGGTTCGGGCGAACGCCCGAGAATGGAGTGTCCGCTTTGCAGCGGCAGTATGCGTAACACAGTCAAAGTTTTCGGCCCTTTGAGAGTGGATTCATGCGACGAAGGGATTTCTTTGGTGGCGAGGCGGGAAAGCAGCGTGGGAAGTGGCGGTGCTGCCGTCGGTGACGGCAGTTCGGCTTGATCCACTCCGTGCGGCCTTAACACACGTGCGGCTGGTGACAGGTAGGATTATGCCGACGGTAGCAATTGCGCAGCCATCCAGGGTCCGGTGGTATCAATTGGTAGAATTGTACGACCTGGCGGGGGTGCAGAAGCCCTGCGCAATGACCGTTGTGGTGTCTCTGCTTAAGTGCGCTCGACTGGGCAACCAGCGGTGATATCAACGCGCGGGGCGGTTCTGAGGCCTCAAGCTGCAGAGGCTGGTAAAGAAGAAAGCGTCAGCGAAAGACTTGGGATCAAGCCTGCGCTGACGCCTCGGAATTCTGTAGGTTGTCGGAACGGAGTAATTGCCAAAACTATTCTGACGACGCTGTAGCATGGACGCCCCGTCCGTGCTGCACCAATTACGCACGGACTTGGGCGTCCATGCTACGGGCCGGGTGGCACGCTCAGAGCGAAGCGCTGGGAGTGGGCACTCTAGTAGGCAACCGCCACGCCCTTCCCGGCGGCCAGGGTGTGCCACCCTGCCGTGGCTCGGCGGGAGCCTCGCCCTCCCGAGCTGTCATCTATTGTGCTGAGCGATCAGGTGCGGGAATTAGGTCGGACGAGGCGTAGCGTTTTGAAACCTTGCGACCTTTGTCGTCCAGAATCCAGTAGTGCCAGATTCCCATTTTGAAATGCCAGATGGCCGAGTGGATCGTTCCGGATCCTGGCGTTCTATTGATCCCGTTGAGCTGCACATCAACTCGATCGCCAACGGCGTAGAGTGGCCGTGATCGATCCTCATCCAGTTCGCGAATTGTCACCGACCACACCAGAGCGGGCTCCGAGATTCTGGAAGTCACTTCGTCGAACACGAACTCCCGCTGCTGCACGCGACCTTTTGTGGACAATCGCTTAATGAGCAGGTCGGTTCGAGTGGGATCAGAGATTCCGGCCGTGAGGTAGTTGATCCTCGCTCGCGCCAGGCTCATGCATGCATTTGGTCCGCCCAGAACAGCAGTCGCGTTATGGTTGTCCTGCCCGTCGTCTTCCCACCAGCAGATGCGGCAGATGTCGTAGTCGCCTCTTTCGTCGAGCGTATCATACCCGCAGCAAGGGCAGGCGTTGGGAAAGCGGACCAATGGTGAGCTGAGTGAGGTCAAATCAGACATGGAGCCACCGGACCAGCGCGTGATATCCCGGCGACGACACCCGACTGTCTCGGGTCGGGCATCGTCTTTACGGGGTGGAGGTGCCCAAAGGGTACATCTCACGCGCCAGCGGCGGTAGACGGTGCCAAGGATATCCATGGCACCGCCGCGGTGAGCCGATCTGAGCATCGCCAGGGAATGCTGTCGACGCAGACCACCTGGCGTCTCGATGGCTTCGGTCGCGACTATTTTGGCGCGGCGTAAATCTCCTTAACCTCGGCTTTGAGACTCGGGGCTTTGGAGATTGATTCTCGTGCTTTCTTGGTGCGCTCGGCGATCAGCGCCGCTTGCGGGGCGGTTTCGGCGGGATAGAGGTGCTTTAGCCCCGCAATGTCTCCGACAGAGAGATTCTCGCCGCTTCCGATCGGGCCGCAAGGACTGGGGTCGGAGACATAAAACAGCGGCGGAAATCGATACAGCATGATGGACTCCCGATCGAATGATCCTGCGGTACCGGAACCAGGGGAGGCTTGACGCAGATTGTGATCGACTTTGGCGCGATTCCAGAAATTCGGGGCTCCAGAGAGGTAGGTGTAGATGCCCGGGCGTTTCCCGTTGGGATCAGTAATATACTGCCCCTGAGGCGTTTGCGTGAATTGATACCCCGGATCATCCTGCCAGCGAAATTGTGCGTCACAGCCGCCCACCGGACTTTGATGCTCGTGATTGAACGCAAGTGCGTGCAGAAACTCGTGGCGAGTCGTCTTGCGCCACGAAGCCGGGCGGGCAACATCGAATCCACCGAGGTTCAGGCTTCGCTGGTAGGCCCTTCCGCCAACGGGCTTGCTGGGGTCCCCGACTGAAGGGTTGCTGCTGTCCTGGCCGACCAGCGAGAAGTACCCCCCCTGGTCGAAAGAAACGCGAATGTGCGCTGCGTGCACCGCATCAGAGGTCGTCCACTTTCGATAAGTTCCGGTGGCTGCATTGAAGCCGAAATCGAGTTTGATATTGCAATTATCGGTAATCTGTTTGGTGGCGTCAGCAATATCTCTATGTAGATCCGGGGTGCCGCCGAGAAACGCGACTTTCACCGTCTGACCTGGCGACCAGCGTTGGAGATCCTCAACGAAGAAGTCGAAGCCCGGAGAGTTGCCTTGAGGAAGTGCCGCAAACCATTTGGCACGCGCCTCAAGAGTGGCCGTGACGTGGTCCGGCAGGTCATCCAGAAGAAAATCGTCCTGGGCATTAGCCAGGTTCGGCACACCGAGGGCGAAAGCGAGCAGTGCAACAGACCATTTCATGTCAGCTCTCCTGAAACAGGGCACGGGAGTGGACAAGTTGGGCGCCGAACGTGGGCGCCACGCAACTTGAACAACTGATGACAAGCGGCTGGCCGTTCTGAACTGCGGCTTCGCGTCTCAGCGCTGAATCTTTTCGCACAATCCTATTGTGGTCAGGACGGCAGAACTGGCTTGATGTACCATATTGGCATGAATGATCAAGCGTCGGTGGCGGGGTTGCGACGCGATTTGGTCCAAATAGACGATCTGTACACAAGGTTGGGTAGCACGCCCAGAGCGAAGCGCTGGGGCTGGGCATGGGTAGACAACAGCCTCGCCCTGCCCGACGGCCAGGGGCTGCCACCCGGCCCGATCCGTATCCGATTCAGCGGTAGGTGAAGTGAGCCGCAACGCGCTAGCGCCGGGTGATTGGTACGCCGAGAACGGACAAGATCAGAACCGGCGGCTAGCGCCTTGCCGCTCAACATGCGCAGGATTTTCCTGGGATCCGCATAACACAACCCGCCTACGTCAGCTGACGTTGCTGTGCATGGTCCGTCAAGGACCTGTCGCCGCGATGGCTGAGGTTGCGGGGTGTCCCATTTCGTGGGGTTCATAACCCAGTTGGCAGAGGCCCCAGCAGGAGGTGCAGAAGCGGAAGCGGCAACTGCCGGTTTTGACGTCGAAGCCTTCGGCGTACATGGCGTGAGCTCCGCAGCCGTAGACAATTACGGTATTATCCTGCTGATGGATCTCGACAGGTCCAGGTTCGGGGGAGCCGAAGATAATACCGCGGCGAGCGGCCCAGACGGTGGCTTCCCAGAGACTCCGTCCGGTTCTGGAACCCACACAGACCATTCTGAAGGGCACGCCAGCGATCGAAGGACGGGCGACGAACGACAACTTGTCGCCTGACAACGCGACCGCCTGAATGTCGCTTATATCACCAACCTCGGGAAAGAAATGGATCTGGTCGAGTTCCTCTTTGTGAGCCATGATCGATCGATCTGCACGGCCCAGCTTAAAGAGTACTTCTGCCCCTTTAACCTCGACCGTTGGCGTGTCCGGGAAGAGCGCTGCGGGGATTTCACCATACTGGTCGAAGAGGTCGATATGCTTTTCCGGGATGGTCTCGCCAGCTTTCAGGAGAGCGACCCACCAGGCCGGCGGTTCATCCTGCAGGCGCTGAGCGGCTACTCTCAAAAAATCTTCAACAGCCGACTGGTCGAAAACCCAATCTGGTCGGCCCTCAATGGGCGTGGCTCGCTTCGTGATCTTGCGATACCGCTCCCACGCGGCCTGCAGGGCAATGCTGGTATCAACATCCTGCTCCAGATCTTCCAGACCTGCGGGACCGGCGTCATCGAACAGCCGCTCGTAGGCACCCCGCGTCTTCCAGGCACCGAGTTCGCCGCCGTAAAGGTGCTTGAGGACCTCGGAACGTAACTCCGGAGCGGGTCCGGTCTGCTCAACGTTCTGGTTGTTGAGAGCAGCGACGAACACACACATCACGAGATGTAGCAGGCCGCAATACAAGAACCGCATGAACGTCCCTTTCGGTTACGGTCAGCCGGTACTGAGTGCTACCGGGTGAAAACCAGAAGCGAGTCGGTCAAGCCTGCGGACTGCGCGATACAGATCCGCAAAGTGCTCACGCGTTGAGGTAACTGTCTTCGAGGTTTTTGCATCAAGAGTTGTTGATGTCTACAAAAATCTGGCCGATTTTGGAGGGAGCGGGGCCCTCAGACGGGATCCCGCCGGGACGGTGAGTCAATGGGCATGATCCGTAGTTGGGTGCTCGGTGGCTTAACCCTATTTAACCGCCACGCCAGCGGCGTGCGCGCCCACGCCGTTGGCGTGGGGGTTAAACAACGGAACGCAATCCCGCGCATCGAGGGTGTTGGCCAGCGTCGAGACGCCCATTCACAGCCTCGTGGCCGCAGAGAAAAGAATCTGTACCGCGACCGTGAGGGAGCGGCCCCGTCCCGATTCACTATGCCACTCCCTTACGGTCGTGGCACTGCTACGGAATTTCGCTCTCCCAAACTCTGCGCCTCTGCGGGAAATCTGCTCCTTTCAAGGAACTTGCAGACAGTGAGCGATCCGCGCTATGACTTGTGCGTATTGATCGGTGAGAGTCTCGTCACGCTTGTCCGCTGATTCGTGAGTCGCAGGATGTTGGCATGCAACCGGATGATCATCCAACTCTGAATACCACTGACCGGCCGCAGGCGACGGCGTTGTCGTGGGTGAAGAATCCGTGGGTGATACTGATCTTCGGCGGCGTGATGCTGCTCGCCGTGTGGGTGGGTATTGGAATCTGGACCGAACAACGACGCAGTGCAGCCATTGAGGAACTCAAGGATCGGTATGGCGTTCTGCTGCAGAGCGAAGTGCACATGGGCATTGTCATCTCGTTCCCAGATTGGTTGAACCAGATGGTGCCGCCCGGCTGGGCCGCACGCAGCGAATTGATCACATCAGCTCAAGTCGACAACTGCGATGGCGACCGCATTCTGCGTCTGCTCAGCCGTATTGGAGAGCTCGAGCAGGTGAACTTCACCGCTGACTGCACATTCTCCGACGACGCGTTGCTGGAGCTGATTGAAACTCACCAGCTAAGGGGGCTGGGGTTCCAGGTGCCGCGGAGAATGACACCGCAACATCTTGCCGCGCTGCGGCAACGGGGTGGTGTGAACGGTTCCTTGTCTCTTCGCGGGCCCTTCGATGAGCGGCACTTGTACGAACTTGGCCAGATGGCTGAACTGGAAATACTACGCCTGACTGGTCCGATCAGTGCGAACGCTGCCGTGCCGACTACCGCCTGGCCTGCACTTCAGGAACTGCAGTGGGATGACAGCCAACTTACCGATGCTCAGTTTGCCATGTTCGGTGCGGCTTCCCGGTTGAACGCACTGTACCTGAGTAAAACCCGACTGACGTCGCGCTCAGGGCCTCTGCTGGAGCGCCTGCCAGTTGAGGCGTTGCACCTGGAGAGCCCCGATCTTGATGACACCCTCATGGAGAACCTCAGCCGTATTCCGTCGCTGGAACATCTCTCTCTGCCGCACACAGGGATCACCGATGTGGGGTTGCAGGCAGTCGCTCGGCTGCCCAAGTTGACGAGCCTGAGAATGGCGGCACGCGACCTCACCGTTTCCAGTGCCCGAAGTCTGCGGGAATGCGCCGACTTGAATGAAATCACACTTGATACTGACGCGAGTGTTACCGACGAGTGGATTGCTGAGATGCTCCACGAGCGGTTCTGGCGCATTGAGCTGGTCAATTCCGCAATTACCGACGAGGGTGTGGCAGCCATCCAGAAGGGCTGCCCGAATGCTTACGTTCTCTGGCTGCCAGGCAGTCGAGTGACTGACCGGTGTCTATCGATTTTACATCCGATGCGCCGACTCATCGATTTGAAGCTGAGCAACACTGCCATCACGGACGCCGGCTTGCAACAAGTCGAGCTGGCGACAGGGAAAATCGGCTTCTCTTTCCGGGGAAGACTGGATCTCTCAGGTACACGTGTCACACGTGAGGGGGCCTTGGAGTTTCTGCGTCGGAACGGCAACTCAAACTTAACGGTGCGGCTGGGGCCAGACGACGTCGTACATCGCCCGCCCGAGCCACCGGGCTGGATTGTGTGCACGCCGGAATAAGGCGGTCGCCTTGTGATTCGAAATTGCAGGTATTCTGCAATTCGGGAGGGCGAGGCTCCTGCCGAGCCGCTTCGAGTCGTTGGCACGGCTCGGCAGGAGCCTCGCCCTCCCTTGCGCACCATCCGGTTCCGTCCCGCTGCGGCACTCTTCGCGACTGCACCCAAACGCGCGAATAATACGTGTTCCAGAAATTAACTGCACGTCAGGCTGGTGCCAGCCACCGGATGAGTTCAGCCAAAGTCGAAGGCGAAAGGAAACAATCGCCCTTCACCCCCAGCCCCTCTCCCCGCACGCGGGGCGAGGGGAGCGACTAGGTTCAGGTGTGAGCCGAGCGCAGTTATTTGTCGTGATGCGTGTAATTTCTGTGATCTGTATTATTCATTGTCGTTTCAGACTTATCCACGCGAAAGCGTTGGGCACTAAGTTCTCAGGACGAACTCATACGCTATCCCCGTGAAACGATGTCTGATGACTAGCGATGAACTCATTGCGGCGATGGCATGTGCTCCGGGAATCGGCGGACGATCGATTATTCGCCTCAGTGGTCGCGGCATGTTTGACGTGCTGGACTCGCTGATGCTTGAAAGACCGCGGCTGGGCGAGCAGTCAGAGTATCAGTCTCATCGCGCGTATCGAATTGTGGGGCGAAGCCAGATCAAACTGGAAGGCCAGCCGATCACGGTCAATGTGTCTGCATATTGCTGGCCAAGCTCACGCAGTTTTACAGGGCAACCCAGCGCCGAACTACAAGTTGCTGGCTCACCCGCAATTTGCGAGTCTCTGCTGAATCGCGTCTTCCAGTATGGAGCCCGACCTGCTCGCAAAGGAGAGTTTACGCTGCGGGCCTTTCTTGCCGGGCATGTGGACCTGATGCAGGCGGAAGCTGTACTCGGAACGATTGACGCGGCGGATCATGAAGAGTTGGGAAACGCGCTGCGTCAATTGGCCGGAGGGGTCTCGGGGCGAATTCGAGAGCTGCGAAGCGAGCTCTTGAACCTGCTGGCGGATCTGGAGGCCGGACTGGACTTCGTCGATGAGGACATCAGCTTCGTGAGTCAGGCGGATGTCTTGACCCGATTGGGAGCTGTGCAAGAAACGGTCGTCGACTTGCTAAAGCAATCACAGGACCGCATGCACCTCGCGACGACTCAGCGGGTTGTGTTGGTGGGAGATCCCAACAGCGGTAAGAGCACTCTGTTCAATCGATTGGTCGGCACCGACGCTGCCATGGTGTCACCGGTCGCAGGAACGACCCGCGACTATCTGCGAGGTCGCGTAACATGGCGCGGCACTGAGTTTGAACTCATTGACACTGCCGGGTGGGAGCGAATTGATGCCGGCATTGACGGCGAAGCTCAAAGCCTGCGAACAGAACAGGTTCGTGATTCGGATTTTCTGATTTGGTGCATCGCGAGCGATACGAATGCAGTTGAGCGAGCGGAGTCGCTCCGCCGTTTCGAGGATCACCTTCGTGATCGGCCGAATGCGGTGCTGGCCATCACCAAGTGCGATCTGACAAGTCCTGGTCCAGCCTCGCATGGTGGCAGCGAAACGGCACATGCGAGTGATTGCGAAGGCGCCTCACAAGTTGAACTCAGCGCTCTGACCTGTGAGGGAATCGATCGGTTGCTCGATAAGATTCACGATGAGTTGGCTCAGCAACGGCGTGGAAGCCGCGACTTCATAGGGTCTACGGCGGCGCGGGCTTCCACTAACCTGCATCGCGCTCAGAATGCTCTGACTCAGGCAATCGCCGCCTGCGATTGCAGCTTGGGCGACGAAGTCGTGGCGGTCGAAATTCACGATACTCTGGACGCCTTGGGCGAGATCGTCGGAGCTGTCGTGACGGATGACTTGCTCGACCGGATTTTCAGTCGGTTCTGTATCGGAAAATGATGAATCTTGAGCGTTACAGCCGCCAGATGCGGTTTGGCGAGATCGGTGAAGAGGGGCAGCGAAAACTGCTCTCGAGCCGCGTCTTGCTGTGCGGCTGCGGAGCATTGGGCACCGTACTGGCCGATGTGCTCGCACGAGCGGGCGTTGGTTTCCTGAGAATCGTTGATCGTGATTTTGTGGAACCGAGCAACCTGCAGCGGCAGGTGTTGTTCGACGAGGACGATGTCAGGGATCAACTGCCAAAGGCCGTCGCAGCGGCTCGCAAGATCGCGAAGATCAACAGCGATGTGCAGGTTGAGCCCATCGTCGCGGACATTGAATACACGAACATTCGACGCTTCGCAGAAGGTGTCGATCTGATGCTCGACGGTACGGATAACTTCGAGGTCCGCTTCCTCATCAATGATTGTTCGCTGGAGCTGAATATCCCCTGGGTGTACGCCGGCTGCATCAGCAGTCATGGGCAGACGATGCCGATCTTCCCGAACGAGTCGGGGTGTCTCCGTTGCCTGATTGAATCGCCGCCTGAACCCGGATCGATGGAGACGTGCGACACTGCGGGAATTCTCGGACCAACTGTGAATGTGATTGCCTCGCTGCAGGCGATGACCGCCATCAAGATTCTCGCCGGACGTCGCGACGCTGTACCGCTGTCGTTGACGATGATCGATGTCTGGGACGGATCGTTGCGGCAAATGAGCGTCGCCAACTTGCGCAGCCAGGCGAATTGCCCAGCGTGTCAGCGCGGTGAGCGGTTGTGGTTGAGCGGCCAGCAAGGTTCGCAGACAACGGTACTGTGCGGACGGAATGCGGTGCAGGTCCGGCCCGCTCAGACGGCGCAGCTGGTGCTGCCAGAAGTCGCAACGAAGCTGGCTGACGCTGGCGAAGTCAGCGTCAATCCGTTTTTGTTGCGTCTTAAGTTGAGCAATCCAGACTATGAAGTGACATTATTCGCGGACGGTCGAGCGATCATCAAAGGTACTGACGACGCCGGTGTGGCTCGAGCCGTTTATTCGCGATACGTCGGCCTGTAACCTTTTGGTTAAGACGCCGACGAAACGAAAGCACGCTGAATTCAGGAACGAAAGCGATCACTGTGGCGAACGTGTTGGCAGAGATTTGTGAGAACAAGCGGAGTGAGATCGAAGCGGCGAAGGCGCGTTGTTCTGAACATGATTTGCAGGCGCAAGTGAAAGATGCGCCGCCGGTGCGCAATTTTTTGTCTGCATTGCAGGCTGCCCCGAGTATGGCGCTGATTGCGGAAGTGAAGAAGGCCTCGCCTTCGGCTGGCGACATCCGCGCAGACATTGATCCGGTCGCAGTGGGGAAGATCTACGACGCGGCCGGTGCGTCGTGCATCAGTTGCCTGACCGACGAAAAGTATTTTCAGGGACGACTGGAGTACCTCACCGCGATTCGTGCTGAGGTCAGCATTCCCGTCCTGCGCAAAGATTTCATTCTGGACCGCTATCAAGTGCTCGAAGCGCGGGCCGCCGGGGCCGATGCGATCCTGCTGATCGCCGAGTGCCTGAATGACTGCCAGTTGCGCGAGCTGTATTTCTACGCTTCGGAACTGGGCATGGAATCGCTGATCGAGATTTATGAGCCGGAGAACCTTGATCGCGTGCTGAAACTCGAGCCCGGGTTAATGGGCATCAACAACCGCAACCTCAAGACGATGGTGACTGACCTGGGACACTCCATGCGGCTGGCGGCGCAGGTTCCGCAGTCCTGCCTGTTGATCAGTGAAAGTGGCATTCGCAGTCGCGCGGACGTTGATCAACTCAAAGAGCATGGCGTGCGCGGCATTCTGGTTGGCGAGACGCTCATGCGACAGAACGATATCGCCGCGAAAGTGCGCGAGTTGGTGGGTTGAGCCGATGCAGCCTCGCGACGTTGCGGCTACGGTTTGAGCATTCGCTCCGGTAGTGATCGACTCGTAAGGACACCGTCATGACAACGAGTTCCGCGAACCGCTACATCGACCCGGCCGTGCTGATGCGGATTCGTTCGCTGGAACTGCGCGTCAAAGCCGTGATGGAAGGCTTCGTCACGGGCCTGCATCGCAGTCCGTTTCACGGGTTCTCGGTCGAGTTCTCGGAGTACCGGCAATACACGCCTGGAGATGATCTGCGGTATCTCGACTGGAAAGTCCTGGCCCGTTCCGATCGACACTACATCAAACGCTTTGAGGATGAGACCAATCTGCGTTGCCAACTGGTTGTGGACAACAGCCAGTCGATGAGCTTCGGTTCAACGATGGTGGCGAACACAAACAAGACGTATTCCAAAGCGGACTATGCCAAGACGCTGGCCGCGTGCCTGGCTTATTGCCTGATCCAGCAGCGCGATGCCGCTGGGTTGATGCTGTTTGATGAACAGGTCGAGGCATTCGTGCCGGCGCGATTCCGTCATGGACAATTGCGGCAGATCTGCGTCACGCTCGAACGCGCCACGACCGGACGTTCGACGGACCTCGTCCGACCGTTGGATCAGGTCGCCGCGCAAGTCCGTAAGCGCGGGTTGATCGTGCTGATTTCGGATCTGCTCGCGCCGCTGGATGGTCTCGAAAGAGCACTCACAGCGCTGCAGGCGTGCGGTCATCAACTGGCCGTGCTGCAGGTGCTCGATCCACGCGAGCTTTCTTTGGACTTCGCTGACGCGGCATTGTTCGTCGATGCCGAGTCAGGCCGAGAACTCTACGTTGATCCAGCGGACGCGCGGGCGTCTTATCAGGCAAAGCTGGAGGCACACTTAGCGGCCGTGCGACGAACCTGCGACAAGCTGGGCGCGGTTCACGAACTTGCGGCGACCGATCGCCCGCTGGAAGAAGTGTTGGGCGAGTTCCTGGGTATAGCCGCCCGAATGAAGCGCGGACGGCGATAGCGCGGCGACAACACTCTTCGGAAAAGACGGACGCGGGACGCGTCCGCCACGACGATTACGGGATGACGAAGACAAGGCCAGTGACAGCGGCGCCTTCAGCGAGCGCACCCGTGAAGCTGAATGGCAAGCGCCGCTTGTAGTACGGCACGCATTCGCCGGGTCGGTCGTAGCCGAGATCGTAGATTTCGGAACAGAAAAGCCCGTTGCCTTCGATGTGCGTCTGGTAGGGCAACGTCGGAATCGTCAGGAAGAAGTGCATCCCCGAAACCACCGGTTGAATGACGGGGATCTCGTTGCCATAACGTTCAAGCTGTTCCTCTTCAAAGTAGAGAGGATGGTAGTAGAACGCAGGAGCCTCCCAGGCAAAGACTTGATCAGTCCAGCGGCGACCGACTCCCAGCTGATGTACCTCAACCGGAATCTGTTCAAGTCGCTTGCGCGCTTGCGGCTCAGGCAGCAGAGTCTCCTGTCCGTCAGAACTGGTCGCTGGCGGCAACACGCTCAGAGACTTCTCACCGATCGACTGGTAGCTGCGAGGATTCTTCTTCAGGCGATCCGTCAGACGTTCCCCCTCGGCTTCGGTACCGGGAAGGTTCTGGCGCGGCTGATAGGCCAGTCGAGGCGGCGGTAACGGAGTCGGCTCGACGAGTTCGATCTTCGGAGCATACACGGGTTCTGGCTCAACTGGAGTCGATTCAGGCGAGACAGTTTCGACGACGTTCAACGGCCCCACGTCCTCCGCAGGCGGCACGAACGGAGCGGGCTCCGGCAACGCTGGAGTGTTGAATTCCTGTGCCGGCAATTGCGGTTCAGGACGTGCGAGGAAAGTGGTCTGCACCGGACGTCCCTGCTCTGCTGCGCGTTCAATCTCAGTCAGCACGGCGTAAGGACGCACCTTGAAGATCTCAAACGGAATCTGCGTCTGAGCAGCCGACTCGGCATACTTGTGAGCGGCGTAAGTGTCGCCGGCCGCCAGTTCCAGACGAGAACGTGTCAGCAACCGTTGAGCGTTGTCACCGCGCAGATCAATCCGGCGAGCGGACCGCGAAGGTCCTGAGTACCCGTACTGATAGCGCGCCTTGCGTGCTTCGAGAGAATCATCCGGCTCGGTTGTCGCGTATGGCTGTGTTGAAAGTCCTGTCGGCACCGTCGCGGCTGCTTCTCCAGCTGTGAGTTGGATCACTCCTTGACGCGAGTTCTTGGTGACCGGTGTTGCTGGCCGTTGAGCCTGCTTCACAACGGTTTCGAGCTTGCGCGTGGGAGCATCGGCAGCGACGCTATGGCTGCTGATCATTCCCCACGAAAGACTCCCCAGCGCCACGACGGACATCACCCGCAGGAATCGCTTCGCTCGCTGCGTCGACGCTTCGCATGGTGACGGTGATACAATGAAGATGAGTCGAATCAACACGATTCAGGTCTCCTGCCGCAGTTCGGACGGGCGGAACTGCGCCGGTGGTGTTGGGGTAGCTCAAGGCAACGAACGTAAGGCAAATATGAGATGTGCCTGCGCCGCGCAATCAGCTTCAACCGTTAGTTCGACAGACTGCCGTCAGCAAATCGAGATCAACAAACTCAACCCGCACGCAGTCAGCAGCTTCCGGAACCGGCAGGTTGCGAGCGTTCGGCATGACCGGCAAGGTCGGTACCTGGTTCCGTTATGAACGGACCGGAGTGACGTCGTTTCGCAAAATCTTGCCGGAACGATTCAAGTTGCTGAGAGCGCGGCGTCGGAATCAGGCAGTCCAGACGTGGGAAACCCAGCCGTGCGAAACCGGAGCTTGTCCGGGATTCCGCTCGCCGTTAGACCTTTCCAGAAGAAACCTGCTGCCGATTTCCGTAATGACATCGTTGAGGATGTGCTGATGCGAAAGCTCTTCAGTGCGTTGTTTGTTTTGAGCCTGATCAGCGGACAGGCTCGTGCTGAATCCAATTGGGCGAGCTGGCGCGGGCCCGAGGCCAACGGCCACTCGCAAGCAACAGACCTGCCGGTCAAGTGGGATGCCAGTGATCTGGCCTGGAAGGCAGCGTTGCCCGGCATCGGCCAATCATCGCCCGTCGTGTGGGGCGATCGAATCTTCCTCACCGCGGCTTTGGAGCGCGGCAAGCAACGTGTAGTCATGTGCCTCGATCGCAAAAGCGGCAAGCTGTTGTGGGAGCAGGTCGCATGGAAGGGTGATCCCGAACCGACTCACGAAATGAACGGCTGGGCCTCGGCCACCTGCGCGACTGATGGCGAGATGGTCTATGCCTTCTTTGGCCGCGGCGGACTCCACGGTTACACGGTAGATGGCAAGCACGTCTGGTCCCGCGACCTCGGCCAATTCGCGGGGCCTTGGGGGACGTCCTCGTGTCCAATCCTGGTCGGCGATCTGGTGATTCAGAATGGCGACTCCGAGGCTGAAGCCTTCATTGCCGGCATCGACAAGCGAACGGGTAAGACGGTCTGGTCGACTCCCCGTCCGAACAACCGCGGCTGGAGCACTCCGATTGCGCTGACGGTGAACGGGCATCAGGAAGTTGCGGTCAACGGACACTCGGGCGTGCGGGCGTATGATCCGAAAACCGGCAAAGAACTCTGGTTCTGTAAAAGCTTCAACGGTCGAGGCGAACCGACGGTAACTCCGGCCGGCGGCGTCCTGTGTACGGTCAATGGTTTGGCGGGCGATATCTATGCCATCAAGCCGGGCGGCAGCGGTGACGTCACTGGGACCCACATGGCATGGCATACGCCGCGCAAAGGTAATCGCGACTGTCCATCACCGATCGTCATTGGCGACACGATGCTCGTGATGGACATGAAGGGCATCGTTACGTGCTATCAGCCCAGCACGGGTAAGGAACTCGCGAAGCAGCGTATCGGCGGCAATTTTTCAGCGTCGCCCATTGCCGCGAACGGGCTGGCGTACTTCATTGGTGAAGACGGCAGCACGTACGTGATTCGTCCGGGCAGCAAACTGGAAGTTGTTGCGGAAAACAAACTCAAAGCGGCCCAAGAAGAAATCTTCCGCGCGTCTATCACTCCGAGTAACGGGCAGTTGCTGATTCGCTCGACGAATACGCTGTATGCCGTTGGCAAGCGTGCTCAGTGATTTGAGTGCTCGGCGCTCCCTGCATTCCGAATAGCTTCAAAAGGAATCAGGGCTGAAATAGCCCTCACCCCAACCCCTCGCTCGAGCCTACTGGGGCGAGGGAAGCGGGCTTGTCTGCGCGATCCACCGCGGCGGCGAAGTGCGAACTATCCTCGCCGCGAGTACCCGGCTGCAATTGAGTTACGAACCTGATCTTGGCCGATGAGTGTCCGTGCTCAATACTCGCCGCCGGTGTTCGCCGTGGCCGTCGGCGTGTTCGCCATTGTGAAGGAAGAAACTCATCATGCCGTTGCTCTACACCGATCCGTGTTTTCTGGAACACGACACGGGCAGCCATCCGGAAACGTCGAAGCGACTGGAAGCGATCTCCCAGCGCCTGGAGACCACCGATCTGCTCAAAAAGTTCGAGCGCGGCGAGATTAAATCTGCCACTCGCGAGCAACTCGAACGCATCCACTCAATGCGGCACATCGACCATGTGAGGGAATACTGCGCGGCGGGCGGAGGACGCATCGAATCTGACACGGTCTGCAGTCCGAAGTCCTATGAAGTCGCGGTGAAAGCTGCGGGCACCTCTTGCGACGCGGTCGATCAAGTCATGAGTGGCAAGCACAAACTGGCGATGTGCCTGATTCGTCCGCCCGGCCATCATGCGCTGGTCGCTGAACCGATGGGCTTTTGCTTGTTCAACAACGTGGCCATCGCCGCACAGCATGCGCGCAAGAAGCACGGGCTCAATCGAGTGCTGGTCATCGACTGGGACGTGCATCACGGCAACGGTACTCAAGACATTTTTTACGAGGACGAGAACGTCTACTTCTTCTCGGCGCATCGCTTCCCGTTTTATCCGGGCACGGGCGACACCGATGAAACGGGACGCGGCAAAGGGCTCGGCACGAAGTTCAACCTGCCGCTGGCCTTTGGCATCAAGCGGCGCGAGTACCTGGCCGCGTTTGAAAACATGCTCACCGACGCCGCGACGAAGTGTAAACCGGAGCTGGTGCTGCTCAGCGCGGGGTTTGATGCTCACAAACGCGACCCGATCGGATCGCTCGGTCTGGAAACCGAAGATTTTGGCGACCTGACGAAACTGGTGCTGCAGGTGGCTCGCACACATGCCTCGGGACGTTGTGTGAGTCTGCTCGAAGGCGGTTACAGTCTGCCCGCTCTGGCCGAGAGCGTGGAACTGCATCTACAGGAACTGGCCAAGGGCTAGCCGTTCAATAAATAAGTCGACAGCGAGAATTCGCATGGCCCGAGATCTGAAGAACGAAGTGGCAATCGTGGTCGGTGCATCCAGCGGTATGGGGCGAGCCACTGCTGCTGCCTTGGCTCGAGCCGGCGCGCGAGTCATCGCCAGTGCGCGACGCGAAGACCGCCTTACGGAGTTACGGAATGAACTGGCCGCCGAGGGCCTGGCGATCGATGTTGCCGTGACCGATGCCAGCAATCGCGCGGACGTTGATCGTCTGATCGCCTCAACGGTCGAGAAGCACGGACGCGTGGATCTGCTGGTCTACGCCACTGGCACCAACATTCCGCAACGGTCGATTGATGTGCTCTCCGCAGACGACTGGAATTTGTTGATTACGACGAACTTGTCGGGAGCGTTTCACTGCACGCAGGCCGTGCTGCCGACGATGCGTGCAAACGGCGGTGGCTTGATTGTGTATCTCTCCACTGCTGCCGTGCAGATGCCTGACGTTTCCGGAGTCGCCTATCAGGCCAGCAAGCACGGCATCACCGGGCTGGCGCATGGAACACGCGTCGAAGAGAAGAAGAACGGCATTCGCACGACGGTCATCTTTCCCGGCCTCTGTAAGACCGAGATCTTACAAAAACGTCCCAAGCCGACGCCGCCTGAAGTCCTGGAGCTGGCGTTGGAGCCGTCTGACGTCGCCGACGCAGTCCTGTTCGTTGCCCAAATGGAACGCCGAGCCGTTGTGCCCGAAATGCAGCTGATGCCAAGTCGTTTGTGAGATGCGGTAGCGGAGCAACAGAACCTCCCAGATTTGATTTGAAACGCAGAGAACGCTGAGGTCGCGGAGAGCGAACTCTGATCTCCGCGTTTTCTCTGCGGCCTCTGCGTTTCAAAGTCTTTGGTTGAGAGAAACCGCTCCCGAGGCTGGCGTCGCCCCTCACCCCCTGCCCCTCTCCCCGAAGGGGCGAGGGGAGCAAATGAAGTAAGGAGCGAGGTTGAATAGGCGCCAATGAACTCAGCTCTTCTTGCGTGGCTTCGATTTGGAACGCCGGGTTGGTTTGCGTTTCTCTTTGTGTTTGGGGCCGCGCGACTCGTCGCGGGATTCCTTGCGGAGGACCGGCGGGCGTTGCGAGGCGGCGACCAGGGTCCATTCCAGTTTGCGCGCGTCGGGGTCGATGCGAGCAACTTGCACCTGCAGAGCGTCACCCAACTGATAGGCCACTCCAGAACGGCGGGAGAACAGTCGCCGCGTCACTCGGTCGTAGTCGAGCAACTCAGTCTTTTGCAGTTGTTCGATGGGGATCATGCCGTCGACTGGATAGGCGACGCAGCGGGCAAAGATGCCGAACTTCTCGATGCCCGTGATGATCGCATCGAACGTCTCACCCTTCTTCGTCGCCAGTAGACGCAGCAGCTTGACGCGAATCAGTTGGCGTTCCGCCTCTGCCGCGCGGCGTTCGGTCTGTGAGCAGTGCTGGCCGAGCTTATTGACATCAGTGGTGCGTGCTCCGATTTTCTGGCGGCGATCACTGCGCCGGATGACTGCGTCAATCAGGCGATGAACCGTCAGGTCGGGGTAACGTCGGATCGGACTCGTGAAGTGGCAGTAGTTCTCGACCGCGAGCGCGTAGTGGCCGTCTTCTTCGCCGGTGTATTCGGCCTGTCGCATGCTGCGGAGCAGAGCGAAGTTCACAGCCTGTTCGACCGGCTGGCCGTGCACTTCCGTCAGCAGACGCTGCAACTGATGCCGGTCATGAAACTGCCGCAAAGGGAAACCGAGGCTGGCGACGAATTCAGCAAAGCCTTTGAGCTTGAGCTCATCCGGCGTGCCGTGGGTACGCCGCAGAAACTTGATGCCGAGATCGGTCAGCTTCGTCGCGACGGCAATGTTCGCGGCCAGCATGAACTCTTCGATGATCTGATGACTCTCATCATGTGCCACCTGAATCGCACCGCTGACGTTGCCGTCACGATCGAGCTGAATCTTCACTTCCGGCAGAAAGAGCTCCAACGCGCCGTCTTCGAAACGTCGCTTCCGCAGCAGCATGGCCAGTTCGTACATGCGACCGAGCAGCGCGAACACTTCAGGGCTGACTTTCGAAGCCGCAGCCTGAGGATCCTTCAACAGCGGCATCACTTCTTCGTAGGCGAAGCGGTGCTTGACGTTGATCGCCGAGTTCTTGAAGTCCGCATGCAGCGGCGTGCCCTTCTCGTTGAATTCGATGAACACCGATTTCGTCAGTCGCACGCGACCTTGCTGCAGGCTGGCCAGGTTGTTGGAGATGACCTCGGGCAGCATCGGTATCACCTGCCCCGGCAAATAGACGCTCGTGCCGCGTAACACCGCTTCCTGATCGAGCGCCCCGCCTGCCGGCACGAAGTGACTGACGTCGGCGACATGCACGCCGAGGAGCCAGTGACCATCGTCACTCCGCGTCAGTGAGATGGCATCGTCGAAGTCGCGGGCATCAACAGGATCGATCGTGATGATGGTCTCGGACGTTAGATCCGTGCGATCGCCAAGATCATTTTCGTCGAACGCGGCAGCCTGTTCGCGGGCCTCGGCGAGTGCCGCTGGCGAGAAGTCATGTGGCAGGCCGAGTTCCCGCACGACGGCCTTTGTGTCGACTCCCGGATCTCCGCGCGTGCCGAGCAGTTCCGTGATGACGGCCTCGCCCATCCGTGACACGGTGGGAAACCTGGCCATCTGAATGACGACTTTGTCGTCCGGCTGCACGCCTTTCGCGCCGGGGTCACCGACCCAGACAGGCTCGTTGAAAGCCGCACCGTCGACGCGGACAAAGCCTTGCTGCTCGTGTTCAAAGTAGGTGCCGACGAAGGTGTTCGTGCTGCGGCCGAGAACCTCTTCGACTCGACCACAGCGACGGCCGTTGCCGCGCCGCTTGGCGAGCACTCGAACGACGACTTCGTCGCCGTCGTGAGCATCCCGCAGGTCCTCGGGATAAATAAAGATGTCATCCCGCGACCGGTCGGCCAGATAGGCGTTCGCCGCTCCGTTCGGCGGATGCGGCGTAAACCAGGCGCCGCCGGTGCTCTTGCGAACGATGCCCGAGATCAGTCCGCGCGGGACGCCGGGAGCCGTCGTGCCGCGTTCGTCCTGCTCCGGCTTGCGCGACTTCTTCTGAGTCTTCTGGCCAGTCCGCTGCTGACGGAGCAAAGCCTTCAAGGTGTCCTCGAACTCCTGCCGCTGCGGTTTCGGGATCTTGAAACGCTTGATCAGAGACCGGGCCTGAATCGGCTCATCTCCATGACGTGCAAGGTATTCCAGCAACAGGGCTTTGATCGGTTTCATCGGAACCAAAAGTTGGTCTTGGGGCGAATCTTTGACGAGGACTAGCATTCCCGCACATTGGAAGTACGACGGACGCACTTGGAACGCTCGGTCCAACTTTCGCGAAACGGACTTCACGAAGGACTCGGAATGGAATCCCAGGCACAGCCTGATACGGCAAGCTTACGGCTACAGATCAGTTCCGGCGCGTCCAGCGTGGAAACTGATCGGCCAATCTTTGTGGATCTGGATGGCACGCTGATCGCCACCGACCTGCTCCACGAGGGTTACGTGCGCGCCGTGCGGCGTGATCCGGGCATTTTGTGGAAGACCCCCGGCTGGATTTCGCAGGGTCTGGCGACGCTGAAGCAACACGTGGCCGAAGTCGAGCCCGTCGACGCGTCGCGTCTGCCTTACCGCGAAAGTCTGGTCGCTCATCTAATGGCTGAACGGGCACGCGGTCGACCGGTGATTCTGGCGACGGCGTCTCACGAACTCTGGGCCAAGCCCGTTGCGGAATATCTCGGCTGCTTTGATGGAGTGATTGCGAGCGATGCGACTCATAACCGTAAGAGCAGCGCGAAACTGGAAGCGATTCGGGAGTGGTGTGCTCAACACGGGCACAAGGAATTCGACTACTTCGGCGATTCATCCGCCGATCGCAAGATCTGGACCGCGAGCAAGGTGGCGTACCTCGTCGGTCCCGGCACACGGTTCCGTAAGGAGCTGACGCAGCAAGGCATCGAGTGCCAGGAAATCGCCGTCCGCACTGGCAGCTTGAAGACGTACATCAAAGCTCTGCGACCGCATCAATGGGCCAAGAATATTTTGATTTTTGCGCCGATGCTGTTGTCGCACGTCTTTGCGGACGCGTCGAAGCTGTTTGCGTCGGCAGCCGCGTTCGTCGCGTTCAGCCTGTGCGCTTCGGCGGTCTATGTGTTGAATGACCTGCTGGACATCGACAACGACCGGCGTCATCCGACCAAGCGCAAACGCCCGCTGGCCGCGGGACTGATCTCCGTTCCGTCCGCACTTGTGCTCGCTGGCGGCTTGTTGGCTACAACGGTCGCGATCACGGCAACGTGCTTGTCCGGAGCGTTCGCAATCGCGCTGGGTGTCTACTTCGCGGTGACATCCGCTTATTCCGTCTGGCTGAAACGGTTGCCGTTGGTCGACGTTTTCTGCCTCGCGGGACTCTACACGTCACGACTTATCGCGGGCGGTATTGCCACCGAGACGCCAGTCTCTGAGTGGTTGCTGACGTTGTCCGTGTTCCTCTTCACGTCGCTGGCGTTTGCCAAGCGGTATTCCGAACTGGGACGACTCGAAACGGAATCTGCTGAAGCGGCGAGTGGTCGCGGTTATCTCGTCTCGGATATCAGCATCATCGAAACACTGGGGCCCACTTGCGGCTATCTGGCCGTGCTGGTGATGGCTCTCTACATCAACAGTGACTGGGTGAAGCGGGTCTATGCGGTGAACTGGCCGCTATGGCTGATGTGCCCGCTGTTGATGTACTGGATCACGCGTGTCTGGTTCCTGGCCAAACGCAAGATCCTGTCGGAAGACCCGGTGATCTTTGCCATCAAAGACAATGTCAGCCGCGCGATTGCGCTCATGGTTGGCGCCTTGTTCATCATCAGTGTGGCCGCATCGAAGGGATACCTATGAAACCGCAGTCTCGGACATTGAGCGGTTGGGGTTGTTCATCGCGCGAGGACTGTTCGGTCTATCGTCCTGAAAGCTGGTCGACGGCTCGCAAGCTGGTGACGTCGAGTGATTCCTCGCTGATCGCGCGCGGGCTGGGCCGTTCATATGGGGACTCAGCGACCAACAGCGGTCAAGGAGTTGTCGAGTGCACGCGGCTGAACCGCTGCCTGAAGTTCGATGACACCACCGGCGTGCTCGAGTGCGAAGCCGGTACGTCACTTGCCGAACTTATCGAAGTCTTTCTCCCGCGCGGCTGGTCGCTACCGACAACTCCGGGCACGAAGCTGGTCACCGTCGGTGGTGCGATCGCTTC
>CAYLTY010000107.1:0-26352 GCA_964386705.1 uncultured Planctomycetaceae bacterium
CGATCGATCGTTGAGTCTCCGCACTGATCAGCCGCATGCCGCTGGTTTCAACGCGATCCGGAACTCGGGGATCGGCACACGCGGGCCGCACCGCACCCACACTGGCACACCACCAGGCGGCGCAGGCCACACAAACAGTCCAGATGCTCAAGGGACGTCGCATACAACGATCTTATCACCTGAGTTCGAGCTACGCACCGGCGTCGGCAATCACGAACACAACATCAAGTCATTGGTAGGGTGGGGCCAGCGCAGCGCCGGCCCACCATCACCTACCATTTGGTGGGCCGGCGCTGCGCTGGTCCCACCCTACAACTTGCCGGTCACAGGCGGAGCCTCGCTAAATCGTGATCCACCGATCGCGCGAAGCCACGACCCAGCGATCCACCAGCTCACCCTTCGAGACCACAAAAATCTCACGATGCAGCGCGCACGTCGGACAGATATGTCGCGGCACGGCAAACAGTTCATCGCCCGGCAGGTAGTCGTTCGCGTTCGCCGTCTGCAGCACCAGATGTTCTTCGTTCTGCAGCACCTGAGTGGCGTCGGGCAGATCGGGGAACGTGACGCGGCTGCCGACCGGCGGGTCCGACGCGACGGCCTTGTAACCCAGATCCAGCGTGATGCGGTCATCGGTCGGGCGACTGACAACGCGCGTCAGCATCAGCGTAGCCGGCGGAAACACCAGATCGGGGAATTTTTCGCTGTAGCCCGCGTCGTTGAAGACGCAGGTACCGGGGCTGAGTTCAATCGTCGGGTCGGACTTCTCGGCATAGATCGGGAACGAAGCCGTGCCGCCACACAACAGTCGAGGCACTGAGAGCCCTGCCGCAACCAGCTCATCGCGGAATGCTGCGACGCGATTGAATTCCGCGTTCACCGCCGTTCGCCGCTCATCGCGCGACGCCTGATGCTGATGCCCGTCGTACACATGAAACCCGGCCGGGATCAGCCCGGCAGTCTTCGAGATCAGTCGATACAGCTCAGCCGCTTTATCGCCGACGACCAGTCCGGTGCGATGCTGCCCGGTGTCGACATCCAGCAACACGCCGATGCGTTTACCGGCCGCGACCATCGCCGCGCCGAGTTCCGCCACCGGCTTCGGATGATCGGCGGTCACGTTGAGCGACACTTCCGGAAACCGCGTCAGAAACTTCACGGCCCGGGCGATGTTGGCTCCGACCATGTTGTACGCCAGCACGATGTCGCGCACGCCGCAGTCGGCCAGCATCTCGGCTTCCGCAAACGTCGCACACTTATGCTTCGTGATGCCGCGAGCGAGTTCCAGATGAATGATCTCGCGCGTCTTGTGAGTCTTGCAGTGCGGCCGCAGACGACTCGGATTACCCGCGATCGCCAGCATGCGGTCGAGGTTCTCTTCGACCAGATCGCGGTACAGAATCAAAGCCGGCGTCACAATCTCGCTGGTGTCAGCGATCCGATATCGAGCATCCATTCGTCGCGGTTCCTCTCGCGGTTGAATCCCGAAGCTGCCGCGTTCGAGCACTTGATTGCAACAGCAAGCCACGCGACGCAGTTATGTTGAACCGCCAACGCCGGAGCCGCAACTCTCCCCCCAGTTAAAGAGTGAACCAGTTAACCGCACCCGCCCGCCTGTTGCACCCATCAGGCGTCTGCGGAAAGTTCTTCCAGCAGGCCGCGGATGAGTTGTTCGGCTTCGACGCGTTCCTTCAGCCAGCCGTCGCGGACGACTCGCCATTTGACTTCGCGTTGATGCGACTCAGAGCTTCGCTCTTCGAGTTTCGCTTCCTGCTCCTGCAGTTCGCGTTCCCGCTCGGCCATACGACGCACAAAGCTCTCGCGGTCCTTCTTCATGCGAGAAGCCTCTTCCTCCAGTTGCTTCTGGGTGAACGCGACCAGCCGCGCGGTCTCATCGGCCTCAGACGTGCGAGCCGCGTTGTGCATTTCATGAATGCGTCCGGCGATCACCGTGCGGACTTCCTCCACTCGCTGCTTCGCCGCCGTTTCGCCGATGCGCGGAGCCAGCTCGGCCAGAGCTTCTTCCACAGCCAGGCGGTCTTCCAGATTTTTCAGACTCGTCTGCTCCAGTTCCTTGCGCAGCCCCTCGATGCGATGAGTTCGCTCCTTGAGCTTTTCGTACTCCATCGCCAGCGACTGCTCCTGCCGTTCTTTCTCCAGCACCAGATCCTGGCGCTGACGTTCGAGCAACGCATGCTGTTCGGCGACGAGTTCGCGATCGCGTTGCTTCTCATTTTCAAACTCGACCTTGCCGCGTTCCCGCACGTCTTCTTCACGAGCGATCGAGCGTTCGCGTTCGGTCAACAGTTCGCGAAAGCGGTCCAGTTGCGAACGTCGCCGACGTTGTGCTTCGGCCGTCTCACCCGTGCGACGCTGCCACTGTTGAGACAACACCGTGTGCGTATGCACGTCCGACTGATGGCGCCGCTCACGCTCAGCCAGCGCGTCTAGTTTCTGTTGATGTTCAGCCGCCAGCCCCGCCTGAGACTCCTCCAACTGCCGACGTTCGGCAGCCAGCAAAGCAGACGACTCGGCCATAATGTTCTGATGCGCGAGTTTCTGCTGATTGAGTGAATCCAGTTCCTGAGCAATTCGCTGCTCAGTGCCTTCGAAGCGATCCTTGAGTTCCGCTTCGAGTTGCCCGCGAGCGGCGGCGAAGTGCGCATCGTGCAGCGCACGTTCTTTCCGCATCTCGTCATTGGCCTGCTGCCGCTCGGCGATGATGTCCGTGCGAGCCTGCTTCAGCGCGGCTTCATGAGACTCCTTCGCCCGCTTTAACGCCGACTGCTCCCGCTCCTGCTGATCGGTGAAGGCCTTCACTTCCGCAGCCAGTTGAGCCCGCTCGGTCTCGATGTCCGACGCCAGTTTGCTGCGCAATTCCTGACGTTCGATGTCCCAGTTGCTCCGCAGCTCGGCGAGTCCGTCTTCGCGGGCCTTGCGAGCTTCGTCTTCCAATTGCCGGCGGCGTTCAGCGAGTTCCGCTTCCGCTTCAATCGCGGCTCGTTCGAGTTCCTGTCGCTCACGCGCCAACTCGGAGAGTTCAATCTCGCGGCGTTTCGTCCATTCAGTCGATCGCTCTTCGAACTGAGTCAACAGCGCGGTGCGTTCGGTCATGAACCGATCGCGATCGAGTTGCAGCGATTCATCAAATCGCTGCCGCTCGGATGCCATCTGATCACGCTGACGAGCCGACTCATCCTGAAAGCGACTGCGCAGCTTCTCCAGTTCCTGAGTGAACTCATTCCGCCGCTTCTGCAGTTCCTGTTCGAAGGCGTTCCGCTCAGCTTGCAGTCCTTGTGAGTGCTCGTCTTTGGCCCGTTGCAGAGCCGTCGCCAGTTGCTGCTCGCGGCTGAGTTTCTCGTCTTCGATCTTCCGCAGCGTCTCGACATTCAGAAACCGCTGCCGATCGAGTTGCTCATGCTCAGCAGTCCGCTTGACGTTCCAGGCGTCGCGGTCGGCGTCCATCTTCTCACGCGATTCGCGGAACTGCTTTTCCAGTTCGATGCGCCGCTGCTCGAAGGTTTCCAGTTGCTTGCGCTGCTGGTCGGCCAGAACCTGTTCGGCCCGCTGCATCGCCGCGGTGTGAGCTTCTTTCTGTCGCAGCAGGATGCCTTCCTGCTCGGATCGCGTGCGGAGCCATTCCTCGCGTTCTTTCTTCAGAGCTTCACGTTCGGCATCGACGTCCGCCGCTGTCTGACCGCGCAGGCGACGTCGCTCAACTTCGAGATCGCGGCGCATCTGTCGCAGATTGGTTTCATGCTCCTCGCGCACTTGCTCAACGCGAGCCTGCAGATCTTTGCGTTCGGTTTCCAATAGCCCGCGCTCATGCTTCAGTGAAGCACGTTCCACATCCAGTTCACGTTGCAGATCCGCGCGCAGCCGCAAGCGGTCTTGCTCGAACTGCTGCTTCGCCTCTTCAACTTCCTGTTCGCGCTGCTGCAGTTCGTCCAGCAGAGTCTGGCCCTGCGACAGCCGCTGCTTCAGCAGTTGTTCCTGTTCGACGAGTTTCGATTCGCGGCCAGTGGCTTCATCGCGAGTTTCCTGCTGAGTCAGCCGGAACCGCCGCTGTTCCTGATCCAGGGCCGTCATCATTTCAGACAGCGTCTGTTCGCGGCGATCGAGTTCCTGCAGACGCCCCTGCATGTTGTCCGCCAACTGACCGGTCTTCATCAGCAGGTTGCCGTCTTCCGGAACCGGTGCCGGTGCTTCCAAATTGCGACCCGCGTTAGCCGCGCGTTGAGCCGCCAGTCCGAAGCCTGTTGTCGGCGATGGCACAACTGGACCGCGTCCGAACTGTGGAGGAGTGGGTGCGACGGACTTGCCGCTCGTCGCTGCAGAGTCCGGTCGCGCGAGGTTCACCGACCGAGCCAACTGAGCCAGCACATCATCAACGTGCGCAGACACGGACGTCGGTTGCGTCGCCTGAGCACCGTCCCGCGACGGGGCCGCTCCGGAAGCTCCCTGCAGCGAGTTCCCGCCGCGCGCCGCGAGCATTTCAGCCAGCGCATCAATTCCACGCTCGCTCTCCGCGCGCTCACCGGCAGATCCATTGCTGGCCATTCACGAACTCCTTCCCTGGAGATTCCGCAACTTCGCAGTCTTGCAATTCTGACAAGACAATCCGAAGCATATCAACACGCCCCGCTATGGGGTCAACACGGGCTGTTGACGCCTGTCAGCGAGTGGGCAGTGGCGAGTCAATCCAGACGGTCCGCCGCCGCCGCTTCTGCACTGGCCACCGACTGCGTCCCGCTGATCGCCGTGAGTACCGTTATTCACAGAAATGCCTTAATTTCAAGCTGCAAACGTCTGATCCCAGCTTCTTGCGGTCAGTGGCAGACAGCCGTGTGACGCGGCATTATTCCGCCCGAGTCCGTCCAATTCGTGGTCGGTGAAGGCTTCAATGGAGTTGTCATGCCTGTCGTCGAATCGGAGATCCTGCGCGATCTGTGGTATCTCGCCGTTCCGGGTCGGACGCTGCGCCCCGGTCAGATGCTGGGCAAGCAATTGCTCGGTCAGTCGATCGTGCTGGGCCGCAGCGCCAGTGGCGAACCCTTCGCCCTGCGTGACATCTGCCCGCATCGTGGCATCCCCCTGAGTCACGGCGCGTTCGACGGCCGAGAGCTCGAATGCTGCTATCACGGCTGGAGATTCAACTGCGATGGAGGCTGCTCGCACATCCCCTCGCTGCTGCCGACTCAGAAGTTCGACCTCAGCCGCGTGGGCGTCTTCCAGTTTCCGTGCCGTGAAGTGCAAGGCAACATCTGGGTCTTCATGCCCGCCGACGAACGCAACCTGCCCGATCCGCTGCCCGAGATCCCCGTGATTCCGGCCGTCGACGCCAGCCACTGCCAGATCGTCGAAAGCAGCATCTTTCCTTGCTCGATCGACCATGCGGTGACCGGGTTGATGGACCCTGCTCACGGCCCGTTCGTGCATCGTTCGTGGTGGTGGCGAACCAAGCATTCCATCCACGAGAAAGCCAAAGCCTTCGCGCCATCGCACCTCGGCTTCACGATGGTCAAGCATCGCCCGTCATCGAACTCGAAGGCGTACAAACTGCTGGGCGGCGAGGTCTCCACCGAGATCCGCTTTGAACTGCCCAGCACCCGCATCGAACACATCACGGCTGGTCGCCATCACATTTGCGGAGTCACCACGCTCACCCCGCTGACACCGAACCAGGTGGAACTGCATCAGTTCTTCTACTGGACAATTCCGTGGCTGACCCTGATCCGCCCGATCCTGCGTCCGTTCGTGCAAACCTTCATTGAACAAGACCGCGACGTGGTTGATAAACAACAACAGGGCCTCAACGAAGACCCGCAACTCATGCTGATCAACGACGCCGACAAACCCGCGCGCTGGTATTATCAATTAAAGAAAGAACTCATCGAGTCCCGCCAACAAAACCGCCCCTTCCAAAACCCCGTCCCGGAAACAACTCTGCACTGGCGCAGCTGATGCGGCTCTATGGCTGATTCGCCCCTGTTACACGGAGCCCATTGAAATGGACTGGATTGCCCAGCAATTCCGAAGGCATTCGTAGTCCAAACGATTGGCCTGGCAGCACAGACTCGGCATCGCTCTCGGCACCGGGTTTGGCTCGAAAAACGTAAAAGTCACTGGAATTGACTTTACTTTTTGTGGGGCGAGACGAGACTCGTGCCGTAGGCCGCCCTTTGTTGACCGTAAGGTCGGGTCGCCAACATCAGTCGAGTCGCGCATTGTCGCCGCTCGCGCACATTCCGATCGAGGACCTTGTTATGCCTAGCGCTACCGTTCCCGCCGTTCGCCCTGTCGAGTTTCTTATTCACGTTGACGATTTTCGCGTTCAACGCGTCCCAGGGCTTCCTAAAGCTAAAGTCGGTTCGGCATTTGTTAGTGCTTCAGAGCTTGTTAAGCACATGCCGCTGGATGACTGGCTTAAAGTGAATCCCCGCGTTCCGAATCGTACGGCATCGGAAGTCTTAACCGGCCATGTCGTGCGAGGTATCCGCGAAACACTTGCCGAAGCACCGCAAGACTTCGCGATCAAAAACCAAGGTTTGTATTTGCTCGTTGACGAGATTGGCGATTTTGAACGACTGCGAGAAGGCGGACGCCTAAGACTCAAACTCACAGATCCCGAGGCGCATGGCCTCTGCAACGGCGGCCATACTTATGCGGCCATACGTGAGTATGAAAAGACCGCGGAGAACTCCAAGAATTTGGACGAAGCATTTGTTCGCGTTCACATCTTCGAAGGCATAGAGCCGGAGAAGGTTCCTGTAATGGCCGAGGGGTTGAACCGCTCAAAGCAAGTAGACGACCCCAGCCTACAAAATCTGAGGGGGCTTTACGACTCCATTCGCGCAGCAATGAAAGATCGGCCCGGCGAAAACGCAATTGCGTACCACCAAGGCGAGAATGGAACGTACTATATAACGGAGGTAGTACGCGCCCTGATGTTTTTCAATAAAGATCGATTCGACGACCGCCGCCATCCTAACAATCTATATCGCCAACAGAAGAAAATGGTCGCGATGTTCGAGGAGGACTTCAACAAGAGCCCATCTCCGATTGGGCTTCTCGTCCCGCACACCTATCAAATTCTGTCACTTATGGACAGAATTGCAAAAGCAACGCCTGCGGCAGCCAAACGGATGCGCTTTGAATTAGGGCGAATGGGCGATGGCGGCACATCTCGTGCAGGAAGCGCAAAGCACAAGAATACACCGCTGCATTTCATTGATGAAACCATGGATTACAAAATCCCAAACGGGTGGCTGATGGTGATGCTTGCAGCATTCCGAGCTAACGTGAACTGGGATTTGCCACGCAGAAAATTCGAGTGGGTCGTGGACTTAGATGAATTACTTACAGAAGTGATTGACGACTTGGTTCGCGTTTGCGTTCAAGAGTATCGAGACAACAAGGTCAAGCCAGACGAAATGGCAAGAAATGCATCAATTTATGAGCAATGCTACGATAAAGTTGCACTCACTTTGCATCGCCGCACATAAGCCAGATGTGATTTAGTCTTTACAGCAAACACTGCCGAAGAGTGGCCACTCTTCGGCAGCGTTTGCAAATGGCCGCGTTCAGGCCATTACATCAATAGTCGCCCGCAACGTAATTCATCTCTTGCCTGTAAAGCTGAATTGACAGCAGGAGGCAAGATTGCGTAACTATTCAACTCAAATTAGATAACTCTGCAAATGACCAACAGTTGCCGCCAGCGAATACTATTAGCCTCAGTGCTGGCGGGCTTTTTAATAACAAAACCAACTTTTGCAGTTGAATCTCCGATCTCTGACGACGAAGAGGTCGTGGCGTTTCCGACGTATGGGTATCAGGAGGCGGACAACTGGATCGTGCCGATTCATGGGGTGATTCGGGTACGCGAGACGGATTCGATCAGGCGGCGGGCGATGTTGTCGCTCATTGGAAGCACGATTGAAGTCGAAAAAGATAGCGAGGCCGAGCGGATCATGCGGCGGCGGTTGCAGCCGTTCATTGCGGATAACGAGCGTGGCAAGGAATTGTCGATCGTGCTGGGGGGCAAGACTCACAAGCTGTCCGCTTCCAGTGCTGATGGTGTCTTCAGGACGCCTCTGAAATTGACACGCGAGGACGCTCAACCGCTGCTCGACCAGGCCACTCCAGCAGGCGGCTGGCTGGAGTATCAGTTTGTGATGCCCAGTAAGGACACACGGCAATTCACCGGGCGAGTATTATTACTGAATGACCGCGGGTTGTCGGTCATTTCAGATATCGATGATACCGTCAAAGACAGCAACGTGCTGGATAAAACACAGCTCATCGCGAATACATTTCTGCGCGAGTATCGTACGGTGACTGGCATGCCCGAGCTGTATCAATCGTTCGAGCAGGCTGGCGTTCCCATTCACTATGTCTCGGCCAGTCCCTGGCAATTGTATGAACCGCTACGGGATCACTTTTCGAGCTCCAAACTGCCGCTCGGCACGTTTCACATGCGGGACTTCGACCTGAAGCGCTCGTCGGTAACCGTCATGTTTGAATCCACCAAGAGCCTGAAGCGTCTCTCGATCGACCCACTGTTGAAACGCTGCCCGAACCGCAAGTTCCTGCTGATTGGCGACTCCGGTGAGTTCGATCCCGAGATCTACGGCGCTGTCGCCAGCGAGTATCCACCACAGATTGTCGGCATCTGGATCCGCAACCTGCCCGGCCGTCCCTGCGACGAAGCCCGCTGCCAGGCCGCTTGCCGCAGCGACGTTTGGAAAATCTTCAATCGCCCCGGCGAACTGACCGAAGAAGCTCAACGCGTCATCAAACTGCATTCACGAAAGCAGTAGCAGGCCTCACGTTCTTTGTGATGTGAATCCTCACTGAGGCCCCGTGTTCGAGGAGATTCGGCGGACAGGATTGTCCGCCCTACGACTTCTTGCCGTTCACTCTGCGCCAGCGCATCAGTTAGTGTCAGCACCGATCCAATTGTTTTGCAGGCGTGAGAACCCCATGAAGTCCGAGAACCAGCCGGGTGTGACATCGGCCAGCTTGCTGCTGCGAGTTCGCGGCCTGGACGCCGACGCCTGGATTCGGCTGAGTTCGCTCTACGGCCCGGTGGTTTATGGCTGGTGTCGGCGAGGGGGACTGCAAGACAACGACGCCGCTGATGCCGTTCAAGATGTGTTTCGCTCTGTCTTTCAAGGCATTTCCGAATTCCGCGGAGCACCTGACGGAGTAGCCGGCAGTTCATTTCGCGGCTGGCTCTGGACGATCACCCGGAATCAGATCCGGCTGTTCTACCGTCGGCAGGGCAACGTACCGCAAGCCGTCGGCGGCACGGACGCTCAAGTGAGGTTCGCCGCCCAATCGGATGCCCTGAACGACTCGACAGAAGAACCCGACGCGGAGCTGACTCGACGCCAGATTCTGCATCGAGCCGTCGATCTGGTCCGAGGCGACTTCAACGAGACCACCTGGCAAGCCTTCGTGCGAGTCGCGCTGCAGGGTCATTCGATTCCTGATGTCGCCGCCGAACTGGGACTCACCGACAATGCCGTCCGACAAGCCAAGTTCCGCGTCCTGCGTCGCCTCAGAGAAGAACTCGACGGCGTCCTGTAAAGAGCCGCTAAGATTGTCGACGAACGGCGTCGCCGGGCTGACGACGGATCATCGAGCGCTTATGCTATATCCTTGACCGGGCGTCTTTTGCCCGTCGCGATCCTGGCGGCCTTCTGCTAAAGCTGACGAGTTTCGTTCCCGCGACCCGTGTTCGACCGGTGACGAAATCTTGTTTGCAGGAGAAGCGCCACTGGCTCGCGAGTTAGTCCGGTCCCAGAATTAGATCGAACGGTTGCCGGAAACTTGATCACAACTCCGTTGAGGAGATCTTTGCATGACACGAGCGGCTTGGATGGCGTGGGGTTGGGGGCTGGTTGTGAGTTCCGCGTCGGCGGTTTCCTTCGCGGCCGATGCGCCAATCGATTTCAACCGTGACATTCGGCCCATCCTGTCGAACAACTGCTTCTTCTGTCATGGGCCGGATGAAAAGGAACGCAAGGGCGGTTCCGAAGGCAAAGACGGCTTGCGGCTGGACACCGAGGCGGGTCTCACCGCGGACCTCGGCGGCCATGCGGCGGTCATCAAGGGCAATGCCGAAAGCAGCGAACTCATCAAGCGCGTGATCTCGGGCGATCCCGATCTCGTCATGCCCCCGGCTAAGACCGGCAAGAAGCTGACGCCGCGCGAAATTGATCTGCTACGTCGCTGGGTCAAGGATGGCGCGAAGTTCTCACAACACTGGTCCTACACGAAACCCGCGAGCCCGGCAGTTCCACAACCCAAGGATGCCGCCTGGGCGAAGAACGACATCGATCGTTTCCTGCTGTCACGCTTGGACAAGGAAGGTTTGAAGCCGCAGCCCGAAGCCGACCGTCCGACGTTGATCCGTCGCCTGTCGCTGGACATCACCGGCCTGCCACCGACGCTGGCGGAAGTTGAAGCCTTCGTGAACGACAAGAGCACGAACGCCTATGAAAAGCTCGTGGATCGGCTGTTGGAGAAGCAAACCTACGGCGAACATTGGGCTCGCATGTGGCTGGATCTGGCCCGGTATGCGGACTCGGCGGGCTATGCAGACGACCCGTCGCGCGTGATCTGGGCGTATCGCGACTACTTGATCCGCACGCTCAACAAGAACGTGCCGCTCGATCAAATGACGATCGATCAGATCGCGGGTGATCTCGTGGAGAATCCTACCGAGGATCAGCTCATCGCGACGGCATTCCATCGCAACACGCAAACCAACAGCGAAGGCGGCACGAACGACGAAGAGTTCCGCAACGTCGCGGTGGTGGATCGAGTCAACACGACGATGGCCGTCTGGATGGGCACCACGATTGCGTGCGCTCAATGCCACACTCACAAGTACGACCCGCTGTCACAGAAGGAATTCTTCCAGCTCTTCGCGTTTTTCAATCAGTCGGAAGACGCCGACCGCCGCGACGAATCTCCGCTGCTGAGCCTGTTGAGTCCCGAAGACAAACAACGTCAGACCAGCCTGCAGACGGAACTGGCTCAGCTCGAAAAACTGCTGACGACCACCAGCCCGGAACTGCAGGCGTCGCAGATCAAGTGGGAACAGTCACTGCCGAAAGATCTGGCTTGGCAGACTCCGCAACCGAGCGCTGCGACCTCGAAGTCCGGTACGAAGTTGAAGATCAACGACGGCGCGACCGTGCTGGCTTCAGAGGCTCAGAAGACGGACAGCTACACCATTCAACTGCCGCTGAGCAGCAAGTCGCTCGGTGCGATCCGACTGGAAGCACTGCCGCATGATTCACTGCCCGGCAAAGGCCCCGGACTGGCCGGCGGCAACTTTGTGCTGTCGAAAGTAAGTGCTTCCATTACGCCGCCCGAGACTGCTCGGCAGGCAGGTCGCTTTGTCCGTGTGGAAGTGCCCGGCAAGCAGAAGATGCTGTCGCTGGCCGAATTGCAGGTCTTCAACGGCTCAGAGAACGTCGCCACCAAGGGCGAAGCCAAACAGATCAGCACGGACTACGACGGCCCGGCCAAGCTGGCGATTGATGGCAACACGAACGGTCACTACTTCGAAGGCAAATCGGTCACTCACACGGCTCTCGGCGACGATCCGTGGTGGGAAGTGGACCTCAAGTCCGCTCAGCCGATTGACCGCGTGGTGCTCTGGAACCGTACGGACGGCGGTGCTGGCGCGCGACTGGTGAACTTCAAAATCATCGTGCTGGATGATGCTCGCAAAGTGGTCTGGGAACAGACCTCGGCAGCGGCGCCGAATCCCAGCCAGCCGTACGCTCTGAGCGGCGTCCGGCCTGTCACGTTCGCGGCGGCGTTTGCGGATTACTCTCAGGCTCAGTTCGAAGCAGCCAGTGTCATCGACAACAAGGACCCGGCCAACAAAGGCTGGGCGGTTGGTGGCGGATTGGGAGTGCCTCACTCTCTGACGCTGGTAACTGCTAAGCCTGTCGACGTTGTGCCGGGCTCGAAGCTGACGGTCAATCTGGAACAGACCTCGAAGCACGAGAATCACCTGCTCGGCTACTTCCGCCTAGGCGTCACTGATGACGCTCGCGCTGCCGAGTTCGTCAAAACTCCTGCCAATATTCTGGTGTTGCTGCGTGAGCCGGTGGCCGAACGATCGGACGCCGACAAAGTCGCTCTGCAGGCTTACTTCCTGACGACGGTTGCTCCAGAACAGCAGCCGACGCGCGACAAGATCGCCGGGACCAAAAAGCAACTGGCTGACATTAAGCCGGTGACTGTGCCTGTCATGAAGGAACTGGCTGCGAATGCTCATCGCAAGACGCAGATTCAGCATCGCGGCAACTTCATGGACCTGGGCGAAGAAGTTTCCGCAGCGGTGCCGGCCGTCTGGCATCCACTACCGAAGGACGCGCCGCGAAACCGGCTGACACTCGCGAAGTGGCTGGTTGATCCCGAGAACCCGCTGACGGGTCGTGTGGTTGTGAATCGCTATTTCGAGAAGATCTTTGGCAATGGCATCGTTCTGACCGCCGAAGAGTTCGGTGCGCAGGGCGACTTGCCGTTCCACCCGGAGCTGTTGGACTGGCTGGCCGTGGAGTTCACCACCAACCTCAAATGGGACACGAAGCAGCTCATTAAGCTGCTGGTCACCACGGCGGCCTATCGACAGTCATCGAAAGTGGACGACGCGTTGTTTGATCGTGACCCCGAGAATCGATTGCTGGCACGTGGGCCGCGTTTCCGCATGACGGCAGAGACCGTCCGCGATCAGGCCCTCTTTGTGGCCGGTCTGCTCAGCCCGAAGATGTACGGCCCGCCGGTGAAGCCGCCACAACCATCGCTTGGCGTCAGCGCCGCGTTCGGCAGCGGCATCGACTGGTCCACCAGCGAAGGTGAGGACAAGTATCGTCGCGGGCTCTACACGACCTGGCGTCGCTCGAATCCGTATCCCTCAATGGCGACCTTCGACGCTCCGAATCGCGAAGTCTGCCTCCTGCGACGTCCCCGCACCAACACGCCGCTGCAGGCTCTAGTCACTCTGAATGATCCAGTTTACATTGAGGCCGCTCAGGCTCTCGCGCGACGCATTATCAAGGAAGGCGGAGCGACACCGCAGGATCAGGCTCGCTACGGCTTCCGCTTGTGCCTCGCTCGTGACCCGCACAATGTTGAATTGACCCGCTTAGTGAAACTGCAGGCTCAAGCCCGCGAACAATTCGCCAAGACCCCCGCTGAAGCGATGAACTTTGCCACCAAACCCATCGGCGCGGCTCCAGCAGGAGCGGACATTGCCGACCTCGCCGCCTGGACCGTCGTCAGCAACGTGCTGCTCAACCTGGATGAGATGTTCATGTCGAGGTAACCCAGTCATGACTCAATCGCGGTCAGGGCATCCTTGGCGTCGAGCGAGAATCTTCCTCGCTGTTGTAACCGCCGCGGCAATCAATCTGGCGGCTGCGCCTCGATCTGAGGCGCGACCGCTCTATAAGACTGTGTGGCAGGAGGTCTATTCCGATGTCGCCAAGAGCAACAAGATAGACTGTTCGGTTTGCCATGCAGGAAAGGACAAGGGAAGCGGGAGCCTCAACGCCTATGGCCGGGCGTTGGAGAAAGAACTAGGCGAAAAGAACTGCCGCGATCGCGAAAAGATTGCGGCTGCGATCAAGGCGATCGCCAGGAAGAAATGCAAATGCGGGAATTGGGACGACAGAATTCAGCAGGGCAAATTCCCCTGCGAGAACTGCAAGGAGTCGTCGGAATCGTTGATCGACCGGTTGCTGAAGCAGCCGACAGATACACCATCCGAAGCAAGGTAGTCCAAGACAGGAAGTTGAAGCACCATGTCTCACATCGAAGAGCGCATCCGCCAGATGGGTTTTGAACTGCCTCACGCACCGGCCGCAGTCGGGGCTTACATCCCTGTCACACGTACGGGGAATCTGGTCGTGACCAGCGGTCAACTGCCGTTCGTCGGTAAGACGCTGGCGTTCAAGGGCAAAGTCGGCGGAGCCATTTCGGTGGAAGATGGAGCCAACGCCGCTCGACTAGCCGCGTTGAACTGCCTGGCCCACATCAAGAACTGCGTCGGCTCTCTGGAAGCTGTCACACGCATCGTCCGCGTCGAGGGCTATGTGAGTTCGGCCCCCCAGTTTCACGACCAGCCTCAAGTCATGAACGGCGCCTCGCAGCTGTTAGCGGACGCCTTCGGCGACATCGGACGTCACACGCGTATCGCCGTCGGAGTGAACGAACTGCCGCTGGATGCCGCCGTCGAGGTCGTTGTGTGGGCGGAAGTCGCGGGAAATTCCCCTGCTTAAGAGGAACTTAAGGCAGCAGTAATTCTCATAATGCGTCCCGCAGTATCGAGCGAAACGACGCCGAATGCTTGTGAGTGGCTTCTATTGCCTCGCTCGAGAAGCCTCAAACGTTGCCTTGGCTATTCGAGACCTGAACAACACCCAGTGGCAGGACCACCACGTTCATACTCTTTTGTTGTTGCTGAAAGCAGTTCTCAGGGAACTAGTCCCGCAAATGCGGTTTCCAAGTGTTAGTTGCGGCAACACGCCTCACTGATGACACTCCCCGTTCTTGCACTGTCGAGCTTCTTTCGCGGCTGTTTCTAATCCCGAACTCGACAACATTTGTTCGCATTCATTCACGAAGGATACCATGGCTAGAAAGTTTGCCCGTAAGTCCCGCGGCTTCACTCTCATCGAGTTGCTAGTCGTCATAGCCATTATTGCAGTGCTGGTGGCATTGCTGCTCCCTGCAGTTCAGCAGGCTCGCGAGTCTGCACGTCGCTCTCAGTGTAAGAACAATCTCAAACAAATCGGCGTTGCGCTCCACGACTACATGGGTACCCATCGGGTCCTTCCCATGGGCGGCATGATCAACGGTAACGACCTGAGCTGGCACGTCTTCATTCTGCCTCAGGTGGACCAGCAAGCTCTCTTCGACCGTATTGACTTCAACGCGGACGGTGGCGGCAGCGCGGGCAACTGGGACGCAGGAAATGCGAACGGCGCCATCGCGTTGGGGCCAGTCAGGGTCCCAGGATACTTCTGCCCCAGCTCAAATAAAGAGTATGAAAACGGCAGCACCACACTTTATACGACACACTATTACGGCATTCAGGGACCGAAGCGGGACCTTGTCTATCCGTGTATGACCAGCGGTGCCACGACCTACACACCGCCCACTGCTTATGCAGGTGAGTGCCTTATGCTGCCGGCAGCTTTGACCGCTCACGGCGGTTATGCAACCAAGGGAGCGATGAGCCGCATCTCCCGAGTCAGCGACCGTGACATTACCGATGGAATGTCAAACACCCTTCTGGTGGGCGAGATCTCCAATCACAAGACCCTCTCCGGCGCAGACATGGTAGGCTATCGCAAGTGGTATCGCGGCGCTGAAGGTTCGGCTTCTGGCGGTAGCAAGAACGTCACGTACCCCATCAACTCAACCACCTACAACGGTGCAACAAACTTCAACGACATCAGTTTGGGAAGTAACCATACTGGTGGTGCGCAAGTCTTGTTGGGTGACGGAGTGGTGAAGTTCTTCAGTGAAAACATTGATATGAATCTTCTGCTCGGTGCAGCTAGCCGAGATCAGGAAGAGTCGATCAGCCTGCCGGATTAAAGACGGCTGCAGGCTGCATCACGCAATCTGGCACAACGCCACGATTGGCAACTACGCGAATCGTGGCATGTCCAGCAATGTTCAGACCTGCGGGAATCCGCAGCAAGAGTCTTTCGCGATGGTGGCTCGCATCTTGAGCAGTTGCGCCCACTCATAAAGATCCAAATTCGTCTCTATCTGTTCGAAAAACGCAACTTTATCTTGCCTCGCACAGTCGCAGAGTGACCTGATTTCAGTGAATCCCGGGACTAAAAACTTGTCGAAGGGGTCCCGCGATTGCGTTCCTTCATGTCCCTCTACAGAGCTTAGAATTCAAAACGCTCGTTCCTAATTTCGCCGAACACGATGTGCCAGATCAATGACGAGCACGGCGGTTGAATCTTTCTAAGTCTGCAGGAAAGAAGAGAAGAAATGACCAAGACATCACTTCAGAGAAGTCGCGGATTCACGCTCATCGAACTCTTGGTTGTGATCGCAATCATTGCGGTGCTCGTGGCTTTGTTGCTACCTGCCGTGCAGCAGGCGCGCGAGTCCGCCCGACGCTCCCAGTGCAAAAACAACCTGAAGCAGATCGGCATTGGCCTGCACGATTACATGGGAACTCACCGAGTGCTGCCCATGGGTGGCATGGTCAACGGCAACGACTTCAGCTGGCACGTTTTCATTCTGCCCTTCATGGACCAGCAGTCCACGTACGATCGCATTGATTTTAATCTCGACGGTGGCGGCAGCTCGGGCAACTGGCTCACAAGCACCGCCCCATACTTCAACCTGGGAGCTGTCCGTGTTCCTGCATATACCTGTCCGAGTTCTACCAAGGAATATGAGAACGGCGGCACGGTCAACTGGACAACCCACTACTACGGCATTCAGGGTCCTAAACTAAGCACGGTTTACCAGTGCTATTCTCAGAGCACCAACGCCACCTATACCCCCCCGGCAGCCTACGCCGCCGACTGCGTGAGTCTACCCGGGACACTGTCGAACCACGGCGGCTATGCGACTAAAGGTGTGTTGAGTCGCATTTCCAGAGTCAGCGATCGCGATGTCACGGATGGAATGTCCAACACAATCTTCGTGGGTGAGATTTCCAACGGCAAGACGTTGGCTGGAGCCGACATGGTCGGCTATCGCGTTTGGCTCCGCGGTGCTGAGGGGACTGCATCAGCGGGCACCAAGAATATTACGTACACAATTAATTCCACCGGCTATAACGGCTCTAACAACTTCAACGATATCAGCCTGGGCAGCAACCATACTGGTGGAACACAAGTTCTGATGGGCGATGGTGTCGTGAAGTATGTCAGTGAGAATATCAGTATGACGGTCCTGCTCGGCGCAGCCAGCCGAGACGGCGAAGAAGCCACTACGCTCGGCGACGAGTAACAGCCTCGGCTAACACCGTATGCCATGGATTGCCGAGTTTCGACGTGAGTTCAGGTCGAAACTCGGCATGTTGTTTTTGATCAGGCAGCAATCTCGAACGTGCTCGCCTACCATCCGCAGCGTCGCCAAGGGGTGGCTCGACCGTCACCTGATCGACAGTGTATTTGTGATGGGACAACATCGCCCTCAGGTATGACTTGAAGAAGGTAAATTGCCATGTCACTACGCATTTTCCAATTGGCCATGATCGGATTTCTCTGCTGTCTGGCTGGTTGCGGCGGCGGACCAACTTCCGGCCCGAAACAAACCACGATCACCATCGGCGATCGCATGGTGAATTCGTTCCTGGATGTACCAGGCGAGACCAAGCAGGAAGGTGACAAAGTGCTGGTCACCGTTGGAGTGACCAAGATTGAGATCGAAAAAACTCGCGTCGTGATCGATGGCAACGACTCTGGAGCCATTCCCCCAACAGCCCGGCGCGTCGACGTGACCGTCGTCGAGAACACGCTCAACGTGAATGCTGACGATGCTCTCGTTTGCACGAAGTCGATCAAATCTAAAGACGCAAAGTAGCTTCAGTGCGGTTCCGGTCGCTGCGTGAACACGCTACCTGGCCTGTCGTACCAGGCCGGGAGTGACATCGACATCGAGGGCAGCAGTTTTGCCTTGATCCAGTTGCTCCCAGGCGATTGCCGCCATGGCGGCGTTGTCGGTGCACAGCGCGAAGGGAGCAACATGCAGATCGACTCGAGCGCGTTGCGTCATCTGTTCGAGCTGCGTGCGCAGTAGTTTGTTCGCGGCAACTCCGCCGCCGACGCACAGTGACCGGCGACCACGTTGCTGCAGCGCCTGACGACACTTGCCGACCAGCACATCAACCACTGCTGCCTGAAAACTGGCGGCAACGTCGGCGATCCGCTGCTCGGTCTGAGGCTCTGGTGGCTTGTCCGAACCGGGAATCCCCTGAAACGCATACAGCACGGCGGTCTTCAAGCCGCTGAAGCTGAACTCCAGTCGGTCGTTGTGCAGGAACGGTCGAGGAAACGCGATGGCTTTCGGATCTCCTCGTTCGGCATGTTTCTGAATTGCTGGCCCGCCGGGAAAACCGATGCCCAGAATCTGCGAGACCTTATCGAAAGCCTCTCCAGCGGCATCGTCAATCGTGGAGCCGATCAACTCGAAATCAATCGGGCTGCGGCAATCGTAAAGATTCGTGTGCCCGCCGCTGACAACGAAACCAATCGTTGGAAAAATGTCTCTTCCGGCCGCCATGCGGCAGGCGTAGATGTGTGCCTCAATGTGATTCACAGCAACCAGCGGAACATCCAGCACCAAAGCCAGCGTCTTCGCCGCCGTCAGTCCGACGAGTAATGAGCCTACCAGCCCGGGTTGAGTCGCCACCGCCACAGCTCCCATGTCCTCGAGCGACAGGTTCGCCTGCTGCAGGGCTTCATCGATGACAGGAATGATCCGTCGCAGATGGGCTCGCGATGCGATCTCAGGAACCACACCGCCAAAGTCTCGATGCAGCTCGTACTGTGAAGCCACGACGCTCGACAGCACGTTGCGATCACGATCGATTACAGCAGCCGCAGTTTCATCGCAGGAAGATTCAATCGCCAGCAGGTAGCGGATGGCAGCGGGGTCGTAGTTCACAACAGCAAGATCCAACTCAGAACACGTTTCAACAGCGTGAGCATTTCGTCGTAGTCACTCAACCGCCCTCAGGAAGGGGGAGTCAGCGAACTCATCGATTTCCATTCACCGAGATCGCACAGATCCTTCAGGTTGTCCCAAGTGTAAAGACCTGTGTCGTGACGGTCGTTCCAGGTGATCTTCAGGGCGTAGTTGCCCAGGATCTGGGCGCCGACGATCTCAATTCCCAGCGGGACTTCGTCCACTCCCACCACGCGGCGGCCCGAGAATTCATCGACGCAATTGGCGCAAGGGCAGCGACCGCGCAGGTACCGGAACGGGAGCTTGTAACTGCTGCCATCGGGCCACGTGATCTCGAAGACCCCTTCTTCACGGAGGGAGCGGAGCGATTTTGGCGGAACAGCCATAACATCCTTTGTTGTGCGGCAGCCGCTTCAGCGGCCGGTATTGGGTTCTGTTTTACTGGAGGTCGCCATCACGGCACTGGCACGTTCGCGATGCAGCTTGACGAGTTGAGGCACGTCCTCAGCCAACAGATAACCGCGACTGGCCAGATCCCGACAGGAGGCTTCCAGTTGAGTCGCGTAATCATCAACGCTCGCGTAACGCTCGGCCAGTGAACGACGCGGATCTCCGGCGGCTTCCCGTTCGGATTTCGTTTTCGCGAACGGAATGTACGAACCGGTCAGGCTGAGCAATTCGTTCTCGCCGCCCGCCTTCTTCGATCGCAGGTTCCAGCCAGTGAAGGTTCCCAGCGGCACAACGACTTCCGGCGGTGACAGGCAGTCCAACTCGTTGCCATCAGGATTGCAGCGAGGGACTCGCATGACGTACGGAGCGACCACCTTCGGAGGCTGCTGGTCGATGATGCCTTCGCTGAGCCAGCGTGGGCCGAAATCAAGCAGCGACGGCTGACGAATCACGAGCGGAAAACGCACGTTGGGAATGCTTGGAAAGCCCATGGTTGATTGCTTCCAATCGACCAGTGTGCCGGCTGCGATCGTCGGGAAGACGCTGGCAGGTGCGGGAGTACCGTCGCGCGACCAGCGATCCACGGCGAGCAACAGCGACCTGAGGAACGGTCGATAGTCGCCGGGGTTGGCGAGGTTCTGGCCATCGCCCAGACCGGGCGGATAACCGGCCGGACCGTGCTGAGTGCCTCCAAACAAATAAATGCGAACATTCGCAGGGATCTCCAGATCGGTACGTCCCAGCGGGTCGGTGTGCGTCAGCGATCCGGCTCGAGTCCAGTATTCCGCCGCCGATTGAGTGTGCATCACAAACGGCGCGGTGTTCGTTGCAAACGCTCGTTTCAGGATGCCATCACGACGTCCGGACAGCGGATCGTCGGCCTCACCGTACGAGAACGGAAAACGGTCCGGCGGATAGTCGGCGTGATCGTGCTGAGTCGCATGCCGGGTCGGCTGCGCGAAGCGATGATTGAAGGAGCCCATACCCGATCCCGACACATGCGGAATGACGCCATCAAAGGCCTTGCTTCCAGTTTCGTCTTCATTGAAGCCCGAGTACACGAACTCGCGCAGAAACCGGCCGCTCTGCGAGACCCCGAAGCCGTGTGCCCGCTGCACGACCGGTTTCCCGTTGAGACGTAGCGGGTTATTGGCACCGGTGCCGTGCTTGAATGCCGAGATCATGTCGCGCACCGTCGTGAAGCACGTGCCGTGCACCAGCGGGTCTTGAGCTTCATAGATCAGTTCATAGATCTCTCCGGCGGCGAGCCCTTGCGGAAACTCCAGTTCGACTTTCGGCAACTGGTGCGGCGCGTTGCTTTCGACGTTGCTGACGTGCAGTTTCCATTGATCGCGCGGAACCTCGACACGCGGATCGCCCGGCAGCAGCCGATGCGTCAGCGTCGCGTTTTTCAATCCAGCTTCCGTCGGACGATACGAACCGTGATTGGCCCAGTTCACGACCGTGCGTTCTGTCTTTCCAGACGGAACAATCTCGCAGCGAACAAGTCCCGTCAGCGGTTGGTCTTTGCCCTTAGCGACCGGAGCCTGCAGTTGCAGACGGTCTCCACCGGGCAGTAGTTCGCCGTCCCAGCCGCTCCACACGACGATGAACCCCTGCCGAAACAGAAACCCGTCGCCCGCATCGGATGCTGATCGAGGATCGTTCCCACCGCCTCCATTGTTGAAGAACCGCACGGCCAGCTTGTTGCCGCGATTGTTGACGTCGTACAGCAACGCTCCGTTGCCGCGCGAGAGGTCATTTGGAGCCAGGATGAACAGATCCGCCGAACACTCGACCTTCCCGGCCGCGTTGCGCGGGGCCAGCTTCAGATCGACAACCTGCTGGTTCTGCTTGAGGTTCGGGTCGAGTTCAAAATGCATCCGCCCGACGATCCGTTCATACGAGCCGGCATTGCCGAACTGAGCTCCCTCAGCAAACGGCTCGCGGCTGATGATTTCGAAGCGGACCAGTTCAGCTTGCGCGGCGGGCAGCTCAAACAAGAAGCCAACCGCAGCTAAAACGGCGGTTAACCAGTAGTACCACTTGCAGATCGGTCGATGCGTCATGTGGGCGGCTCCGATAGGTCTGTCCGAATTCTTCGGCAGGTGCGACCACCGCGAGGGAATCGCAGGATGATCGGAGTGAAGGTTTAAGCGGTTGAGGCCGACAACAAAACCGTGCCCCGGTTCCTCTGGCGGCAAATGCCGCAATGGGAGAGAAAACCTCGCTAGAACCCGCTTCATCCGCTATGGATGGATTGATAGACGGAAGGTTTTTGAGAGACGAGTGGTTGATCAGGACAGAGGCGGAGTGGGCGGCATGCGAAGACGCTGGTGGAAATCACCGCAGCAGATGAGCAAGCAGCACGGGCGTCGGAAGACGTTGCCGGGCTGGTTGTTGTCGCTGGGGTTGCACCTGCTCATCTATGCCACGCTGCTGCTGTTTCTGCGTGATCGCAGCATTGGCATCGGAGCTGCCGAACACGGCTTTCAGGTCGGCATCTTCAGTGATGGTTCCGACGGCGAAGGCGATGGTGGAGACCGCGGCGGAGATGGCGGACTGGGGGATCAACCTGCTCCTGCTGGAGACGTGGGTACTCGCGGCGATCCGGGCGAACCCGGAGCGGACAGCGCTGCTAACGCAGTCAACGCGGCGGAGATGGCTGCTCAGGAAGCCGCCGTTGCGCAGGCGATTGGCGATAGCCTCGATCAACTGACTCGCACACAGCTCGGGGAAGCTTCCAACGACGATTCGAACCTGACGGCTCTGACCGGCAATCGACCTGCGGGAGCAACGTCGGTTGGACTGCCAGCGTCAATCGGCGGCACGAGCCTGTTAGGCATTGGCGGCGGTGGAAGCGGCGGGCGCGGCGATCATGGCAACGGACGCGGAGGTGGAGGTTCGGGCGGGACTGGGCCGGGGATGCCGGGCAGCGGCATCGGTTTTGGCCGAGGTCACGGCGGCACGCGGTTCTTTCAGATCGAGGCCCAGGGCCATCGATTTGTGTATGTCGTCGACCACTCGGGCAGCATGGGTTTCGACCGGCAACTGGCCGCCGCGAAGGCCGAATTGCAAGCCAGTCTGCAGGGGCTCGAAAGTTCGCAGCAGTTTCAGATCATCTTCTACAACGACACAGTGCACGAGATGCATCTGCGCGGCACGCCCGGCCTGAACTGGGCTTCAGACATCAACAAGACCCTGGCGCGGCAGTTCATCCATGAGATTCAGCCCGACGGTGGCACGAGTCACATGACCGCGCTGACGAAGGCGATTCTCTACAAACCTGAAAACATCTTTTTCCTGACCGACGCCGACGAACCGCGTTTGAGTGCAAAGGACCTCGCCGACATCAAACGCGTCAACGCGGGCAAGAGCCGCATTCACTGCGTGGAATTCGGCAAAGGCGGAAACATTGGCGTCGAGAATTTCCTGCAGCGGATGGCTCGTGAGAACGGCGGCAGGTATCGCTATCAGGACATCACACAATTCGGTGCCCATTGAACCGACGGCAGAGCTGACTAACGATCTTGGTCGCGGGGTCAATTTCTTGCAGCACGGGGACGATCAAGGCCTGAGCAATTACAACTCACCGAACGGCTTATTGATGCGTCCGGATGGAATGAATTACGGCCTCAGTTAAACACGCCTCATCTCCTATGAATCCATTTCACGAACAGAATCTGCTGACCAATCGCCGCGAGTTCTTCGGGCGGTCCGCCTGCGGATTGGGGACGGTCGCGCTGGCCTCGCTGCTGGCTCGCGACGGCCTAGCTGCGTCCGAACAACCCGGGCGGTTTGGTGGACTGGCGGATGTCCCGCACTTTGCGCCGCGCGCCAAGCATCTGATTTACCTGTTTCAAAACGGGGCTCCGACACACGTTGACCTCTACGATTACAAGCCGCGCCTGAAGCAGATGCATGGCCAGCCGGTGCCCGAGGAATACTTCGGCAGCAAACGCTTCAGCACGATGACGGGCAATCCCAAAGGCAAGCTGATGCTGTCTGAGGTCGAGCCGTTCCGGCAGCACGGCCAGAGCGGCGCCTGGGTCAGCAACTTTCTGCCGCACATCGCTTCGGTCGCTGATGACCTGTGCTTTGTGAAGAGCCTGCATACGGAAGCCGTCAATCACGCGCCGGCGATCACGTTCTTCATGACGGGTGCTCAAATCCCCGGTCGTCCGACGCTGGGAGCCTGGCTGTCCTACGGTCTGGGATGCGAGACCGATCAGTTGCCGTCGTTCGCGGTGATGACGTCCGTCAGCAAGGGCACTTCCTGCGGGCAGATCTTCTACGACTTCTATTGGGGAGCCGGGTTCCTGCCATCCAAATTTCAGGGAGTTAAGTTGAGGGGCAGCAGCGAACCAGTGCTGTATCTCAACAATCCTGATGGCATGAGTCGCGAGATGCGGCGTGGCTTGCTGGATGACATCGCGCGATTGAATGAACTGAAACTGCAGGAGTTCGGTGACCCTGAGATCGCGACGCGCATCGCTCAGTACGAGATGGCTTACAAGATGCAGGCCAGCGTGCCGGAGCTCACCGACTTTTCCAATGAGACCGCTGCCACTTTGGAGATGTACGGTCCCGACGTGAAGCAGCCGGGCACCTTCGCCTACAACTGCCTGATGGCTCGGCGCCTGATCGAACGCGGCGTGCGTTGCGTGCAAGTCATGCACGCGGGCTGGGATCAGCACAACAGCGTCACGACGGAACTCTACAACCAGTGCCGTGACACCGATCAGCCGTCGGCGGCATTGGTGAAGGACCTCAAACAGCGCGGTCTGCTGGATGACACTTTGGTCATCTGGGGCGGTGAGTTCGGACGGACGCCCTTCATTCAGGGCGACATCAACAACCGCCCGCGCTGGGGAAGAGATCATCATCCGTATGCCTTCACGTCATGGCTGGCGGGCGGCGGAGTCAAGCCGGGCATCAGCTACGGTGAATCGGATGATCTCGGCATGAACGCCGTCAAAGCCCCAGTGCATGTGCACGATTTTCAGGCGACGCTGCTGCATCAGATGGGCATCAATCACGAGAAGCTGACGTTCAAATTTCAGGGCCGCTATTTCCGTCTGACCGACGTCCATGGCCGAGTGGTCCACGAGATTCTTGGTTAGTTTGTAGGGCGGACAATCCTGTCCGCCGAATGGAGAGCCGCAGCGAAGACGGACAAGATTGTCCGTCCTACAAGTCCCTAGCCGTTGTGGTTGCCTCGGAACAGACAAGTCTCGACGATTCTGCTTCCTGCTCCGCTCCGAGATTCCCAGACGAGGTCCGTTGTGATTGAACTTCAAGGCGTCACGAAGACGCACACGCGTGGTCACACGGAAGTGCATGCGCTGCGGCAGGTGTCCGGCCAGATCGAGCGTGGTTCGTTCAATTTCATTGTGGGACCATCCGGCAGCGGCAAAAGCAGCCTGCTATATCTGATCGGGGCACTCGACGAGCCGACTTCCGGAGACATCGTTGTCGACGGTCGCAGTCTCAAGGGCTTGTCACCTACGGAACGCGATGAATACCGCCGTAGCGAAGTCGGCTTCATCTTTCAGAGTTTCAATCTGCTGGCGAACCTGGATGCCGTCGACAACGTGCTGGTGCCCTTTCTACCACGCGGAGTTTCTGCCGAACTGCGTTCGCGGGCTGTCGATCTATTGAAGCAGGTTGGACTTGGACATCGACTGCAGCACCGACCGGCGCATCTTTCGGGCGGCGAGCAGCAACGCATCGCCATCGCCCGAGCGCTACTCAAGCAACCCAAGCTGGTACTGGCCGACGAGCCGACCGGAGAGCTCGACACCAAGACCGGCGCCGAAGTGTTCCAGTTGCTGCGTGACTTGTCCGCTCAAAACCAGGCAACGGTGGTGGTGGTGACTCACGATCAAAGCCACTTCGCACCGACAGACCGCATCATCCGTATGCGCGACGGCCAGCTGATTACTGAATCCGCCTTGGAGACTCGCTGATTGCTCCGCAATCAGAACGAACATCACCAACAGAAGCTCGTGAAGGACGCCAAGAAGTCGGCAAACAACCTGCGTTAAACTTCTTGGCGTCCTTCGCGAGCTTCTGTTCCAAGTTTCCCTTCGTCCCCGGCAAACAGCGGTCGTGAGGCAACAAACCCTCTTCGCTTTGAATTTGCTCTCGTCGGGTTGATAGTGCCGCAGCGCATTCGCGCATGCTGCGAAGAACGTAAAGACCTCTGAGGACCCAAGCCCATGTTGCGTCTTTGGCTTTCATTCTGGTTGGTTCTGTGTGCCGGCTTGGCCACGGCTCAAGATGACGATGACGAACTGATCCCCGGCCTCGTGGCGAAGTATTCGGCAGGCGGCAGGTCGATCGAACGCGTCGAACCCGACGTGTCAAAAACCTGGGACAGCGCGTCGCCGGATGAGGGACTTCCGAAAGGCCCGTTTGATGTCATCTGGACCGGCCAGTTGCTGATGCAGATGGAAGGTCTGCATCAGTGGCACGGGTTCATCCAGGGACAGGTCGAAATCGAGATCGATGGCCAATCGGTGTTGAAGGCTGAGTCAGCAACTCCCGCCTGGATTTCAGGCAAGCTTGCGGATGTCGGGCTGGGTCTGAAGCCTTTGAAGATTCGGTTCAGCAAGATCGCGGACAGCGCCGAACTGCACCTTTTCTGGACAGCAAGCAGCTTTCGGTTGGAGCCGCTGCCCGCGCAGTTCCTGTTTCACGAACAGGCGCGACGGGATCTCGATTTGATCGAACGCGGCCGACTGCAGTTTGCGGCGTATCGCTGCGGACGTTGCCACGTGCGCGACGACGCGGACTCAGCACCGCCAGCTCCGTCGCTGAAGCATCTCAAACTGGATAAGCCCGCGCAGGAAGATTGGGCAGCGCGCCGATTGCTGGGACAAGTGTCGGGCAGCGCGATGCCGCAGATCATGTCATCGAACTCAGAAGCGAGTGAGGTTCTGAAGCTGGTCCAGCAGTCAGCAACGGCGGCCAAGCTGGACACGTTGCCGAAGCTCGACAAAAAACGCACCGATGAACTCGACCAGCAGGACGGCCTGACGCTGCTAAAGGCCACCGGCTGCCTGGCTTGTCACGACATTCAAGGCAACCGGGAAGCAAAGCCTGGCAGCGGGCCCTCACTGCTGGGGGTTTCTGAGCGACATTCGCCCGAGTGGATTTACACGTGGCTGGGCGATCCTGCGCGGCTCAATCCGTCGC
>CAYLTY010000108.1:0-26248 GCA_964386705.1 uncultured Planctomycetaceae bacterium
CATCAGTCTTCCTTGGGATAAACCAGATACTCGAACGCAATATACTTCAGCCGCGAATCGAACTCGTTGAAAAACAACACCTCGACAACGGCAAATAGCGGCGGCAGCAGAGTGCCCAGCAGGATGGTAGGTTCAATCAGCCATCGGGCCGGGCGGCTGTATGTGCCCCCCGTTCCACAGAAGCTGACCAGGATGTGGAATGGCAGTACGAAGACCGCCGCGATGAAGGCATCAAATCGCAGACCGGTGAGGAAGACTCGCAACGTGTCCCACAAGGACAGTTCGCCGAACGCGTCGTCACCACACAGTAAGACGAGCCGCGTGATCGTCGCGTACAGGATGGTCAATGCCGCTAAGAGCGCACAGGCATGGAACCGGTTTCTAATCCCCGATCTCGTAGGCGTAGTAGCGACATCCATGTCGGTGGTCATGCGAAGCAAGTCCTGGAGCAGCGATTCAGCAGGATGCCGAAAGCGAATCAAAAGTTCGACGCCCGCTGTTCATTCTGAGGTCTGTCTAAGTGATTTCTTGACTTCCGCTTAGATCGACGGCCCACTTTCCGGACCATCTTTCTGGAGTTACCCGAGGCTAACCCGATACAGTTCTGAACGCTGTGAAGATTTCTTGGAAGATGAGTTTCCAATCCTGAGGTTTTTCTCATTCAGAAGAACCTTTGTTCTCAGGAGCTGCTGATGAATCCCGGACCTCTGTCTGAGAATCTGCTGAACGCTTTGTCTCGACGCAGCCTGCTGGCGAAAGCCGGTTGCGGACTGGGAATGCTCGGGCTGACCGGGCTGCTGAACGATGAGGGCATGCTGGGAGCCGCCAGTGCCGCAGAAGCTCTCAGCGGCCGATCGCTCAACCCACTCGCCCCGCGCGAGCCGCACTTTCCCGGCAAGGCGAAGCACGTCATCTGGATCTTCATCAACGGCGGTCCGTCTCCGGCAGACACGTGGAACTACCGGCCTGAACTGACGAAGTGGAACGGCAAATCCATTCGCGAGTTCGACCCGGACTTCAAGAACACAACGGGCTTCTTCAAGGACGCAGTCGGCAACCTCATGCAGTCGCCGTTTAAGTTCGAGCCCCGCGGCGAATGCGGCAAGATGGTGCCCGAGATCTTTCCGCACCTCGGCAAGCACGTCGACAAGATGGCCTTCATCCGGTCGGGGTTCACGGAGTCGAACAATCACTCTCCCGCGCTGTTCGCGATCAACACTGGCATCGCGCGGATGGGCTTCCCGTGCGTCGGTTCGTGGGTGACCTATGGTCTCGGCAGCGAAAGCAAGAACCTGCCGGCCTTCGTCGTGATGAGCGACCCGAAAGGTCGCGGGCTGCCGAAGGGTCACGCCGCGAACTGGAGCGCCGGATTCCTGCCGGGCGTGTTTCAGGGAACGCACCTCAAACCGCAGGGTGACCCGATCGACAATCTGTACCGCCCGGCGGACATGACGGACCAGACACAGCGCACGCAATTGGATCTGCTCAAGCAGCTCAACGAACTGCATCGCGAAGAGCATGCCGCGGACTCTGAGTTCGCTGCCCGCATTGAGAGCTTTGAACTCGCCTACCGCATGCAGGCCGCGGCGCCGGAAGCGATTGATCTGGCTTCCGAACCAAAGCACATTCAAGACCTGTACGGCATCGGCGACGAACAGTGCGACCACTTTGCGAAGCAGTGTCTGGTGGCTCGCCGCATGGTCGAGCGTGGCGTGCGCTTCGTGCAGATCTACTCGGGCGGTATGGAGAATCAACGCTCGTGGGACGGTCACAATGATATTGATGGCAATCATCGGCAGTTCGCGGGCGAAACCGATAAGCCGGTCGCCGCGCTCCTGGGCGACCTCGCCGAACGCGGTCTGCTGAATGAGACGCTGGTGATCTGGTGCGGTGAGTTCGGTCGCTTGCCGATCGCTCAAACCGGCGGCAAGCCGGGCCGCGATCATAACCCGCATCTACTGTGTGCCTGGCTGGCCGGTGGCGGTATCAAAGGTGGTACGGACTACGGCGAGTCAGATGAAATCGGCTATCGCGCCGAGGTCAACCGAGTGCACCTCAACGATCTGCACGCGACCATCCTGCATCTGCTGGGTCTCAATCACGAGAAGCTGACCTACAAATACAACGGCCGCCAATTCCGCTTGACCGACGTCGCCGGGCACATCATCAAGGATATTCTGGCGTAGCCAAAGTCGCTGATCGCTGCGTTGTCCAGTCTCTCCGAGACTGGATCTTCCCACATAACGCCACTCGGCTTAAAGATGCCACAGTCGGTGGCAAAGGTGGTCAGCTTCGGAGAGGCTGAACTACGAGCGGATATCAACACCAGCTTCATCAAAACAAAAACGCCAGCGATGTTGCTTCGCTGGCGTTTTGTGTTATCGAGTAGTAGCCAATATCGTGGTTACTCGGCGACGGGCAGTTCCGGTTCGTCGTCGAGCAGCATTACGGGCGAGCTTTCATCGGACTCGGTATAGACCGTCTGTTCGATGGGGGCACCGAAGTCTTGTGGTGCTTCGTCGCCTGCCTCTGCTGGCATCTCGGCGGCATCGCTCACTTCATACTCTTCTTCATCACCGAAGCGTTGCATGAAGCCAGCCTGCTCGGGTTGCGGACGCGGCACGTCATCATACGGTGCCTCCCGATTGCCGGACGGAACCGGTTCGGTATAGATCGCCCGACCATCGGCTTCCGGAATGTTCTGTTGATACTCGCCGTAAGTCACTGGTTCTTCGCGATCGATCTTGTCATCCAGCCAGTTCAGCGGGACCTTCAGACGTTCACGCTCTTGAGCATCCTGATACGCCTTCATCGGCCACAGGTCTTCGGTCAGGTAGATCTCGTTGTAATCCAGCAACGATCCCTTCTCGTAGTGCACGTTACGAATCGCCAAGGTGTACTCGCACAAGCTGCGGTAGTAATTCAGTTCCGCATCCAGGAACGCCTGCTGAGTTCTCAGCAACAGGTCGAGCGAGGCCTTGTCCGCTTCGAACGCGGCTCTCACTGCATCCAGCTGTTCCACAGCGGCGATGCGGCGATCCTCGTTGGTTTCCATCACCGCATATGCACGGTTCATTTCCGAGACCGCGTTGCTCAACTGATGCACGACTTCGCGTTCCTGCTCAGCCAGCAGTATGCGATCGCGGCAAAGTTGCATTTCCGCATACTGCGTCGCTGCCGAAGCTCGACGTGCTCCCAGCGGATATGAGAATTCCAGACCGACCTGCGATTCCTGGAAGTTGCCATCGAACATATCTTCGACGGCATTATCAAACTGGCCGATGTCCTGACCTTGATCCAGCAGGTCCTTGCCGAAGCCGCGGAAGCGATAACGTCCAGCCAAGTCCAACTGAGGCAGCAGGAAGTTCTTGCTGGCGATCAATTCCTTCTCACGTCGCTTGATAATCCATTTCTGACGACGCAGTTCTGGACGGCGTTGCAGCGCTTCCACCAGCGACGAGTCCCAATCGAAGACAACTTTCGCTTCGATCGGTTCATCCGCTGGACGGAAGAGTTTACCGTCGTTGATCGGCATGCCCATGATAAGCCGCAAGCGGCGCTCAGCGGTCATCACACCACCGATACCGCGGAAGGTGCCACCGGCACTGCCGTTGTTGGTTTGTGTCTGATCCGCGAGCCGACCACTCAACGCGTTCTGCACCTGATCCTGCAGGCGATAATACTGCTCGCGAGCCTGAGCTTCTTTCTCAGCTTCACCACCCACGCGGCTGGTCTGATAGAGAGCATTGATCGCGTTCCAGGTCTGCAGCGATGTGTTACGGGCTGCGATCTTGGAGTCGAGATCTCGATACGCGAAGTACAGGTCCCAGTAGGCGTTTTCCACATTACTGACGAAGTCTCGCACGGAACCTTCAAACTGGGCCAGCGACACGTCGGTATTGATACGGGCCAGCACAACGCCCGTCATCACGCCGGGTACATTGCCGGGTCCGGCGATTCGCAGAAACTCGTTGCCACCACCTCGCAACAGAGGATGTCGCGCCTGCAGTTCAGCCATCGTTGTGAACGCACTGCCGAAGAAGTTACCCGGAGCGTTGTTCGCGTCGTACTCCATCACGGTGCGAGCGGTGAACTGCGTACCTGTGGCCGCTCGCTTCGCGATCTGGCTTTGAACGCTCAGGAAGTCCTGCACCAGTTGGCGGGTACCACCACCGGCGAACTGGTTGTTGATGGCCTTGTCGTTGTTTTCAAAGAACGTGGATGACGACACCGTGGCGTCAAATTCACTGAGGGCCGCGGCGACACCGAAGCGGGGATCTAGCTCCTGCAGTGCGACGTCGTACGTCGAAGTCGCCGCACCGGGTGAACGCAGGATGAGTCCGCCCAGGTCCCGCATGACCTTCGAGTTCTGCAGGGCCGATCGCACGGCGTCCTGCAGAGTGAGGTATTCAAACTGGATGTCGTTTTCGTCGAGCACGGTCAACGGCTTGCGAGTCGACAGCAGTTGCGTGTTGAGCGGAGTTTCTACGTCCGGGTAATCGATCTTGGTCGATTGCGCCTGGTAGTAGCCCGGTGCATCGGTGTGCTTCGGTGCCGGACGCTGGAACCCGCAGCCGGAACCCACGACCGTCATGGCCGCGAGCGATGCTCCCATCCAGACTTTGAATCCGTTCATCGTGCCGTGTCCTGATCCACTAATAAGGACTTCGCTCCCTCCCGGAGCGAACAGGGCTCGCAGTCGAGCCCTCACTGACAGCAGAAACGTGGCGCAACGCGGCGCGCTTCGGCTGTACTCCCTCTTTAGATCGGACAATCTGCAGCATTCGCACAATCGTTTTTTGCGGAGCCTGCGGAATTACCGCTACAAATTAACGCCTTCTGGATGGCTCAGAGACTTGGCTGCGTGTTCAAGAGCGCCGAGATGCGTTCAAACCACTGCGGAACGCTGCTGTTCGTGACGTCAGGTTTCGGAGTGGGATACAGCAACAAGACGTAAGTGCCGCGAGCCTGTGCTTGATGACGCCAAGGCTGATTGTGGGTTTCATTTTCAGTCGTAACTAAATATTGCGAAACAGATTACGTCGAAATTAGAGACAGGAGAGAGGCCGCTCCATAGCGCCGGGAGCTCAGGGCATGAGGGCGAACAGTAGGCCCGCGTTCAACCAGCATCAAAGGTCTGGCAACGGGCCACATGCCGCGTGGATGGCTCAGGCTGAGCCAAAAACCGGCCTCCCGCGCTCAGACGTCACACCCGTTGCGAGTTGCTCGCATTCTTGCGTGGATGCGAACAACACGGAGTCTTGCCGAGCGCGGGAAGGCCTGTATCAACTTGAGGCTGAGTTGATTACTGCAGTGTTCATTTAAATCGACGTGTGGAGAAAACTTCATCAATCCACAGCGACGGTGCCGCACAACCGCTTCAACCCCCAACGACAACCGCGTACGAGTATGTGCGTTGAATGACCTCGCCTTGCAGAATTACACGATGTGGTGTAATAGTGTCGCAGGGAGGATTGACTCATGACTTTGTCAGTGAAAGAGCCCGGCAGTTCGCCGTGCTGTGATCGACCATCGTTGAAGCAACGGCCTTTGCTGTCACCAATCCAGGCTGGCGGCCTGGCTGCAGTCTTCAAGGTGCTGGCCAATGACACGCGTCTGCGCCTGCTGCATGCTCTGGTTCGCGCCGACGAGTTATGCGTCACCGAACTGGCGACGTCCGTGGGCATGAAAACGCAGGCCGTCTCCAACCAGCTGCAGCGGTTGTCTGACCTCGGCATTCTCGCCGCACGTCGCGACGGCAACAGCATTCACTATCGAGTTGTGGACCTGTGCGTGCAGTCGTTGCTGGATCAGGCCCTCTGCCTGATGGAGGAAGTGGCCCGCGATTCATCAGAAAGGTGCTGCCCATGAGGACTGAGGATCTGCGAAAGCTCGTCGCCGAACTGTTCGGGTCGTTCGCTCTGGTATTCGCCGGGACGGGCGCCATCGTGATCAATGACGTGAGCGGCGGGGTGGTTTCGCACGTGGGCGTCGCCTTCACCTTCGGCCTGATCGTGCTGGCGATGATCTATTCGCTGGGCGATGTATCTGGCTGCCATCTGAACCCGGCTGTGACGCTGGCATTCTCCGTGGCGCGGCGTTTCGAATGGCGGTTGGTTGTTCCATACATCCTCAGCCAGTGCGCGGGAGCCATGCTGGCGAGTCTCACGTTGCGGCTGATGTTTCCGACTCACGCAACGCTGGGAGCAACGTTACCCGCTGCGGGAAACCTGCAGTCGTTCGTGCTGGAGTTCATCCTCACCCTGATTCTGATGTTTGTGATTCTGAACGTTTCGACGGGGTCCAAGGAGAAAGGTGTTCTCGCGGGCGTCGCAGTGGGCGCGGTGATCGCTCTGGAAGCCCTGTTCGCGGGGCCGATCAGCGGCGCCTCGATGAATCCCGCCCGGTCGCTGGCGCCCGCTCTGGTGGCACTGCAGCTCAGCAGCTTGTGGGTCTACCTGACGGCTCCCGTCCTGGGTGCGGTGCTGGCAGTTGGCTGTTGCCGCTGCGTGCAGACGCCCGGCTGCTGCGGTGGCGCCTGCGATCCATCCGCCCAACCCCAATAACATCCTTTCTGCTTCCGGAGCCCGTAATGGCAAACCCGAATGCCAAACGTGTCCTGTTTGTGTGCGTTGAAAACTCAAACCGCAGCCAGATGGCCGAAGCCTTCGCGCGGATCCACGGCGGCGAAGACGTTGAAGCCTGCAGCGCCGGTTCCCGTCCATCCGGTCGAGTGAACCCGAAGGCCATCGAAGCGATGCAGGAACTCGGCTATGACCTGACGCGGCACACCTCGAAAGGACTGGACGCCTTCAACGGACAGCCTGTGGATGTTGCCGTGACGATGGGCTGCGGCGATGAATGCCCGCTGGTTGTTGCCGGTCGTCGCGAAGAATGGCAGATCCCGGACCCGCGTGACATGACCCCCGAGCAGTTCCGCGAAGTACGCAACCTCATTGAGGGCATGGTGCGTCAACTGCTGCAAACGCTTTGAGCGGACGCACTGTTTCGTCGTGAAGATCGCTTCGTTGTTTGGAGACGGTCGTCGCAAGCTGGTCAGCCCGTGCCTGAGGGCCGTTGAGTCGAACGAGTGCCGCTGACCTTCGGCGCTTGCACCCTCGGCCCGGACTTGGCGTCGTCAGTCATGCCGTGCAGCCGCTCCTCGACCTGTTGCTGGACCGTTTTCCTGGACGCCTTTGCCGCCTTCGTTGTGTCAGGCTTCGCCGACGCGAGAACGCTGTCGGCGAGTGCCCGCAAGACGCGAGCTTGCTCTTCTGAGAACTGAGGGAGGTCGTTCGACTTCGTCATCGATTCACCCTCACTTTTGAGGACAACGCGCTACCCGGCAGACCCTGGACGAGGGCCGTATTGATCAGTTCCCAAAGCTCGGCGTGACTGCGCTCCTGGGAGACGTCGATGTCCAACCGCCGAGCGAGCTGGACCTCGTCCATTCCCAATAGCAGATCCTCATCAGTATCAGGGTTCACCGCTTTGAGAACGTATTTACCCGCAGAGGCGATGCCTTCAGCGACCGGTTTGTTTTCATCCGTCTTGTTGTAGACATGGATCGGAATTGACCTGCTACCGGGGATTGATGGCAGGAGAATCTTGCCAACGTAATCTTTGTCTTTGACTGTCATGCCACGACTCCTTTGGCGGTGGGCATCCTCAGCCGCAGGTGACAAACAAGGCTGGTAGCGGTCGTATCCGGCATTCAATCATTGATCGCGCCAGTAGACCACACGCAATCGAGCCTCGGAGCTTGCAACCCGACTGGCGATGAAAGGTGGGATCAATAGCCTTTGCTATGACCTCGTCCCAGATGCCATTGTAAAGCTAGGTTGATGCATCCCTGTGCGAATGGAGTGCCTCGCCAGAGGATTCAACCATCAAAATGGCATGCCTTGAGAGTGCCGAAGGTGGGACTCGAACCCACACGGGGAGTTAACCCCGCCGATGCCCTGCCCTGCGGGGACGCGTTGACGGGGCCGATGTAGGCGCCTGCAGCCAGTGTCATTTTTGGAATGAGTCACGATATGCCAGCTTTTCTGGATTGAGTACCTCAAATTGAGAGTTCGTCTGTGATGGCCGCTTGCCCGCGCTAGATTGCCGTGCTTCCAATCATCCCGCATTGGAGAAACAATCTGTCTACTAGTTCTTAGTACAGAGTTGGTCGGAAAAGAAATCGCAGGCGGGCTAACGATGACTCAACCTGATGAATGGTCGTTTGAAGGGTTTCTGAGCTACTTTGCGATGCAAGAAACGACCATGCCCGACCAGGCATTTGCCTGGGTCATTGGAGCGGGTGCATCCCGGCAGTCCGGGATTCCCACTGGAGGGGAATTAGTTCATTGGTGGTTGCAAGAGCTGCACCAACGGTCCAAATCTAAAGAGAGCCTCGAAGAATGGGCGACCGAAAAGAATCTGGAAATCGAAGACTTCGAGTACAAGCGAGCCGCTGAGTCATATCCGTGGATCTTCGACCTCCGCTTTCGGGGATATCCCGAAGAGGGCTATGCGTACCTCGAGCATGTGATGACTGGTAAAGCCAAACGCTGGCAGCAATGTCGCCTTCAAGAAACGAACCGTGACATTCAGCCAAGCCCCGGCTACTCAATTCTGGCGAAGATCATGGAGGACACGCGACACAAAGCGGTAATCACTACGAACTTTGACAATCTGATGGCCGATGCTCTGCACATCTACACGAGTTGTTACCCACTCGTCTGCGGGCATGAGTCGCTGACGGGCTTCATTCAAGCCGCTATGCGCCGCCCAATCGTCTGCAAGATTCATCGCGACCTGCTGCTTCATCCATTGAACGACCGTCGCAGTCTAAGACGGATGCACGAAGCCTGGTCGGGCACACTGCGAACTCTGTTTTCGCACTATACACCCATCTTTGTGGGCTATGGCGGTAACGACGAGAGTCTCATGGGGCAGCTTGAATCGCTGGCGTCCGACGAAATCAAGGGCCGGCTGATCTGGTGTTACTACGAAGGCCAAGACAAGCAGGACCAACCCAACGAGCGCATCAGAAAGCTTGTGACCCAGCATGGGGGAGCTCTGGTGGCTATTCCGGATTTTGACCGTTTCATGATCTTGCTAGGAGCGACCATGAAGCTTGAGCCCCTCGACGACGTTCTCGGAGAAAGAGCTAAGACGCGTCAGAAGGATTATCAAGACTCAATCCTTGGCATGCGAACGGACGACTACCCGCAAATTATACCCGCTATTCGCGCCACTTTACGGCGCGCCAATTCGGAATGGTGGTCATATCAGCTTGAGGTCGATGCCGAGCGATCTCTGTCCAAGAAAGACGTACTCTTTCAGAATGCCATCAAACAGTTACCGAACAGCAGCGAACTGCTTGGCAACTACGCGACCTTCGTATGGAACGAGCGTAAGGATTTGGGCGTCACCGAGTCTCTCTATAAACGCGCTATCGACGCAGATCCCAAGAAATCCGTCAACCTCGGCAACTATGCAACTTTTCTTTGGGAAGAGCGGCAGGATCTGGATGGTGCGGAAGCGCTCTACAAACGGGCCATCGACGCAGATCCCAAAGACTCCCTCAGCCTCGGACGATACGCCAACTTCTTGTGGCAAGAGCGGAAGGACTTGGACGGTGCGGAAGCGTTCTACAAACGGGCCATCGACGCAGATCCCAAGCACTCTCTCAGCCTCTGCAGGTACGCCGTCTTTTTGGAGGAAGAGCGGAAGGACTTGGACGGTGCGGAAGCGTTCTACAAACGAGCCATCGACGAAGATCCCAAGCACGCCTACAGCCTCTGCAAGTACGCCACCTTTTTGCGGAAAGAGCGGAAGGACCTGGATGGTGCGGAAGCGTTCTACAAACGGGCCATCGACGCAGATCCTAAGCACGCTTACAGCCTCTCCAGGTATGCCACCTTTTTGGAGAAAGAGCGGAAGGACCTGGATAGTGCGGAAGCGTTCTACAAACGAGCCATCGACGCAGATCCCAAGCACGCCTACAGCCTCGGTGCCTATGTTTTCTTCCTGACGACAGCACGCAAAAGCTACGAAAGTGCCGTGCAGTACGCCAAGCAACGGCTTGAATTGACGCCCTGTGAACCCGACTGGACCTGCAATACATCGGCGTTGCTTATTGCGTCTGGCGCATTCAACGAAGCAGCCAAACTTTGGAATGCTCAATCGAAACCCGTTTTTCGTGATGAGCATCAGGCTGTCTTACTCCTCCACACGGCGGTCCGGCAAACGTTGGAAGGCGAAAGCCCTGATAAAGCCGTTGCGGAGTTGAGACAAATGCTTGTACGGGGATTTGATCGAGAGGCCTGGACCTTCGAACTGTTCTGGGATGCTCACGGTGAACGCCTCGGTGCATCCGACCTGAAGCGACTCAAGGCGCTAGGCGATGCCATCGCTGATCCGGCGAAAGTTGGGTTGCTCGACAAGGTCTTTCGCCGGAAACGTCCTGAAAAGAGTCCAGCCAAAAGAATGGCTGCAGGACCGAAAGGTAAGCAGAGCAAGTAACCCGGCATCATTGGCTGGGCAACTTTAGCATCGAGCAATCGAGAGTGCCGGAGGTGGGACTCGAACCCACACGGGGAGTTAACCCCGCCGGATTTTGAATCCGGTGCGTCTGCCATTCCGCCACTCCGGCTGGAGTGCTCAAGCCGCCAAGCGGGCGACCGAGAAGGCCGCGAAGTATGCCAAAGGCCTATTCACCCTGCAAGCACGTCGGGTTCAACGTTGCTCGCGTGAAACTGACCCTGTCAAAACCGCTTAACCGCTAAGCCTGACAAGCGTTCGCGGCGGCGGGATCGGGGATTTCGTCGATGAGGGAACCGGATTGGACGGTTCTCGGCGTTTGGCCGAGGTTTCGGTTGGCGATGAGCTCGGCCACGATGCTGACGGCGATTTCAGGGACGGTCTGCGAGCCAATCTCAAAGCCCAGCGGAGCATGCACTTGAGCCAGCGACTGGCGCGAAATGCCGCCTCGCAGCAGGTCTTCGAAGATCAGTTTGATTTTGCGGCGGCTGCCGATCATGCCGATGTAGCGGGCGGGCTTTTCGGCGAGGTGATACAGGGCTTCTTCGTCATGGTTGTGGCCGCGCGTCACGATGATCGCCAGGGTGTTGGGATCGACGTCCAGGCCGCTGAGGGCCTGATCGAACGGGGCCACGATCAGCCGCTTGGCCAGCGGGAAACGCTCCGAATTGCAGTATTGCTCACGGTCATCGAAGACCCAGACATCGAAGTCGACCGAGGCCGCGAGTTCCGCAACCTTCTGTCCGACATGACCGGCTCCCACGATCAGCAGACGGCAGCGTTCCAGTTGAGTCAGGTACGAAACACCATCGGTGACATACGGTCGCGGACGCTCCAGGCACGACCTGAGGTTCTTGATCACCGTCTCTGCGGGCGCAGCGAGAGGGCGGCTGGCAACCAGCTTGCCAGTGGAGTCGAACAGGAAGCGATCAGCCTCGGCGCCGCCACCTGCTTTTTCGGGATCGATGATGACCGCTTCGGTGCAGCCACGACCGGCATGCACCTGCTGGTGATAGGCCTCGAAGTAAGAGATGTCGGCACCGGGACGCAGCGGATCAACCAGCATCTTCATGCGTCCGCCGCAAATCAGGCCATCGTCCCAACCGTAGTCACTGTCCAACTGAAACGTGAGCAGCTCAGGGCGGCCTTCATCCAGCAGCCGCAAGGCTCGGCGTTTAACTTCGGCTTCGACGCAGCCGCCTCCCAGCGTGCCGGCCTGCGAACCGTCCGGAAAGACCAGCATCGTTGCTCCGGCCTTTTGCGGGGTCGATCCACGGGTTTCGACCAGCGAGGTGTAGGCCACCGACTGGCCGGCGCTGAGCGCATCGCGCAGATCTTGCAGCAGCTTGTCCATGATGAGTCTCGGAGTGGAGTATCGCGGCGGTCGAGCGGAGGATTCGAGAACCGCCAGTTTACGCCAATCGGACCGCGAGGCAATGCGGTAGAGATAGGCAATCAGATGGGAGGGCGAAGCTCCTGCTGAGCCGTCTCACATGTGAAACAGCGGTTGGTTGCGTAGGTGGCACGGCTCGGCAGGAGCCTCGCCCTCCCGACCTAAAGCCGATCACGTTGATCTAGACGTATCCACACGTCCTCGCAAAAGTGCGGCCGATCTCTGCTGCTACTAGGCGGTTGAGTCCTTGTTCGTTGGCACGGAGGCCGCTTTGCTCAAACTCATCATTCCCATCGTCTTGTGCGTCGGTCTCGTCGGCTGTGCCTCTGATTCCGTGAAAGAATCGGATTCTGCACAAACCACGCCTCGCGTCAGCGTGCCCGAGAACTCACAGACTGAAGTTCAACCGCCTTCTGCGCCAATAATCCTGCAGACGTCAGGCGAGCAAGCCGTCGCAGCCAAGCCTCAGTCCGCCTTAACGCCGCGTCAAATCGTGGAAGACTATCTGGCACTCATCCAAGAGGGCCGGGGCGTCAAGGCAGTCCGCACGCACTGGAACATCAAACGCAGCGCTTATCGACTGTATGCCGCTGCCTTCGACCGGCTGTCCGATGAGGAACAAGCGGAAGTCGTCACCGAACACGAGCGGTTGCTGCTGAGCATCTACGCCGACCCTTCTGTGGTGACCATGATGAAAGACATGGAGTTCACCAATCTCTCCGAGTCGCGCGAGGGGCTGTATTGCACCGTTCACTATGAGGCCTCACTGGGCCGTGGCACTGAAAGCAACCCGCAGAAGATCCTGCTCGAGAAAATGAGTGGCCACTGGAGAATCGTTGACCTCGGGAACCCCGGCGAAAGCACATACATGAGCGAGAAGATCCATCGGCAATATATGCTGAGTCGTGTGTCACCGTTGACCTACGCCAAACTCATGAACGAAGGCGTGCCGGCCCTCCATGACCTGATCAAGCGCAGCGAAGAAGCCCGGCAAGGTCCGCGCGGACTTTTCGACTCGGTGATTTCCAATGAGGGACGTTAGTCAGATGCGTCCAAGTGAGGACACGGCTCAGCAGGAGCGGAGCCCTCCCTTGCGCTACGACGGACGGCTCACCAGGTCTTGCTCCAACGCTCCGCAGAGGCGTGCTAACTCGGGCACTGTCTGCACGCCGAGTTTCTCCAGGACTCGGCTGCGGCGCCGATCCACCGTCCGCATGCTGCAGGCCAGCTCTGCGGAAATCGCCTTGTTGGAGAGGCCTCCCACCATCAACAGCATGACGCGACGTTCTTCCTGACTGAGTTCGCCCATGCGACGTCGAAACTCAGCCAGTTCGGTGCTGGACGAGCCTGCCGAACTGCTGCTGGACCACTGATTCGCGCGAGCAATCGCACGCTTCACGGCCGCAATGAGCAACTCCGGCTGATAGGGCTTCTGCAACAGCGTTACGGCTCCGGTCTCCATCACCTCAACCGCCACATCCACGGTCGCATGACCGGTGACGACGATCAAGGGCATCGGGTTGCCGGACGTCACCAGCCACTTCTGCAGATCCTGACCGCTCATTCCTTCCAGCCTGAGGTCGGTGACGACGCACCCCCTGCCCGACATGTAGGGCTCGGCCAGAAAGCTCTCCGCGGAAGTAAAACCACGTGTCTGATAACCCGCCGTTTCTAGCAGCGAAACAAGTGCCTGCAGAACGACTTGGTCATCATCAATGACGTAGATGGTGAGTTCTTGGTGCAACGTTGTCGGCATAAGTAACCGGTATACCGGGGAGCAGATGAGATCTCGTGCCGAGTCGACCGCGCGCGGCGACTCGCTCGCGAGTATCGCATTCGCCAACTGAAGACATCCTTAACGCGTTCTAAAGAGTGATCAGGCGTTGTCGCAACGAAAACGCAGGCGCAATCGAACAGATCGAACAATTGTAGCAATTCGGCGCCCGTCCGTGAGACCTTCACAAACTGCGTTGAGTCTGCACGAACAGAAATCAAAATCGGACATACATGTCATGAAATCAGCGTCCGGACGACCGTCTCGACGTCTGAAAAATCCGTGAAGAGGTAATCCGGCTCGGTCGGCTGGAGTTGCTCGCGGGAATAATGCCCCGTGCTGACCGCCACGACCTTCGCGCCGATCGCGCGACCGCACTTCACGTCCGCAGGCGTATCACCCAGCACCCACACGTCTTCGAAATGGGCCGCGTTCAGGTGCACCCGCCCGTTCGCCACCGCGGCGCGAGCTACGTCATCGCGATCGTGATGCTCATCTCCATAACCGCCGAAGCGGAAGTGATGCAGCAGATTGAAGTGCTTCAGCTTCAGCTCCGCGCCCCTCTGGAAGTTGCCGGTCAACAGTCCCAGAATGCAGTCCGTGCGACCGCTGAGCTGCTTCAGCAACTCGACGACGCCCGGCAGAATGAGCCCTTCGCGAGCCGCCAGTTGCTGCGGCAGGTGGGTCAGATAGGTGGTCACAAACCGCAGCCAGTTGTCGTCGCTGTGTTCAATGCCGTGAAACCGGAACATGTCCGTCGTGATCGCCCGATCGGTGCGTCCGGCAACCGGGATACCTTCCGTCTGAGCCGTGACGCCGAACGCAACTTCCAGTGCATCCTCCATCGCTGCCTGACCAGCCCCACCACTATTCAGCATCGTTCCGTCGATATCAAAAAGAAGTACACGCATCGTTCGGCTTTCTGAGGATGTTCCGTTCGGCCCATATCAACCGCATTGAACTGACAAGGCCCGGATTCTAAAGGCTCGGCCCAGTCTATTGTGAGCGTTCTTGCTCGCACTGGCGGAATTTCGGTCGCCGCCAAAGTCGCTGATTGCTCCCCAATCAGAACGCCGCAGAAGCGATCCTAACTTGAGAAGATGTATCGATCCCGATGCATTAAAAGGGAGCAGCGCTTCCGCCACTCGAACATCCCCACACGGTGATCAGTCAGATGCTCACGCCTATCCGCCTGCGAATACTAATGCTCTCATTGATTCTGCTGGTCCTGCCCGCCTGGGCGGAAGCTCAAGGGACGAAGGCCGACTACGAACGTGCGGACAAGTTGCGAGACCTGGCGCGCGACAAAGTCTTTCGACGCTGGGTCACCGCGAACTGGTCGGAAGACGGCGATCGGTTCTGGTATCGCGTGCAGACCGACGTTGATGCGCATGAGTTCGTCGTCGTCGATGCCACTCGCGGACAGAAGGAACCGGCCTTCGATCACGCGGCTCTGGCCGACGCTTTGAGCAAGGCCACCAATCAAACCATCAAGCCCGGCCAGCTGCCGTTTGAGAAGATCGCTCTCAGCGACGATGCCGCTGCGATCGGATTCGTGCATGCCCAAAAACTTTGGCGATGGGATCGCAAGACCAGCGAATTGACTGCTGAAGGCGAAGCCCCTCCGCCCGAAAAGAAGCCCGCCGAACCGCGTGGCCGCCGACGCCCGGTCGATCAGGAAGAAGACCAGACCTGGAACCGCCGTGACGCGCGATCACCCGACGGTAAGTGGGTTGCCTTCGTGCGCGAGCACAAGCTCTGGATCCGTCCGCTGATCGCCGATCCACAACGGCGCGAAGTACTACTCGGAGACGATGGTCAGGAAAATGACAGCTACAACGGCTCACCGTTCTACTGGTCGCCCGATTCGAGGCATCTCGCCGCTCTGCGCCGCAAGCGCGGCCAGCAGCATCCTGTGCACTTCGTGGAATCATCCCCGAAGGATCAGGTGCAACCGAAATTGCATACCCATGAATACCTCAAACCGGGCGATGAGATTCCTCAGTCGAAACTGCACTTATTCAACATTGATACTCAAAAGCCGATTCGGGTCAGCGATGCTCTCTTCAACAATCCGTGGCTCGACGAGCCGCGCGTCGAGTGGGCTCCGGATTCAACCCGCTGCCTTTTCACCTATAACCAGCGCGGCCATCAGGTCATGCGCGTGCTGTCGGTGGATGCAGTCAGTGGCGAGGTAACCGCTGTCGTGAACGACGAACCGAAAACGTTCTTTGACTACGCGGGTAAACAATTCTTGAAGCTGCTTCCGGAAACCGACGAACTGATCTGGATGTCCGAGCGTGACGGGTGGAATCACCTCTACCTGATCGATTCCAGAACCGGAGCGGTTAAGAATCAGATCACCAGGGGTGACTGGGTTGTCCGCAAGGTTGATACGATCGATGTCGAGGCTCGACAGATCTGGTTCCGCGCCGGTGGTATTCATCCTGACCAGGACCCGTATCACATTCACTTTTGCCGAGTGAATTTTGACGGCACGGGTCTTACGAAGCTCACCAGCGGCGACGGCACATATGCTGTCGAATACTCACCCGATCAACGTTTTCTGGTCGGCATCTACTCGCGAGTTGACCTGCCGAATGTGTGTGAATTGCGCCGTGTGAGCGATGGCTCGCTGGTTTGCGAACTCGAGCGATCGGACGCTCGCAAACTGGATGCAACTGGCCTGAAGCCGCTGGAACGCTTCGTATCCAAAGGTCGCGACGGCCAGACGGATATCTACGGCGTGATTGCGCGGCCCACTAATTTTGATACTGCCAAACGCTATCCCGTCATTGAATACATTTACGCCGGGCCGCACAGTGCCTTCGTACCTAAATCATTTGCCGATTACCATCATTATCTGCAAGGCATGGCGGAACTGGGGTTCATCGTCGTGCAGATCGACGGCATGGGTACCTCGCACCGCTCAAAAGCCTTTCACGACGTCTGCTGGAAGAACCTCGGCGATTCCGGCTTTCCGGACCGCATTGCCTGGATCAAAGCTGCCACCGAAAAATACCCGCAGATGGATTTAACCCGAGTGGGCATCTATGGCGGCTCCGCGGGCGGTCAAAGTTCAACTCGAGCCCTGCTGGCTCACGGCGACTTCTATAAAGTCGCCGTTTCCGATTGCGGCTGTCACGACAACCGCATGGACAAGATCTGGTGGAATGAACTGTGGATGAGTTGGCCCATCGGTCCGCATTACGCCGAGCAATCCAACGTCACTCAAGCCCATAAGCTGCAAGGTAAACTCATGCTGGTCGTCGGCGAAGTCGATCGCAACGTCGACCCCGCCTCGACGATGCAAGTCGCCAACGCCCTCATCAAAGCCGACAAAGATTTCGACCTGCTCATCATCCCCGGAGCCGGCCACGGCTCCGCCGAAACCCCCTACGGCCAACGCCGCCGCAAAGATTTTTTCGTCCGGCACCTGCTGGGCGTTGAACCACGGCGATAACGTCGCACAATCGTTTGTGAGCACCGCTCGGATCTCTTCTGCGGATGTCATCGGTCCCTGCTTGATTGGACAGGCCACACCCTTTTGCAGGAATTCAGATCAGCATGAATAACACCTTTATCAAGCTGGAGAACCTTATTAATCTCCTTGGGCCTGCCGTATTCGGCGCTCCGGTATTAGGCGGTTTCCTGTTCGGTTTCACGCACGCCGACCCGCCAGGGATCGCCAGTGGAATATTTATCGGTTTTGTCTTCGCGATCCTCACGCCGAGGGAGTGAGGAGCATCGCCATTCCCCGCATCGGAGTGGGCTACGGCGGCCTGTCGTGGAAGAAAGTGCGGCTCATCGTCGAGCGAGTATTTGCTGACTGGTCCGGACAATTGGTGGTGTATGAGGAATTCATTCCCGAGGGCGGCACCCCCGAAGCCAAGCCAAATACTGTGCCTGAATATCGCGGAAGCAACCTCAAGGGTTCTGGCGCCTCACCGCCGACAGAACCGGCGGCTAGCGCCTTGCCGCTCACGAAAGAATCGCGGCCTCATCATGGTTAGGGTTTATTGCTTCCGCTGGTCATTGGACGTTGCGCCATGCTGCAGGAGCAGGCGGGCAACTTTTTGTTTCTCCAGACGATGAGCTTCGTCCAACGGCGTTACAGCGAACTTACCAGCCTTTGCGTTGATGTCCGCGCCGGCGTCTATCAGCATACGCGCAATTTCCAGACGTCCCCAGAATGCGGCATTGTGTAACGCCGTTCCGTTAGCACTTCCGGTGTGTTCGCTCTGATTTCGAATATCGACGTCACATCCGGCTTTCAAGAGTGTCGCCACAATTTCGCGATAGTCCATTCCAACAGCGAAGTGTAATGCTGGGTAACCATCCGGGCTCCGAGCGGCAGCAGATTGAGGATCGCTCGCTAACAGCCTTCGCACCTGCTTCAGATCGCCGATCGCTACGGCAGAAAACAGGTCGAGCTGAGCTCCGTGCTCCATCAGATAGGCCACAGTCTGCCTGATGTCTTCGTTTCTCTCATGGCTGTCAGGATGAATCGCAGATGCAGCCTGCATGATGGGAGTCGCGCCGTTCTCCTTGAAGTTGGGATTCGCCCCCTGCTCAATCAATAAGGGGAACAGTTTGAGTCGTTGTGGACTGCGATCCATTCGGAAGGTGCGGGCACCAATCATCAGGAACTTGTCGAGCAGCGGCTGACGAAGCTCTGCCGGCGCCTTCTTGAAAGTTGGATGCTGAATGATCACTGCGGCGTTCTCTGTTCTGCCGAAGAACGCTGCGATGTAAAGAGCCACCTGACCTCTGTCATCAGTCGCCAGTGGATCAACGCCGTGATCCAGCAGAAGCTGACACGTTTCGGGCACTCCGAAATCCGCCGCATGATGTAGTAAGGTTGCATCTTCTCCAATGAGCCACCATCCGCTACGCCCTCCTTGCCAGGTGATACGTTTCTTGATGTCCGCACCATTTTCCAGCAGCAACTTGACGATACCTGGATACTTCAACGCATCCATCAGAATGGGATAACCGTTGCCTCTATCGAAATCATTGACGTCAACACGGAAGTTCTTGATGAGGTATTCGCATATCTGCAGCCGGCCGGATGACGCGGCCTTGCGAAGCAGGCTGCTCTTCTTGAAGTCATCCGCGATCTTTGGGGACTCGCTGAGAATCGTCTTAAGCCGCGCAAGGTGACCCAGTCTGATTGCCGTGATCGCGTCGACTTCAGCCCCAGCCTTGAGATAGGCGTCAACGATTCGCCGCCACTTGACTCGATCAAGATCGTCCGTCGCCGCCTTCAATTGTTCCGTAGCACGTTGAAGAGGCGTTTCATCGTCAGATGCAAAATCGAGTTTCGGTTTCGCTCCCAAGAGTAATTCAATCACTTCGGGTTCCGTAGCCAGATGCAGTGGCACAGTATTTTCACCTGCAACCGTGTTGACATCAGCTCCGTGGTCGAGCAGCCATTTCACCACCGGTACATGCCCATGCTGCGCGGCTATATGTAATGGAGTGCAATCGTCGGTGTCGCGACTGTTAATAAGCTTGAGGTCGGCAGCCATCAGGCGAATCGCCGCTGTAGGGAAGCCATGACGCAAATAGTCCAGCGGAGTAGTAACACCAGACGCTGTGAACTGAGCTGAGGCTGGTTCGCTGGCGGATCTTCCTGTCCAGATTTGTGGCTGATTCGCGGGTGCTTCGTTCGAGCATTCAAACTGGATCGTAACTTGATAGGGACTCGATGTGTTCGGATCCGGCAGGTCGAGCCAAGCCTCCTGGCCCCAGGCAAAATCTCCCAAGTCAATCTGCGTAACAAAAGTCTCCGCAGGTGCGATTACAATTTGTTCTGTTCCGGGTTCCATACCTTGAGCGAGCGCGCGGAAGAACCCGTCGTCATCAATGATTCGCCTCTTGGCGATGTGCTTCTCGCCAGTTTTTGCGTCTGTAAAGTGGACTGAGAACTGGTAGTAACCTGCTCGCGTCTTGGAGTTCCAGATTCGCAAGGGCGACTTTGAGGCATTAGTCAGCGTGACTCGAAAAGGCTTTCGCCATTCGATCGTGGGGACGCCTGCGACTCGATCGAACTCCGCTTTGACAGAGAGATCCGCCGTGGCGGCTCGCGAACCATCCGGCGATTGTGATTGCTGCTGCATGGTGTCTGCAGACGGAACAGGCAGGCTCGAGTTCTGCCCACAGCCGCAGAGCATCCCGCAGACAGCGGTAATCGCGTATCGGCTAACTCCATGATTCATCATCGGATGATCCTTGGCGACGAGCACGTTGACCGGCATATGACATTACCGATCCTCGCACTCCAGATCATCACCGAAGTGATCGCTCGCAGGACTGCGGCAGGAAATGTGACTACGCTCTCGCCTGCCTTCAGGAGTTAACCACGACGATGACTCCTGCATACGCACCTCGACAACAGGAGCCGTTTCCCGAAGCGTTTGTCTGATAGTTTAACAAAGATCATTTAACTCAAGGAACTCCCCATGCGAAGCGCGATCAAGTGGGTTTTGGTACTTGTTGGTTTGATGGCGAGTGCTCCGGCTGTTGCCGCTGATGCCTCACCATTCAAGCTGCAGTGGAAAGACAATTTGCTCACGGTTTCCGGGCAGGATCTGCCGGGTGGAAATCTGGCGATCTGGTACCTCGAAGCCTATTGCCGGCCGGGGTCAACGGATCGGGACTGGGGGCAGACCGTAGTCGGCCATAAGACGGAGTTGATCTCGACCAGTGATGACGGGCAGCGGATTCGGCTCAAGTGCTTGTTGAAGGACGGTGTCGTTGTCGAGCATGACATTCAGGCTGTCAGCGATGGCGTGCAGTTTCGAGTCGTCGCGAAGAACCCGACGGACAAAGAGTCCGAGGCCCATTGGGCTCAGCCGTGTATTCGTGTGGGCAATTTCACAGGTCGCAAGCAGACGGATTATCTCGACAAGTGCTTTGTGTTTCTGGACGGTAAACTGGAACGCATGCCGACGCGCGACTGGGCCACGCAGGCGCGGTACGTACCGGGTCAGGTGTGGGCGCCGAAGGCCGTCAATCGCAACGACGTCAATCCGCGACCGCTCAGCCCGCTGGTGCCCAGCAACGGACTCATCGGCTGCTTCTCAGCGGATGAAAGCTGGATCATGGCCTCTGCCTGGGAGCCTTATCAGGAACTCTTTCAGGGTGTCATCGTCTGCGTGCATTCCGACTTCCGCATCGGCGGCCTGAAGCCCAGCGAATCAAAGACCATTCGCGGCAAGGTCTATCTGCTGAAAGGCGGAGTTGACGATTTGGTGAAGCGTTACGAGGCTGAGTTCCCGGAACATCGGATGAGTCGATCTCAGGCGAGTGCGAAGTGATGCGGTTGGGAATGCCCGAAGGATAAGGGGAGCAATCGCCCCTCACCCCCAGCCCCTCTCCCCGTTACCGGGGCGAGGGGAGCGATGGTGTCAGATAATTACCGTGTCAGTACTACTACCCGACTAATTAATAATTATTGCTTCGCCGTGGCTAGTTTTTCGGCGGGTTGAATGATCATTTCGGCGTTCATGCCGGGGCGGATGACTCGGTCGCGGTTGTCGAATTCGGCCCAGACTTCGATGTCGTTCTTCACGCTCACATCAGAGGCTACGAACACCACCTTGCCAGGCAGTGAGACAGTCTTGGTGGCGTTGATCGCGACCTTGATCGTCACGCTCTGACCCGTGGGATCAGACGCCAGAGCCGCGGCGCTGACAAAGCCCGTGCAGCGCAGGTGGTCCAGGCGAGCAATCCTGATCACGGGCTTGCCGGGTTCAACCCACTCGCCGGCCTGCTTGTTGATCTCCAGCACGCGGCCGGTCACTCGTGAGCGAACTTGATGACGCTCAAGCTTGCGTTTGGCGATAGCCAGGTCGCGATTCTTCAACGTCGCTTGCAGTTCTGCCGTGCGCTGAGTGATTCGCGCCTGCTCGATGGCCAGAGTCGTCTGGTCGACCGCCAGCTTCAGGCGATCAATCTCTGTTTGCGAGATCGCCTTCTTGAATTTCTCAATTGCTTCCTGAGATCGCGCCAGTTCGGCTTTGGCGGTTTCATTCCCGTTCTGAGCCGCACGAATGGAGACGTCGCTCTTGGCGGTTTCTTCGGCGATCGCGGCTTCGACTTCCGCGCGGGTAATCGCCAGCTTCGCATCAACTTCATCCAGCACGCCCAGCAGCTGGCCTTCTTCGACGACGTCACCTTCCTTCACGCTGAGGCTGCCGATGATGCCGGTTTCCAACGCGGGCACATCCACCTGATGCGCAATGGTGATGCGGGCACTCTCCACACGAATGGGAGAGGGCGAGTCAGCTGCTTGAGCCGTAGCAGCCATCGCAAGAATGCACAGCACGAGTGAGAGACGAGGCATGATCGGACCTCAGAAGAACAACTTCGTTTTGATGGTGTGAATAAACTCGTGGAACCACACATAGCCCACTGGCCGCCGCCCGCAGTGGATGTGCGGAATAACGGTTGCTCCGGGCCGCAGATGCTCCGCCGCGATTTCACCACGCGGCAGCGTCACTGTCACGAGCACACTGGGGCCGAGTTCCGAATCGCTGCGTGTATCTGCCGCGACAGATTTCAGGCGGCCTTGATAAACCACGTTGGGATCCGTCGCGACGACGAATGAGACGTTCAGTTCGCGGCTGAGTTCCCGTTGAGCGTCCCGCACATGGCCGATGTTCTGATCCGCCACATGCACTTCCAGAATCCATTCACCCTTGGTGTCAGCCACTTCCAGCAGACGGTCGCCCTGACGCACGGGGCGGTTCTGCAACAGTTGCGTCGCGTCCCACGTCAGCACTTGCCCGTTGATTGGACTGCGCAGCTGCAACTGAGCCTGCTGTCGCTTCAGGACATCCAGCTGAGCAGACAGGCTCTTGAGTGTCTCTTCCAGTTCCTTCTCTTCCGCTGCGAGCTGTTCCAGTTTCGAGCGACCGCGCGGATCGTTGCGGTCCATCGACAGGCGTTCGGCCTGTGTCGAACTCAACCGCTTGCGACCAGTCTGCAACTCGCCCGTAACGCGCGTCAGTTCAAAGTCGAGCGTCGAATTTGTCAGCTCAACCAGCACCTCATCCTGGCTCACGTCCGGGGGCTGGTTCGTCGCCAGCTTGTCCGACAGTTTCGCGACGATGCCGTCCGAACTGGCGAACAGACCTCGTCGCACGGCGGGTTGTAACTCGGCACGTCCGGTGATGGTGAAGTCTGCCGGTACCACAATCAGTGATGTCACCGCAGCGGCCAGCAAGCCGACCACAAACAACGTGCGCGGCAGTTGCCTGAGGCGCAGATACCAACCCATGTGACCGATCCAGCGCCACACCGACCGGAACGGCAGGTTTGAATACTCCAGAGCGTTCGCTACCGCCAGCTCGCTCTGTCGTGCGAGCACTTCCGCTCGATGCCGCAGTTGCGAGATGTCACTGGTCGCCGAGAACTTTTCGATCAGCACCGCCCCGAGGACGACGTTCTGCTGATCCGACTTCTGCTGCGGATTGATCGGCTGCCGCAGCGGGATGATCGCCAGCAACCGCGCATGTGATTCGTTGAGATGCTGATGCAGTGACTCTTCGATCTGCTTGGGTAAGTCCGGAGCCTGCCCTGTCGCGGCTTGAGTATCATCGAACCAGAACGGTCGGCGCGTCTTGAGCACTCGCCGCAGCAGGTCTTCGCAGTAACGCACCGCGTTCGAACGGCGATCAATGCGATCGACTCCACTGACAGCAATCAGCCGCGGCTTGGAACCGCGCAGCACGGCGACCGAAATGCGATCGCAGTCCACCAGCGGACGTCCGTCATTCGCGATGACGGCGGCAATGCGGGCCAGATCGAGACCCTCATGCACACGCTCGGTGAAGCGTTCGAACTGGCTCCAGAGCGACGCTCGTTCCTGCAGGTCTCGCAGCCGGTAATTGCGCAGGAAGTCGGCAGCGAACTCGGCAATGGCGGTCAGGAAGCGCGTATAGCCCTGCACGGCGGCGGGCGACGCCACTGGCCGCTGGAAGACTTCGATCAGTCCGTGCGTTTGCCCGTTCACGACAATCGGACTCACCAGCAACAGCCAGTCCGTCGGGTTGATGTATGAGCCTGTGCCGGATCGCGGCGCGATCGATTGCGGTTCGGTCTGCTGAGACAACTGCTGCAACAACTGTTGATGCCGCTGCTGACGCTCAACAAGTTCCGGGGAACTGGCCGTATCGGGACTGGTCACCAGCCCGGTATGGCCGAGATTGATCTGCTGTTCCAGTTCAAATCCGGAATCCTTCAGCAGCCAGACCGCACCACTGACCGCCGCCAGAGTCCGCACCGAGCCGTCCAGCACAGCCGCAAAGAAACGCTCGCTGGGCACAGCAGACCGAGACAGCCGGGCAATGTCCTGCACGACGTCATCGATCTCGCGCCAGGTATCTTGCACCATCTGTGGCGCGGCGGGAGCGGTAGTAAATTCAGGGGGCATGAGCGGAAAGATAACCAGCGGCGAGCGCTTGCCCGATCGCATTTTGAACATCAGCCGAGTTTCAGTTCCTCGACTTTAGCGGTCAGACCAGTTGTGTCGATTGCACATTCCGCCCCCGATACACCGGATGGCAAGCCTCAACTCGCGGGGGCGACGATCTGGCTGATCTGGGTGAGGTCGGTCACCAGGCGTTTGGGCTTCAGATCGGGGTGGTTCAGCTCAACGACTGAAGCTTTGAGGCTGGTCTTGTCACCGGCGAAGAGGACTGTGCGGAAACCGAATTCCCGCGCGACGGCCAGATCGCCGGCGAGTCGCGTGCTGACGTACAGCGTCTCACGCGGGCTGATTCTCAAGTCGGCCAGCTTGCGCACGGCGGTCTCATAGAGAATCCGCGACGGCTTACGGACTCCGAACTGATGCGACAGCACGCGGCAGTTGGGGGCGAACAGGCTGTCGAGCGACAGCGACGGGTCCTGCTTCTGGAAGCAGCGTTCGAGTTCCAGCAGCGAGAACTCCTGAGCGTCGGCCAGCAGGCCTTGCACGAAGCCGGCGTTGGACAGCATGCCGATCGCGCGTTGAGCGCGATGCACCGCCTGCACTCCCTGGAAGCAGGAGTGGAAGTAATACGCCACTTTGCTGGCGAAGGCCGACAGGTCACCGAAGCGGGCTTCTTCGTAAGCGTAGCCGCGTTCGATCATCTGATTGATCAGGCGGCGCCAGATCTCGGCGGAAGAAATTTGGGGGAACTCAGTGTCAGTGGCGGGGTTGGCCTGCTCAAGATGTTCGAACACCTGCTTGTATTGCTGGTAGAGCAGCGCAGCCGCTGCGGCCGGGTCACCACCAATGGCAGACTGCATGCGGAATTCGGTAATCGTGCGTTCGAGGGCCGGTTGCATGCGGGACGGCTTGAAGTGGAACTGCATCAGGTCGCCGTCGCTGATTCGCAGCAACGTGCCGTACAGGTTCCACATCACGGCTCGAATGCCCTCGATGTGCTTGAGGTGCGGACGCGCGGCGATGTCGACGAGCTTTGGTGGCTCAGGCCAGTCAAAGTCGGATCGCGTGTTGAGGGAAGCAGCGTATTCGTTGAGTGAGAGAGGCATCGCAGCGGCAGGAGAAATGAGGGTTCAAAATCATCTCCCAGTTGTGACTCACGGCCCCGAGAGCCAGCAGGAGATGTATCCTAGAGAAACGTGCGTGCTCTGCGTCCCTTGTTCGCGTGACTCGCGGCAAATCGTGGGCAGTTGGCAGATGCTCACGGCCAATCGCGGTTTGATGCTCGTGGCGAGGCGGCCGGTCGCTGCCAACAACCGGCCGCCCAGTGCCACAACCAAACCTACGCTGCTTTATTCTTCAGACTCAGCACCCGAGCCTTGGATATCGAACTGGCTGTCGCAGGCATCGCGTTCATCGCTGAAGCTGCTACCAACCTTGGAACCTTTGCCGCAGGAACGAGATCCGTTAACTGAGAACGATTGATTCATGGAGCCAAAGGCCGAGGCGACGTCTTCGAGTTCGTTGTTGACGCTGGCTGAGATTTCAGCGAGACCGACGACCAGACCGAGAACCGCAATGGTGGCGATGAGGATCAGTTCGGCGGAGATCAGGAAGCCAGTTTCGTCGTTGAGCAGCTTGGTGAAGAGAGTCTTCATGTGTCGGATCCTGTAGCGAAAGGTTTGGTTGGTTGAGGCTCAGCTTGGCAGGCTGTTGTTTGTTGCCTCGTGTGTTGGATGTGAGGGTGTAAAGCAGGGTGAGTGCCAGACCGCGAAACCGCGTTCAAGAATCTTTGCAGTCGCCCTATTGAGTCGACACAAACGACTACAGCTAAAGGCATTAGAGATTTCAGGATCGCCGCACGCATTTCGGGCGACTGTAAAGCGACCGTCGAACACGTGGCGGATCGGCAACGTGACAAGTCGGAAGCGAGCCAGTGCCGCCGCGCGGAAGTGCTGGTGGCTCAATCACTTCCGGCAGTGTTGCTATCAATGATGCCGCTGAGGCCACAGAGCAACGTCGCGGCGATTGACCGAACATCCTGTCGAGTGGGCCTCGCTGTGTTCGACGCCACGCCACGGAAGAACCTGCTCATCGGGTGGCACGCAATGCC
>CAYLTY010000109.1:0-26152 GCA_964386705.1 uncultured Planctomycetaceae bacterium
TTACCCAACCCGAACTCTCATAAACCCTGGAACTAAAATTGGGGGCAAGTCAAAGGTGTATGTGATTGACGCGTACTGGGGCACACAGGACTCGGTGATCGTGATCGCACAGCATCGAAAATCCCGTAGGTTCATCTGCATCGCAGTGCGTGCAGAACACATTGAGAACCTTCGAGCAAAGCTCGTGTATAGCCCAACCGTTCGCCGCCTGACTAAAAAGTATTTCGGCACAAATCGAGCACTGCCCACCCAAGAGGATGCGGAGCCGTTGTGTAGTATCACCGACTGGGCCAAATAACCTTGCGCCCTGAGCTTGTAGGAACTAGTCGGTCGATTCCCCAAGAACTCCTTCGCCTAGCTTGTCGACTGATTTCTTTGCATGATTGGTTAATGTCCTTTCCAGGTCGTCCATTAACCGCTCGTACTTCGGACGCATCTCCTGTCGCTTCCTCTCGACTTCAGTGGGATCAGCGGTACTCACCATGAAAGCTACAGGGTGCGGTTCGAACCCGTTCTCCGCGAAATACGACCTTGCGTAATTGACTAATTTATCCATTTCGACTGGCGACAGATCGGCGAGGCTATCTTCAATGCAATCCAAAGGCTCCCCAACCAAGTTAATGATCACATTCAATGCGTACACGTCATGAGTGATCTTCCCAAGGCGAAGAAAGCGAGTCTTCTTCTGAACGCTTTTGACAATTTGGTCGGGTCTAAGAAATCCGGTCATGCTAGTGCATTCCTTCCATTTCAAAATGACCATAACAGCGTTGGCAGGATGGGGTTAGTTGACCGGGATGTGTAGACGGGGATCGCACAGCGACGAGAAGCTCTCGATCGAAGTCAATACCGCACCACATGTGTCGCGTCCGGCCAGCGCGGCCTCTGACATCCGATGGCCGAGAATGATCACGTCCATCACCACGCCTTGCGGCGGCGGGAGTCTTCGCGGATGCGAGCGAACTCGGCGAGGTATTCATCCAGCTTTGTGGGGTGGCAGTCTTTGCAGAACTTACTCCAGCCTTTCGCTGGGACGATCACCGTATGGGTTGCAGCCTTACGACAGGTGTTCGCGGTGGAGTAGGGCTCCGCGAAGTAGGGGCAGGTTTTCTCGGGAAGAAAGGCGGCCAGCTTTGCCATCTCGCTGTAGGGACACTGCAGGTTCAGGCTCAACTCCTTGAGCGCGGAAAGGTGCCGTAAGGGCTCGAACGAGTCGTCTGCGACCTCGGCATGCAGATAGAGGATTTTTAATTTCTTTAACCCCGCGAGCGGCTGGAGAGTTTGTACTTTCAAGGCATTCCAGACACCGCACTGCAGGGCCAGTTCTTCCAGTTGGGGAATTGATTCGAGGCCCGACAGATCGTTGAGCCGCTTGGCGTCGAGAATGCCCAACGCCCGCAAGCCGCGAAACTGCGTAAACGAACTCAACGTGCTCAGGCTGGTCGCATCTTCAATGATGACCGCTTCCAGTTTCTTCGCCGCCGCCAGAGCCGAAAAGTCATCCACTTTGGGATTAAGTACACCGAGCCGTCGCAGTCCCGGCATCTGTGCCAACCACTCGAGATGCTTCTCCTGCGGCTGATAGACCATCACGGCCTTCACACTCGAACAACTCGGGAGCAACTCCCAGCCGCGTGTTTCATCCTTCTTGCGGCCGCACAACAGCATCTCCCTGGCACCGGCCGGATAGTCACTCACGGCATCGAACTGCCGGAAATTGTCCGGGTTCGACAACACATCCCGGGCACGCACTAGGCCGAAGGACTCACGAAAGTATTTCAACATGGGATCTGCTTGTGGCTGAGCCACCTCGGTAACTCTATTACGGACGGCCAAGGCCACTGATTGAAGAAGCTAGCTGCCTCAAGCCAGGCTGTGCTGCTTACGGGGCAGACTGTTCGGGAGGAGTGAGCGGAAGCGTTGCGATACCGTGAACCGACAGATAACCGCCGCGCGGGTCGGTGGGATTCTTTCCCGCTGAGTCATGTCGCCAGACTTCACGTTCATCGAGTTCGGCGACCGACGTGCTGCGGGTAGAGAGTATGAGGCCGTACTGCCAGACTGGTCCCTCCGGCGTTCGATTATCCTTCTCTACCAGCAGTATCACCTCCGGGTCATTACCTACGACAAATGAAAACAAGGCCCCGTCGGGTCCGTTGGCGTCGCTTTCAGGGTAGCGGTCCAGCGGCGTAGGCAGTAACCGCAAGATCCGTTTGCCTCGCGTGGCTTCTTCGGTAAAGGCTGTGAACCGGCGCGAGATGCCTTTCATTTGAAGCAGCCGAGACGTGCGAGTGGCTGCAGGCGCGGGAGCGTCAGGCACGTCGCGCATGACGATGCCCGGAGAGGCCGGAGTCCAGAACGTGTTTCCGTTCCGTCGCCCTGTCACTTGCTGTTCCTGGCGAGCCAGACTGTGCAAGGCGTGGCAGTAAACGCGTCCCCCTTTGCCGTTGAGGTAGGAGAATAACTGACCAAAGACGACGGGCCGCCCTGCGTCGCGCCAAACATAGACCACACCATGGATATCGCCCTCCTCCAAGGGGTTGGTCCAACGCAGGATGGGCTTCGGGTCGAGTTGCAGTTGTTTCTCGCCGGGGTCCACCGTGAACTGATAAGCCTTCTCGGCCTCCTGATGATAGAAGGCGTACCAAGCCTTTACAGCCTCGGACTCGGGTGCAGCCGTCGCTTTCTCTTGCGCATGCAGCTGGAATTCTTTCAGTAATCTACTCGCCATCAGCATGAAAATACACAATCGCCCCCACGATCGACGCATGGCACAGTACCTCCCTCAATCTGATCGTTTAACAACGAAGGCGATTACATCAGCCGGATAGCCAGCGAGCAACGACTGAGAGCAAGAAGCGGATGCGAATAGGCCGCTCGCGACTCTCTGTCCGATGGCGCGGGTGGCCCGGTTGGCTGTACTTGGCCTACCGGGGTCGCAGAGCGACAGGAAGTTGAAACAGTATCGTCTTGTGGCTGCGCCACCCCGGAAGCCATCAAGATGGCAACCGGGGCCACCATGCGTTGTAGGGCGGACAATCCTGTCCGCCTGCCCTGCGACGGACAGGATTGTCCGTCCTGCTCGCGGAAGCCCAAAGATGAAGATCGCGCTGGGGACTCGTAGCGGATCATTCGGTTCCGGGCTGGTGGGCAACTATAGTGCTAGGACTCTCTCGAACCGTCTTTCGTCGCGAGGACTTTTAGCTCATGCACATACCGAAGCTCATCACGGTGCTGTTTGCTCTGACGGTACTTTCGTCAGCAGCGGGAACGAGTCTGTTGCGGGCGGACGAGCCCACTTATCCACCGCAGTTGCCGGACGGGAAGGTATTTGTCAGCGATTCATCGCCGGACTTTCTGGTTCCGCATGGGAGTGATCTGGCGGACGGCGTCAAAGTGGCGCGGACGGCTCCGAAGATCGACTTCGCTTACTTCCCCGAGCAGACCTATGTGGGCAATCCGTGGAGTGCGTGGGGGGACAGTTTGGTCGTCGGGGACAAGTACTATGCGGCGATCGGCGACCATAAGGCTCCGCAGGGGAATGCGTTTCTGATTGAGTACGATTCCAACACGCACAAGATGCGGACGCTGGCCAGCACGAAGCAGGTGCTCAATCTGCCGGACGGGCACTACATGCCCGGCAAGGTTCACAGCCGGATTGATCTCGGGAGCGATGGTTGGCTGTATTACTCGACGCATCGCGGTTCCACGCGCGTCACGACCGACCAGTACCACTACACCGGCGACTGGATCCTGAGGACTCATCCTGAGACGGCTCAAACGGAAGTCGTCGTGCGAGGTCCGGTGCCGAAGTGCTGCATTCCGACGAGCGTGCTCGATCCCGATCGTCTGATCTTCTACGGCGGCACGGCAGCGGGAGAACCCGGCGACAAGACCGTGACGTTCTTCGCCTACGACGTGAAGCAGAAGAAAGTCCGCCATACGGCGGTGCCGGGCGGCGATCGCTACCTGATGCTCGCACGTTCGACGGGGCGCGTGTACTACATGGACGAAGTCAACAATCGCCTGATGCGGTACGACCCGCAGAGCAACCAGCCGCCGCAGGAGATCGCTGGCCATCACATCGGACTGCGCGCGGCGACTCAGGAAACCCCGGACGGTTTCATCTACACGGTTGGCGACAAAGAGAATCATCTCTGGCGCTTCAACACGAAGTCAGAAGAGATCACGGACCTCGGAACGCTGTCGGTCGGCACGCAGACTTACACGGCGAGCCTCGATGCGGATGCTTCGGGCCGGTTCCTGTACTATGTGCCGGGAGCTCACGGCAGCAGCCAGAAGGATGGCTCGCCCGTCGTGCAGTTCGATACGCAGACGCGCACTAAGAAGGTGATTGCGTGGCTGGCCAGCTTTTATGAGAAAAAGTACGGGTTTCTGCCGATGGGAACGTATTCGTCCGCTGTCAGTGCCAAGGGTGACAAGCTGTATGTCACCTGGAACGGCAACTGTGGCGGAGTCGATCGCAAGGGTAAGGTGATGTTCAACACGTGCGCTTTGACAGTACTGCATCTGCCAGAAAGCGAGCGATGAATATCACGCTGATCGGGTATCGCGGAACGGGCAAGAGCACCGTCGCGATTCCGCTGGCCAAACGACTGGGCTGGCAAGCTGTCGACGCCGACGCCGAGCTGGAACGCAACGCCGGACGCTCCATTCGCCAGATTTTCGAGACCGACGGCGAGGGGGAGTTCCGCCGTCTCGAACGCGAGACACTCGTTGATTTGTTGGGTCGCGAGAACCTGGTCATCGCTGCGGGCGGCGGCGCGGTGCTGAATCCTCAGACGCGCGCGGACTTCAAAGCGGCGGGGCCGGTGGTGTGGCTACGCGCGTCGGTAGAGACCATTGAACTGCGACTGGCTGAGGACGTCACCACGGCCTCGCGACGACCGAACCTGACGAAGTCTGGCGGACGCGAGGAAATCGAGCGGCTGCTGGCTATTCGCGAGCCGCTGTATCGAGAAACCGCGACGCTCATTATCGACACGGATCAGCCGTTGCCGGGTTCCGGCGGGTGCGACGCCGCGACGATTCCGCAACTGGTCGAGTTCATCATCGAGCAATTGAAGCTGCCAAAGCAGGCTCCGGAGGCCCGATCGTGATATGGGGCCTCTCGCTGTGGACCTGGGTGATCTACTTCTACCTGTTCCTCATCGGTTCTATCGTCGGGAGCTTTTTGAACGTTTGCGTCTATCGCATTCCGACGAAAGAAGGCTTCTGGGAATCCCTGCGGGCGGTTGTCTGGCCGCCTTCGGCATGTCCGCGCTGCAAGAACTGCATTCCCGGCTGGTGCAACATCCCGGTGCTGGGTTGGCTGATGCTGCGCGGGCGATGCTATTACTGCAAAGGCTGGATCTCCCCACGTTATCCAACGGTTGAATTCCTCAACGGCCTGATGTGGGTGGTGCTCTACGCGATGCACGTACCCGGCGACTTCACAAATTCGCTGGCTCCCAGTTGGGGGCAGGGGCTGTTTGGTCCTGACGTCGTTCATGGCAGCTGGTGGCACTCGCCGAGCGTCATTCTGCACCTGCGATATGCGTATCACCTGGTCCTGTTGGAAGCGCTCGTCGTTGCCAGCCTGATCGACTGGGACCATTACATCATTCCCGACGGGGCAACGCTGCCAGCGATGGTGGTTGGAGTGCTCGGCAGCCTGACGGGAACGGTCTACCTCACGGCGATCTGGCATCAGCATTACGACGTCGTCTTCCTCCTGCAGGACTATGTGCCAACGTGGATGCTGCTGAAAGGGCAACTGCCTGAATGGATCTCCGCCTGGCCGCATCTGCACGGTCTGGCAGTGAGCATCGCCGGCTTGATCGTTGGTGGCGGCTTCACCTGGCTGATGCGGATCATCGGGCACTGGGGCCTAGGTCGCGAGACTATCGGCTTCGGTGACGTGATCCTGATGGCCCTGATCGGCAGCTTTCTGGGCTGGCAGGCTCCCATCATCATCTTCTTCTTTGCACCGCTCATTGCGCTGTTGGTGCTGCTGGTGAAGCTGCCGTTTTGGAAGTACCAGCGAGTCATCCCCTATGGTCCTTACCTCAGCATCGCGGCGCTGATTGTGGTCCTGTGCTGGAAGCCGGTCTGGTTTCGATTCGAACGCATCTTCGGAGCCGGGCCGCTGCTGATCATCATTGGCCTGGTGATGCTGGTGATGTTCGCGCTGCTGACACGGACCGTGACGCTCATCAAGCGGCTGCTCGGGTTTGGTAACGACGACCTGCAGCAAGGCGAATGGACTTCCGCCGATCACCTCTTCCACTTTTCTGGCGAAACCGTTGATCCGCGGCAGGGCCGCTGGCAGCAGGAGCACGAATGGACCGGCACTGACAGCGGTCGCGGCTGGACTCAGAACCATCAATGGCGGAATCCGCCCGTCGGTGGGCACACGCAGCAGTGGCAACGACGACCGCGATAGTGTCACCCAAGCCTGATCTTACTTGGGCTTGGTGCGCAGAGAAACTTTTTCGAGTTTTAGCTCGGCCAGCATGTCAAGGACCTTGATGATCTCGCCGTAGGGCACGCCCCGGTCGGCAGAGAGACGCACCTGCTGCATGTCGCGCGGGACTTCGGATTGTTCGAGCATCTGCTGGATCTGATCACGGTCGACGAGTTCGTCGCTGAGGAACAGCTCAAAGCCATCTGAATCGTTAGGACGCAGTACCAGTTCCCACGGTGAAGCGGTCAGCGGTTTAGCGCCCGAACCGGACTCGGGCAGGTTCACTTTGAGCGCAGTGCTGCTGACAACCGCAGGCACCGTCATCAGGAACACGATCAGCAGCACCAGCACCACGTCGACCAGCGGCGTGATGTTGATGTCCGTCATCAGGCTGCCTTCGTCTTCATCCGAATAGCCGGAACCAGTTGAGGCGCTCATGGTGCATCCTTGCCGGGAATGAAGGATGTGGACTTCGGACGCGGCGCGGCCGGGTTCGGACAACGTGACAACACCAGGTGCGCCAAGGCATCTGTCTGCAACAGGACGACCTTCACGCGTCGCTGGAAATAGTTGAACGCCAGCACGGCGGGCACAGCGACGAACAGACCGACAGCCGTTGCCACGAGCGCTTCGAATACGCCCGCCATAACCTGATTCGGGTCAGCATTACCCTGACCCGATGCGGTTAGGTCATGGGCCGCTTTGATGATGCCCAGCACGGTGCCCAGCAGTCCAATGAACGGTGAGTTGCTACCAATGCTGCCCAGTACGGCGAGTCCCGAGTCCAGACCTCGACGCTCGCGTGCTTTGACGCTGAGCATCGCTTCGCCGCAGGCTTGAGGCCCCCGATTGAATTCGGCCAGTCCGGCGGAGACGACCGCGCATTCAATGCCGCGGCCTTTGGCCACCAGTTCCGCTGCGCTGCGCACGTCACCGTTCGACAGCCGCTGCTGCAACTCGCTGCCGAGGACATCGGCGTTAATCGTATGACGATGAAAGTAGATGATCCGGTCGAGGATCATTCCAAAGCTGACCACGCTCAGCACGATCAGAATGAGCAGCACCCATTCCGCTCCAACGTTCGTCGCACGCAGAAAGAACTCAGTCAGCATGACGCATCCTCGCAAAGTCGGACATCGGAATGATCCGTCCCGGATCGTTCCCCGCAACTGCAGTTTGACACATCGCGTGCCGCATGTCTCAGACAAAAAAGAGCTGCTCGAAACGCGATACTACGGCCAAATGAAGAGCATTTCACGGTCGCAGCCGGAACCGTCAGACGTACTTTCCGCGGGCGCGGAAGTCTGCCGATGGTCCAAACCATGTGCCGTACTGCCCAAGACATGACGGCGATTTGTCGGCTGTTGGCCACCGGGCGGCTCATGGCTTCGCGTCCAGACTCTTCAGGTAGGCGTACAAGTCCGCGAGATCCTTTTCGCCGAGGCCTTTCAACAAGCCGGACGGCATCAACGACTGCGGCAGCTTGCGTTTTGATTCGATGTCTGCCGATTCAATGCGGAACGTCTGATTGGTCGCGTTGCGGAGCAGCAGGCCATCGACGGACTCGTAGACGATCAGGCCAGTCAGCACTTTACCCGCCTTCGTTTCGATCAGCGTCGTCTGATAGCGCGGCGAGACGTCGCGATTCGGCATCACGATCGCGATGAACAGGTCGTCACGAGAGAATCGCCCGGCGACTCCGGTGAGGTCCGGGCCCAGCGCCTTGCGGTTGCCGTGACACTGCACGCACGACCGCGTTTCAAACAGCTTGCGGCCGCGCTCCACGTCGCCCTGCTTCCAGTCAACCTTGCCCAGCAAGCCTTGCAGCGCGCCGAGTTCTTCAGAGCTGCCACCCATCGCCGACGTGTACTCAGCGGGGAACTGCTGACTAACTAGTTTGGTCCATTGATCGATCGCAGTCGTCTGCGGCTGATAACCGGATTCGCCGAATTCAAACGGGACTTCCTTGTTGAGGTTTCGCTGCAACAGCTTCACCACACGCTCGCGAACCGCGTATTCCACCTTGTCCGGACCCAGCCGACGCACACAACGCAGCAGAGCAACCTGCTCAGTCGCCGACTTGCTCGCAGGCAGTTCTTCCAGAGCCGTGATGCACGCGCCCAGAGCTTCCATCTGCGAAGATTCCAGACCTTCGATGAACAGGTCGCGATCCGTCGCGTCGGGCTTCGCAGCCAGCACCTGCAACAGAGCGGCTCGCACACCGAAGTTCTCCAGTTGAGCCTTTAGCAGCGCCCGATGTTCCGGCTTCTGCGATTCGCCCATCACGAACACGACGTCGTTCGACCACACGTAGTTCTTGTCGGCAGCGATCTGCTTCGCGAAAGCTTCGATCGCGGCTTCCACCATGTCGCCCGGCACCTGACTCATGAAGAGCACATGTCCGGGATAACCGAATGCCGGTTGCTTCACGATCGAACGCGGCAGGTCCGGGTCCTGTTCCACGTGCGCGCGATACAGCTCGCCAAAACGGTCATCCCAGCTGGAATCAACCGGCAGTTTGCGACGTTTGAGTTTCGGTTCAATGTCCACCAGCGCCTTCGCGACGGCTTCCGTATGCCGTGCCTCGCGACTGGCGGGAATCCGCGCCGCCACCAGCAGATAATGAATGTCGTCGGTCGGATGAGACTCATCCGTAACCTTCGCCAGGATCTTGTTGAGCAGGTCCGGATTGAACGGCTTCAGCATCGACAGCAGTCGCGACAATTCCAGATCGACCCGTTCATTGCCCGACGGGAACCGATCTGCGAGTTCGATGAGGAACGGATCAAGGTCGCGTTCATGCGCCGTGAGGTCGCCGCGCGGCGCATAGCCATCGAACGCGGGCGGTGATTTCGACGCGGGCACCAGATCGCCCAGTCCCATCTGCATCAGGCGAATCGCCTGCAGCTTCTCATCGACCGACTGACTCTTCTGCAGCACCAGCGTCCCGATGCGGAATGCATACGTGCTGATGCCCGGCTTGCGGCCCAGATAGCCGAACGCGTTGGTCAAGCTGGCCTGAAAACCCGACTTGCTGGCCGTCATCGACAACTGCTTGAACGCCTCGACCGACAGCATCGGAATCAGCCGTGCCGCTGCCATGCGGTCAAAACCCGATTCACTCTTGATGCGCCGCGCCAACGCTGCGATGACGGCTTCGCTCTCCAGCGGCTTTCCACAGACAAGCAATGTTTCGGCGGCGATGCGACCGACGTACGCATCATCGTCGTGCAGGAACTTCGCCAGCAGTTCCACGTGATCACCAATCGGCTTCGTGCGTTGCAACGACCACACCGCACGAGCCCGCACGCTGGGCGAATCAGCCTGCTGGCAACGTTCCACGTCGGCAATGTCGAGCCCACCAAACAGGTCCGTCAAGATCTCGATCGCGCGAACCCGGTCATCAACCGATTGCGCATCGTCACGCACGACATCGACAAACGCCTGCTTGCCGAGCGTCTGGGCCAGCGGCTCCCACGTTTTGCGAGACCAGCTTGTCAGCGGTTGCGGAGCACGCACGCACGCGGCCAGTTTGGCTTTCGTCGTCCCCACTTCGCCAGGCCAGGCCGTCGCCTTCTGCTTTTTGGCAGAGATGCGATAGACGCCGCCGCGAGTGCCGCGACCGCCCACGCTGACATACAGGCTGCCATCGGGGCCCACTTCCGCGTCAGTCGGTGCGAAGCCGAACCCGCCCGAGCCCGTGATGAAGATTTCAGGCTCGCCGTGATAGCTCGCCAGACTGCGTTCGAGTTTCACATTCAGCACGCGGCCGTATGTCCAATCCAGCATGAACAGGCTGTCGCGATACTGCTTCGGGAACTGCGTATGCTGATAGCTGACAACTCCGCTCGGCGACCCGCGACCGAATTCCGCCAGTGCCGGAACCGCATCCACAAAGTAGTCCGGCTGCTTCCAACTGCGAGTAATCCAGCCCGCGTGTCCCGCTGACAACAGATGCAGCACGCGCGTCGGTCGATACCACGGCAGCGAGATATCGCGTTCGTCATCACTGTCGAACGTGAAGATGTCGCCCATCGAATTGAACGTGAAGTCGTAAGCGTTGCGCAGGCCGTGAGTCAGCAGCTCCGCGCCGGACAGGTCCGGTTTCATGCGGAACAGCACGCCGCTCTGCGGGTACTTCACCGGCGAAGTCGGCAGCGACGCATAACGGTGATCAATCCCGGAATCGTTGCCGGCCATGATGTACCACCAGCCGTCCGGTCCCTTCTGGATCGAATGGACATGATGCTCAGCGCCGGTCTTCAGTTTGAGAAACACGTCCGGCTTGCCGTCCGCGCGATCGTCACCGTCTTGATCGCGATAGCGCAGCAACCCCGCGTCGCCGATGCACAGCAGGTCGCGGCCCAGGAAGTACAGACCCTGAGTACCAGTCTTCGGCCCATCCGCGAACTGCTTGGCCGTGTCTGCTTTACCGTCACCGTTCGAGTCGATCAGGACCTTGACGTAACCCTCGCCGGACACGACGACGCGACCCAGCGAATCAAACGTCAGGCTGAAGATGTCGTGCGCCAGGTCGTCGTCCGCGTACAACGTGGCCTCAAACCCTTCCGGCACCTTGAGTCCCGTCAGTTCCTGGCTCAGCGCTGTTGAGGCGAAACCGCTCGCCAGCAAACTCATCACAGCGATGAGCGCGGGCTGTATCCATTCTCGCAGCGACCTGGCCCGGTCGCGAAAGCTGCACTGCATGTTGAGATCCATCTCAGGTAGCAAACCAATCACAGAGCGTTTCGGGACTGTATGCCGACAGAGGAAAATGCGGCAATCGCGGCTTGAGACGAGGAACAACCGTCCTTAGGGAGGGCGAGGCACCAGCCGAGCCGGTTTGCCCGACAAATTAACCACTGGTGCAGTCGCACGGCTCGGCGGCAACCTCTCCCTCCTCTGCTCCGCCTCGCTAACTCCAATCTCTGAGGGTTGTTAAGGCGACAGACGCGACCCACAATCCGAGACGCGTGCGCGTTGGTGACTCTGCGTCTGTTCCCCCTGCAGGAGTTTCAGCAATGTTAAAGTTAAAGTTGATTCGTTTGTGCGTAGCGGCGATGGCGGTGTGCGGCAGTGCGGCCGCGCAAGCAGCCGACTTCTTCTTCAAGGACGGCGACACCGTCGTGATGATCGGTGACAGCATCACCGAGCAGCATCTCTACTCCAACTACGTCGAGATGTGGACCGTCACCCGCTTCCCCGGCTGGAAGCTGACCTTCCGCAATGTCGGCATCGGCGGTGATCGTTCGGTCGGCGGTAACGGGCGCTTCGCCCGCGACGTGCTGCTGCACAAACCGACGGCCATGACCGTCGACTTCGGCATGAACGATGGCGGCTATCGCCCCTTCGAAGAAGGCACCTTCAAGCCCTACATGGACGGCCTGCAGGGCATGGCTAATCAGGCCAAGAACGCCAACATCCGAGTCGCCTGGGTCACACCGCAGCCGCTGGACACCGGCGATCAGGGAACGACTGCGCTGACCGGCTACAACCAGACGCTGGAGAAATTCTCGGAAGGCGTGAAGACCATCGCCGACAAGAATCAGGGACTGTTCGTCGATCAGTTCCACCCGTACCTGGCAACGCTGGACAAGGCTCGTAGCAAGGGACCGACCTACAGCCGCATCACCGCCGGTGACGCCGTGCATCCCGGGTTTCCAGGTCAGGCACTGATGGCCGCCTCGATCCTCAAGGGCCTGAGTTTCCCCACGCTGGTCTCTTCCGCCGAAATCGACGCGACAGGAAAAGTGACCGCCGCGAAGAACTGCACCATCGAAAACGTCACCGCGAAAGATGGCGGGGTAAGCTTCTCACGCCTCGATGCCGCTCTACCGTTCTTCCCCAAAGAGGCAGCTCCGATCCTGCCGCACGCTCCAATTCTGGAAGAACTCAACAATTATCATCTGAAGGTTACCGGCCTCGCCGCTGGTAATTACGAGGTCAAAGTCGGAGGCAAGAAGGTTGCCGACCTTACCGCTGAGCAACTGACCGCTGGAGCGAACATCGCCGCCGGAGTGCTGAATGAAGGCCCCATCGCCGATCAGGTGAAGAGTGTGAAAGAAGCGATCGAAGCCAAGAACCGCTTCCATCACGACATGATCTTCCGCGGCATCGTCCTGTCGAATGTTTCCATTCCTGAGTGGCTGGGTATCAAGATCACCCCCCAGGAGATCGAAGCCAAGAAGCAAGCAGCCATTGCCGAACGCCTGGCCAAACTCCCCGAACTCGACGCCGCCGTGGCGAAAACCCTCGCCATGAAAGCCAACACCTTCGAGATCGTCCCGAAGAAGTAGAATAAGTACTTCGACAGGCAAAGAAGCTCCGACCAGTCTTTGGGTGATGGTCGGAGCTAAATGCAGCTTGCGACAAATAGCTTGCGAGACGCCGCAGATTCTCCCTGAAGGCTTATGCCCCAGAGGAGGGATGAAACTGTAGTTTCTGTCGAACACGGCTCAGTTCTTGAAACAGTACCAGCTGGCGAACTCGGCTTCGGCCGTTGAGGCGACATGGTAGCCGGTCATCTGCTCCCACTTAGCGATCGCGGTTCGCACCGCGAAGTGGCATTCAGAAGTCTCGCCATCCAGAAAGTCGTGCCCCGCAATCAGACCTCCCGGACGCACTTTCGGTAACCACGTCTGGATGTCTTCGAGCACTGCTTCCTCAGAGTGATCCGCATCAAGGTAGACGAAGTCCAGTGAATCGTCCGGAAAACGGTGGGCGGCTTGGATGGAATCCAGAGCGTGCAGACGAACTCGCTCGCCAAAGCGAGCCATTCGTTGTTCAGCAGTTATGCGACGTGACTGCTGCAACTGTTCGGTAACCTGAGACCGATCGCGATTGCGCGGGTCGACACCCCACAAGTCTACCAAATGCAGTCGGCGGCCCTCCCACTGCCTTAGAATCGTTTCTGAGTAAGTTGCATCCGCCACCCCGACCTCGACACCCTCTCCCAACAATCCATGCGAGTTGAGAAAATCACCGAGGTTGTTGCGATGATAGACACGTTCAACCATGGGACGTTTAGCCAGACGGACTAAACGCTCCATGACATCTAACCGGTGATCCGAACGCATTCCGGCCACGTGCAGGAACAGACCAGACCACGGCGGCGAGTGAAAGTTGTAAATCGATTGCAAAGCCGCAGTAGCCCCCACCATGGGCAAACGAGTGTGCGGAATCCGGTGAGGCGAGTTCTCCAACAGGTGCTGAATGGCGATCTGCTCCCACAAAAAATGAGCGTTAAATTGCGTCTGATCGTAAGCCTTGGCTAGAAACTGGAACGTGCGAGGATCGTTGCGAGCCAGGAATACGCCTGAATTCAACCCCACCGAGTCATCCTGAAAGACCAGCAATTCATCCAGATGCATTGAACAGAATCGCCGCAGTCCCAAGCCCGGATCCCAAATCAGCGTGTCGGAATCGCACCAGCAGATCCAATCAAAGTTTGGCAGCACCCTCAGAACAGCCAGGATCTTGCTCCAGGCCGCCGGACGATGAGGGTCAAGCGTCTCGTGAAACTCGATAAACTCATACCCGTACCTCTGGCAATAGGCTCGCTTGTTGTCACGAACCAGATCAGCCAGCTGCCGGCAGTGATCGCCCTCAGAGAGGGTCACCATCGCGATTTTCATATGTGAGGGTTCCAGTTTGCTGAGATGCTCGCCATGATGGGACTTCCCCCCGTCGTTGTACTCCAAGAGGCTGACCCGCGCTCATTTCATCGAGCTCATGATGGACGATCAATTCATTGAGCTGCGTGAACGTTTCAGATCCCAGATGCGCGATGGGGTTTCGCCGAAAATTGCCAAGTTCCTGCAGTGTGTCAACCGCACTCAGCAAGCGGAACTCGCGGAGATGTTGCTGGAGGTGGAACTACAGCAGCGGATCGATCGCGGTGAGTCACCTCAGCGCAGCGACTACCACGACTCTTTCAACGGCGTGGATTTCGGCTGGCAAGAGTTGTTTGATCGGGTCTTAGCCTCCCTCGGCTCCAAGCACGGAGCAGCATCCGCCGAGACCTCTGTTTCGCAGGGGGCGACCTTTGAATATCGACCGCGCGACAACCCTGCATTGTCCGAGACTCGCGTGCTCAATGTGGAGCGTTACCTGTTGGGCGAAGTTCTTGGCAGCGGTGCTGCGGGCGTCGTCCATGCCGCTTGGGACAACATGCTGCACCGGGACGTGGCGATCAAAGTCCCCCATGCGTACTCGGTGCCTGACGATACCAGCGTCGAACGATTCCTGTCAGAAGCTCGATTGATGGCAGGGCTGTCGCATGCGTCGATTGTGCCTGTCTTTGACTGCGGCCGAGATCGCGCTGGCCGCTGGTTTGTTGTCTACGAATTGATGCGCGGTGGCTGTCTGCATGATGAGATTCGTACCGCCAGACCCAGCGCCACACGCACCCTGGAGGTGGTTACAGCCATTGCGTCAGGACTGCAGTTCGCGCACCAGCATGGCATCTATCACCGTGACCTGAAGCCACGGAATGTGTTGGTGGATCATCAGGGACGCACGCGTATCGCAGACTTCGGTCTGGCGATTCACGACGACGTTCTGGTGAACGCTCGCGACACCATCGCTGGCACTCCAGCTTACATGTCTCCAGAACAGGCGCGCGGTGACACGCATCTGATGGATGGTCGCAGTGACATCTGGTCCCTGGGCGTCATCTTCTACGAAATGCTGACTGGCAGCCGTCCGTTCCGTGCGGACGAGATTGGAGTGCTGTTCGAACTCATCGATCTGAAATCGCCGAAACCACCGAGGCAGATGGATCCGCTGATCGACAAGGAACTCGAACGCATCTGCCTGAAGTGTTTGAACAAGTCCCCTGACGACCGATATCTGGCCGCGCAGGACCTCATTGATGAGCTCAATCACTGGCGCGATCAAAGAGACGCCTCTACGCCGCTCCTGTCGCAGGCGCCCGCAGCTCAGACACCCTCCGGCCCAGGCGAGCCTCCGAGACAGAAACGACGCGTGACGCAACTCATCGGAGTGATCACGTTAGGCGTGCTGGTCGCAGGTGCAGCCGGACTGGCCCTGAGACCCGATAACAATCAGCCACACCAAAACGACAAACCACCGTTTGCACCACCGGTGGCAGCGGCGGCGGTGATGCCTGATGAATTGCCAGCAGTCGCCACTGTCCTGCAACCCGAGCCCGGCAAGTGGTTCTCGCTTTTGCAGTTGAAGCCGGAGATCCTGGCCCAACCCGACGACATGGCAGAAACGCACTGGGGGACGGGTCTCGGAAATAACAGCCTGTCCGTGGATACCAAGCACAGCCTGCTGATGAAATTCATGGACCTGGACGCTCCCACCTTCGAACTTCGGTTGCGCTATTATCAAGCGAATTGGACGGGCGGTGTTGGCGTCTTCTGGGGTGGTCATACAGAAGCCGGCTTGAGCGGCACACAGCTCATTAAGTTTCAGACCATCATATCACCCACGTTAATGCCGGCTCAGAAGGACCGTCGGGTTCAGATGAGCTGGCGTCAGATCTCGCTGTATCGCAACGGCCTGCAGAATCATTCTGCGAGTTGGCGAGATGAACTCCGTGAGATTCCGATCGAGGGAAGCTGCGAACTCACACTTCGCGTTCGTGATCATCAATTGGAAGCCGCCACCTGGGCCGGGCGCCCGCTGGACGAGATGGTTCACATCCCGCCCGGGCTGCCCATCAACCCACAAGGTGGGCCGGGCTTTCTGGGCCTGTTGTTTACTCGAACTGATGTGTCAGTTCAGGATTTCTCCCTTCGCCTGCCGGAGTAATGCCTCATGTCTGCATCTGAAAAACTCGTGATCCGCATTGAGATCGAAGCGCCGCTCGGCGCGACGGTCAGCATTGACAACGCTCGCAAGAAAGACAGTGACGATTGCCACGGAAAAGCGGACGGAAAGCCCCTTAAGAGCTTTGGTCCAGGCACATCACAGCCGGCGGCAGGAACGACGTTTGCGATGGCCGCCGGTTCTGCCGCGACATCGGGAACCATTTGCGTGCGCGGGAATTCCGGGGGGGTGGGCCACGATATTTTTGTGGCTCTCGACTCCACTTCCATGCCATCTTCGAAGTTCGCGACGAGTGACAGTCAGGGCAACTGGGGAGGGGAGCTGGGCGGCGTTGCGTGTGGTCCCTATAGCTCCCCTATCAACCACATCCTGACAGTCTGGCGCGTCATGGGTGGAGGCACACCAGAGCCAGAAAGCATTAGTTTCCAAGCCATATGCGCACCCTATCACAACTGCACTGAGTCGGTTGGAGTTGTAGGGATCCCGATTGCCTGGCCGACTTATCGAGTTGTCGTCAACTGCGGCGGATGTGCCAGCGCGTTTCACGGCGAGCACTTCATCAAGCTGTCCCGCGTGTTGAGTAACGATGCGGTGCTGATCTGGACGAACGATGTTTCCTGTTCCAAGACGCCTCAGATTTCTCTGACCCTGCATCGCACCGGAGTACCTCGCTGGGAGCTGAAATTCGCGCACGGCGACGCGTTCGCGAGTTACACCAAGATGCATTCCGACTGGAACGCCATCGGAGCCAACATCCTCAGTCGCGACTGCTGCTGTCAGGACGCCGCGGTCACGGTTGAAGTTCATCCCGCGTCTTGAAGCAGACGCGCAGCCCGCGCGATACGTCGCGAGATCCCCCTGCGTCCATTGGTATCTACATATCTCGGACTGCAGCTCATTCCCTCAGTTTTCGAGCAGAATAGGCGAGCGGGGGATGCCAATCCCCCGAGGTTTTTGATCTGAGCCTCCGAGTCAATCCCAGAAACTCGGGGGACTCACGTTCCACCGGTGTGAAGGTCTTTGGCTCGGGCGAGTCGCACTGGAAGACATCAGCCATCCAGTGCAGCTCGCTGAACCAGCAGCGCTGCTTGATGGCGACTTGATTCAGTCCTGGCGATTTGTGTCCCGAATGCTGTGCCCTCAACCTCTGCCCAGTCTTCCTCCTGGCGATCAATCACCGGGGGAGACAGATTCGATTCCTGACGGGAGCACAGACGCACGCCAGGCAACTTCGCTTGCACCAACTTCGTCCCGAAACGATGAAGCTGACCCGCAATCCAGCAGTCTGAGAAGTTGGGAGTATTTGAAGTTTCAAGAGACGTATCTAAACGAAAAACCCCGAAAACGCAGGCCTTTCAGCCTCATTTTCGGGGTTTCAAGAGAGTAGCAAGGGCGGGACTCGAACCCGCGACACCCGGCTTATGAAGCCGGTGCTCTAACCGACTGAGCTACCTTGCCAAAGCGGCGGAAATTTAACGCGTTGGCGGGGTGAAGCAAGCGACGGTTTGCTGCCGCCCGCTCTCCGACAAGTGTTCTCTGATGCGTTGACCGGAGGATCGTTGTAACGCCTAAAGCCGGACTGCACCGTGTCTTGCAGGCTGCGGATCGCTGGTTGCCGGTCGTCAGGACACGCGGTTCTCCGTCCCGGTTCCTGGTGAGCCGCCAAACTCCCTCAGGTTTTGGAGTTATCGCGGTCAGTTGCGATGGATCGGACCGGGCGGCGCGGTATGGTTTCGCTCTGTTCGGGAACGTGACAGTCATCCTCGACATCAGGACCGCGAGCTTCGCCAATGGGTCAATCAGGTTCGGCAAGAACGCCAGTTTCCGTGCTCTTTGCCGTTGGTTGGCTGGGACTGTTCGCAGTGGTTTTCTTCGGACTGGATCTGCCCAACAGCAGTCCGCCGTTGAATCGTTCAGTCATCTGGTTGGAACTTCCGGACGTTCTCTGGAACAACGTGGTCGCTCATCCCGACGCTGATCCGGCCGGCTGGCGGTTCTTTCCGCAGCGTTTGCCGATGATTTTTACCGCAGCGTGGATCATGGCAGGCGTCTGGGGTTTGGGGACCGTGCTTTTGCGTACGTTGAGGTTGCGAGAGTCTTTGTCCTCCGTCGAACGAATCGTCGTCGGCTACGGACTTGGTCTATCCGCGATGTCGCTGCTAGTGCTGGGCTGTGGGCTGGCAGGGTTGCTGAAGACAAGCACTCTGGCCGCGCTGACGTCGTTAGCTGCTGCGCTGGGGCTGATCCTCGACGGGATGTCTTTCATCCAGCAGCGCAAGCGGCATGCGGAGATCGCTGTGCCCCAGACATCCGCAGGCACCAAGCGTCAGGTTCGATGGTGGGATCTCGCACTGCGCGGACAGATTCCATTCCCCATGCTGAGACGTGGCCTGGCCGTCTTCGTCGTTGCGCTCTTTGTACTGGCGATGTGGTTAGGAGCACTGTTGCCGTCGATTGACTTCGACGTGAAGGAGTATCACCTGCAAGGCCCGAAAGAGTGGTACACCGCGGGCTCGATCTTTTTCCTGCCACACAATGTTTATACCAGCTTCCCGTTCCTGACCGAGATGTTCCTGTTGCAGGGCATGGTGTTGCACGGCGACTGGTTCGCAGGCGCGCTCGCGGGTCAGTTGGTGCTGGGGACGTTCGGGTTGTTGACCGGGTTGGTCGTTTTCGCAGCGGTGAGTCGTTGGTTTGGTTCAACGGCAGCCTGGATCGCGGCGGTGATTCATCTGACGACGCCGTGGACCTATCGCATTTCTGTCATTGCCTATGCCGAGGGCGGTGCCACGCTGTATCTGTTCCTGACGGCCTTCGCCGTCGCTCTCTGGATTGAACGCGGCCAGCGCCGGAACGACTTGCTGCTGACGGGACTTTTCGCGGGCAGTTCGATGGCCTGCAAGTATCCCGGCATGTTATCCGTCGTCATCCCGTGCGCCGCGCTGGTAGCGTGGTTGAGCCTCCGAGCAGGGCCATCAAGCCAGGACAACGCGACGGCTCAGATCGCGCCGAACAAGACCGATGCCTGGCGCGCAATCGTCACCAACGTGGTTATCTTAGCGGGCGGAACCGTCATCGCGGTGGGACCATGGCTGCTGAAGAATCTCTTTGAGACCGGCAACCCGGTCTATCCGTTGCTCAATAGTGTCTTTCATGGCATCGACTGGACTCCGACACTCGAAGCCAACTGGAAGCGAGCCCACGGACCTCCACACCACCAGCCTGCGGACATCCTGGTGAAACTGTTTGACGTCAGCTTCAAGAGCGACTGGCTTAGTCCGTTGTTGTTTTCACTGGCGCCCTTCTCGCTTTGGTTGCTCAAGCGGCGCGTGGCGACAGACGACACTGGCGATGGACTCGGCGCTGCTGCGGTGTCGGCGGAAGCGGTGCGTTTTCGCCGATGGCTGATCGTCGGCGCCTGGGTTTATGTAACCTACCTGTTCGGTTCGTGGTGGTTGCTGACGCATCGGATTGATCGCTTCTGGATTCCGATGATCCCGCTCGTTTCGGCTCTGGCGGGTATTGGAGCAGCCTGGTCCGCAAATCAATTATGGCGAAACGCCGCGGGCGGTTGGATCAGCGCCTGCGTGCTCTTCAATCTGGGGTTCATCACGCTGCCAAACTGCGGCTTGAACGCATACCTCAGCGACATAACCGCGCTGACGAAGGGTGTGCAGGCGACCGCTCCGGGCATTGCCTGGTTGAATGAGCACCTCCCGCCAGGCTCGAAAGTCCTGATGGTTGGCGAGGCTCAGGTTTTCGATGCGCGCTTCCCGTTGGTCTACAACACGGTCTTTGACGTTTCGATCTTCGAAAAGTGGTGCTCGGCTCAGTTGCCGAACACCGAACCGGGCCAGCAACCACTGCGAACCATCGCCGAGATTCGACAGAAGCTGGCAGATGAAGGGATCACCCACATCTTCGTGAACTGGGGCGAGATCTTCCGATACCGCGAGTCTGGTTATGGCTACACGGACTTCGTCACGGCGAAGCGGTTTGAGCAGCTTCAGCGTGCCGGCGTGCTGAACTCTGAAGCGTTCGCCGTCACAGGCCTGCGAGCGAAGGATTCGTTCCGCCCTGATCAGATCCAGCAGATCACTGATTGGTCGACCGATCTGTTCGTCCGCACGGAACAAGGCGATGCCTTCCTGACGACGCAACTCTTCACCGTGCGCGGGGCGAAGCCTTAACTCAAGCTGTCGTTGGCCACTGCACCTGGCCGGGAACTCCGATGCCGTCTGTTCCCGTCCATTGTTCCAGCGATCCTTCCTTGGCCTGAATCACCACGTAAAACATCGCGTCATCAGACATGTTGCAGAAGGCTCGTACGCCAGCCGGTGAGACGCGCACCGCGGAGCCCTCGCTGATATCCATCACTTCACCATCAACTTGAAACTGACCGCGCCCACTCAGGAACAGGTAGACCTCTTCGTTCTGCTGGTGCTTGTGATAGAAGGGAAACGACGTGTTGGCGGGTAGCAGGCCAAACGAGATCTCCATGCCGGAGAGCCCCAACAGTTCCTGCAGGAAAACCTTACCTCTGACCGTTCCTCCGGCTGCAGGATGTCTGATGGCATAGCGGGTGAGGTCCTGGACTTTCCCATATGAGCAACGCTGTAATTAGGGCCGGCACCAGTTCCGTGAGGTTCAGTCAGTTGGGGAAAGTTCGGGCTCTTGGGTGTCGCAGTAGCTGAGGTCATGATGGCTTCCTTTGCTTGGGTTTCGTAACGGGTTGTGATGAAGAACGAACATCATCCGACGTTGAAGCATCGGGTTGAGTTACTTTGGATTCCCCGAGCGAAACAGCCGCCAGACTGCGGCAGGCCGCGAGCACCCGTTCGGCCAGAGCGGGATCGGCAATCGCGCGGGACAGCGACATGCCACCCACCATCAAGGCCAGAATGGCCCATGCATGATCCGCTGGTGGCGTGACTGCGGTGTTCTGAAGATGTGGTTCCAGGTTGGTGATGATCTCGGCGATGATCTCATCAAAGCCGCGCCGGACAGATTCTTTCTGCCGCGGCAGATCGGCGAGCAGTGGCGGCAATGGGCAACCGGAATCGATCATCCCGCGATGTGCGGAACTCAAGTACCGCGCCACGATCGCGTTGATGCGATCAGCACCCTCCAGTTGCTCCACGCTTTTGCCCGTCAACGTGCGGGCCTCCCGCAGCGTGCGCAGAAACGATTCAACAAACAGTTCCTCTTTGGAACTGAAGTGCGAATAGAAGCCGCCTGCCGTTAATCCAGCTTCGGCCATGACTATATCAACACTTGCCGCTTGATAGCCCAAGCGACGAAACACCGTCGCCGCCGCATCCAGAATGCGTTGCCGAGTCTTCTCACGCTGGTCAGCTGGGTATCTCATGGTCTTATTAGATTACGATCGTAATGTTATGTCAAGACGAAAAGCGATTGAGGGTCACGAGCGCGGCGGGATGAGGGGCGACCATGAAATGCCGCAGAGTTGCCCGGCATGATCTTTGTTGAGGCTTCACGGCACGCCTCTTGCCCTACCAGTTTCTGGTGTGCGGTAGAGCGACGGCGGGATGGCAGTGGGAACTGGCTCAGTTCTCCAGACGTCACTCACTGTCGCCACTGTGAAGCGCAGTTCAACATGGATAAATCGCGTACGGGAAGGAGGCGCGAGTGATGACACATTCACTTCGCATCTCAGTCGCCGATGACGAACCGGATCTCAGGGAATACTACGAGTACGCACTTCGCCACTTGGGACACCTGGTCGTATCATGCTCCTGCAATGGATTGGAGCTCCTCCACGAATGTCGCAGTCGCAGCCCTGATCTGGTCATCTCGGATATCCGCATGCCGATCATGGACGGGCTGGCAGCCGCTGAGCAGATCACCCGCCAGTATCATTTGCCGATGATCCTTCTCTCGGCTTACCCCACCCCGGACATCATCCTGCGAGCCAACGCTGCTGAGGTTGCAGCACTGCTCACAAAACCTGTGGGCCTCACGGATCTCTCGGAAGCCATTGATTCTGCCTGGCAACAATACTGCCGCGTCGTCGTTACGAATTGTTGAAACCTCGTCCGCGAGCTGTAGTGAACAACTGTTATGTGAACACTCGGTCAGAATGCGTCGCAACAAACTCAGATGAGCGTGCGGCCTCGCGCTGGTGTGCGATACGGACCCCACTGTGTCGGGTCGCCCTCGTCGAGGCTGCCGGGAAGCTCTAGTATGCGACTCATTCCAAAATGGAATCAGCGAGTTGCGTCCATGAGTTTGAAGTAAGCGTTCATGACCCAGGTTCCTACGACTGTTGTGCTAGTGGCGAATGAGTTTCAGGCGCGCGGGACAAGTGCGTACACGCTGCGGCTGGCTCAGCGGCTGATCGGTCAAGACTTTGACCCGATCATCGTTTCGGCGGACTCGCGGCAGGTACACGATCGGATTCGCAACGAGGTCGAGTTCCTGGACTACAGCTTTCTGAGCGCCCCGTTTGTCAGTGGTCTGGTGTCTCGACTGGCCGCTCGCGATCTCCGCAAGCGAGCACCGGCGCTGCTGCACATTCAGTCCCGCAATGTCATTCCGCAAGGGCAGGCCATCGCGCGAGCGCTGAATATCCCGACGCTCACGACCATTCACGATTACATCGGCCCTCATGAGCCGCTGGACCTTGATCCACGAATCACGCGCGGCGTCATCGCGGTCAGCGAGTTCGTGCGCGACGGCTTGATCAAGGCGACGGGCGAACGACTCGGCACCATCGAGACGATCTACAGCGGCGTCGACATCCCTGCCGACGATTTCAAACTGGAGGTGCTGAGCACGGAACGCACCCCGGTCATCGGCACGGCCGGTCCACTCGAACCATCCAAGGGCTTTGAGTTCTTCCTGCGGGCAGCCCAACAGGTTCTACAGTCGGGCCGCGAAGTGGAATTCCTCATCGCCGGCAACGGGCCGGACGAGCGTCGATTGAGAGAAATCTCCCGAGCCCTCGGCATCACCAAGCAGGTGACGTTCATCACCAATCTCACGGACTTCGGAGCCGCCGTGCGCGCGATGGATATCTTCTGTCTGCCGTCGCTGAATCAGGGATTGGGCACCATCATGCTGGAAGCAATGGCGATGGCTCGGCCGGTGGTGGCTACCGAAGTCGGAGCCGTGCCCAAGATTGTCACGGATGGAGTGACCGCGCTGCTCGTTCCACCCAGCGACGCCACGCGTCTGGCCGAACGCATGCGCGAATACCTCGACAACACCCCCCGAGCGAAGCAGATCGGCCGGTCGGGTCGCAGTCTGGTCATCCGCGACTTCAGTGCCGAACGCATGGCGGACGAGACCGTGCGAGCCTACCAACGCGTGCTGAGTTCGCTCTCGGAAGTCGCCTGATCCTGCAGAGATTTGTGACGTCGCCTCAAACGCATCAGCAGCCAGGCACCGACCGCCCAGGCGAGGCCCACCATCCAGCCGCCCAAGACGTCAGTGGGGTAATGCACTCCCATCATCACGCGACTGGCGCCCACGACGAACGCAATCGCCAGTGGCGCGACCAGCAGGAACACCTTGACCCGTTTATGCGAAGACAATCCGGACAGCATGAGGGCCATCGTGACATACACCACGGTCGACATCGTCGAATGGCCGCTCGGGAAACTGGGGCCGCCGATACCAGAATCCGCGTGAGACAAGTGCTTCACGATCTCGGGACGCGGCCGGCCGATCGTTTCCTTCAAGACCATGCTTACGACGTACCCCGAGACGATCGTGGCTACGATGAACAGGCCCGCCGCCCGGCGTTTCTCCAGCCTCAGGAAGCCATAAACCAGCAGCGTCAGCGTGAGCAGCACCGCATAGCCGCCCAGGGCGGTGAAGTCCCGGGCGCATTCGTGCAGCCAGTGCGGACCAATCAGCGTGTCCAGATCGTCCCCGCTACGGAGCCTGCGAATGACGGATTCGTCCAGCGCGTTGACGAGGGACGTCTCAATCGAAAACGCGAGCGCGATAAACCCGACCATGCAGAACGCCACCAGGCCGAATGCAATCTTCTCTGATGTCCGCCAATCCTTCATCGCCCATCCTTCTGCAGATCTCAGGACGCCTTACCGCGCTTGCTGAGGTAGCCATTAATGACGAGCGAGATCATCAACACCGTGCCCAGCAGGAAAGGCCGCAGCAGGTCGAAGTTTTTAATTTGCGGAATGTCCAACTGGTTGAGTCCCACATTCAACACCGTGAACGTAACGACTCCCAGCAGGGTGCGGCCCATGCTGCCCTCGCCGCCGAACAAGCTTGTGCCACCCAGCACGACGCAGGCAACCGCATTCAGCAGCAGATCGGCATTTTGGTCGAGACTCACGCTTTCCAATCGGCCGGCGTTCATGAGTCCGCCAATCGACGAACAGAACCCGCAGATCGCGAGGCACGCCACCACAATCAATTTCGTTCGGATACCCGCCAGCCGTGCGGCTTCACGATTCCCGCCTGTCATATAGACGTAACGTCCGAAGCGAGTATGCGTCAGCACGACGTGCCCGATCAGCAGCATCGCGGCGGAAATCAACGCGGACTTCGGCCAGAAGACCTTGCCCACGAACCACGATTCATTGCCGATAAATTTCAGCAGGTCGGGAATATCAAACTTCTGACTCTTGGTGAGATACCGCGCCAGGCCCGTGGCGATATTCATCATCGCCAGCGTGACGATGAAGCTCGGTAGCCCCGACGAGACTGTCAGGAACCCGGAGAGCACGCCCGCGCAGACGGCAACCAGCACAGGTACGGCCATCACCAGCGCCGTTGTGCCCAACCCGATGTCGCCGTTACCGCCCGGACCGGCGGCAAAAGGTTGCTCAAAGAGCACTCCGCAAATGCACGCGGACAGCAAAGCCACCGTGCCGACGGAGAGATCAATCTCTCCACACAGCAGCACGAACGTCAGGCCGACCGCGACCACCGACAGCACGGACCCCTGCTGCAGCACCAGCGTGATCGTGTTCGCGCTGATGAAGCGGGGGGCCACGATCGAGAAAAACAGAACGATGACCGCCAGACTGACGAACGGAGCAAAGTCCGCTGCTTGCCAGTCACGTTCACGGAAGAAAGTCTTGAGGCGATTCATCGAGGCTTGATCGCTTCGCAAAAGGGGCAGGGGAAGGTCCCATCCTGCGACCCGTTCTAATCAACACTCCCCTCGCCCCTCAGGGGAGAGGGGTCGGGGGTGAGGGGCTATGCCAGCCTTGGCTGCATACTAAACCGACAGCAAACCAGCCGAGGACAGGTAAGCCATGACTTCGTTGGTCAGCTCTTCAATCCCCTTGTTGTCCGAGTCGAGGACCAATTCGGGTTTCTCAGGAGCTTCGTAAGGATCGTCGATGCCCGTGAAGCCCATGCCTTTACCCGACGCCAAGGCAGCGCGAGCCTTCTTGTACAGCCCCTTGGGATCGCGTGCTTCGCATGTTTCGACGGAGGCTTTGACGAGAATCTCGACGAACTGGCCGGGTTCGAAGAGGGCTCGCACCTTGTCACGATCGGCGCGGTAGGGGGAAATGAACGCCGTGGTCGTAAGGACGCCAGCGTCGGAGAACAGCTTCGCCACTTCGCCGATGCGGCGAATGTTCTCGCTGCGATCTTCCGCCGAGAAACCCAGGTTCTTGTTCAAACCCATACGAATGTTGTCGCCGTCCAGCACATAGCTGCGTTTGCCGAGCTGATTCAGGCGATAGTCAACTTCGTTGGCAATGGTGCTCTTGCCGCAGGCGCTCAGGCCGGTGAACCACAGCACCGCACCCTTGTGACCAGCCAGCTTGTTGCGGTCTTCGCGAGTCACCTTGTGAGCGTGCCATGTCACATTTGTCGCTTTTTGTTCGGTCATGCCTCACACATCTCCATACTTCAAAGGAATTTGAACGCGACGCGGTA
>CAYLTY010000110.1:0-26087 GCA_964386705.1 uncultured Planctomycetaceae bacterium
GGGAAAATTCGAGCCGCCGCTGATGTACTCAACGCTCCTGTCATAAACACTCAAGGCGACGACCCCCGCGAACGGTTTGTCGTCCTGAACAGTGACACGTACATCGACGGTTGCGTCCTCACCGGGCTTATAGCGTTCGGTTGACGGAGTGATTTCCACATTCAACACCCGCTTCTCGGGCGGCACCACGATCTCGCGCGTTTCGGAGTGCACCTGAGCGTTCGAAACGCTCAGAGCTTCAATAAAGAAGTTCGGCATATCACGTTGTACAACGCCGATGTCTTCCACGGTGCTCTTACCCTGCAGGCGAATGATTTTCGGCTTGAGATAAATACCATTCGCCGGACGCAGGAATAGCGCTACGGTGCCATCCTGCCGATCGGTGTTGATCTGCAGCTTGACGGATTCGCCCGGAGCGTATTCACGCTTGTCGGTGATGAGTTCCAGGTCATTGAATTTGAATTCGCGGCCCGTAAAGTTGGCTCCCACAATGGTGAAGATATAACCGCCTTCTTCGGTGTGACCTTTGGCATCGGTGACCTTGTATGACAGCCGATACTGGCCCGGATCTCCCGCCTTCATCTGCTGGCGGGAACGGCCTTCTTCGTTCGTAGCCACCTTCCACTCGCCGACGATGTTCTCAACAGGCTCACCATCATTGTAGGTGACACGCAGCAGCTTGAGTTCGCCTTCTCCGGCGACTGGCTTTTGATCGAGCGTATGAGCCTGGAACGACGCTTCGATGGCGTCGCCCGTGCGGAAGTAGCCGCGATTCACCCACGCAAAGACTTTGAATGGTTTGCGAGCCACCAGCACGCTGCCCGATCCGACGATCGTACGGCGTGATTCATCGACGACCTCGGCTGTAATCGAATAATTGTGGTCCTGATTTCCATGCACCTCTTTAGCCAGCAGAGTGTCAATCTCCACCTTGATAATGCCGTCATCGCCAATTTCGGTTTCGCGTTCAATGACGACTTCTGGCGGCAGTTGCTGCGCCGGCCACCACCAGCCGATGGGACGCAGACAGCCCCAGCGGCCCCAGCCGGGATACCACGTGTAATCCGCGGCGAACCACCAATAGCCGGGACCATAGAACCAGTCCCAGTCACCGCGCGGGAACCAGCGAGCGTCATGGTTGCTGCGACGCACGGTGTACTTGACTTTGCCCTTCGTGACCGGGGCGCCGAAGTAATACTTCGCCTTGATGGTCGCCGTGATCTTCTCACCGAGTTGTACCGGTTCCGTTGGTGCCTCAACGATGACTTCGAATTCCGGCTTCTTGTATTCCTCAACGCGGAACGAACTGCCGCCGTAGTTCTCCATCACCAGTTGATAGACACCGAGGCCGGTCGTCTTCGGCAACTTGAATTCGTCAGCGACGCCGCCAAATTCATCCGTCTTGATAGTCTTTTCAAAGACGCGTTTGCCCTGCGGGTCTTGAATAAAGACATTCACATTCTGATTGGCGTACTGAGACTTATCGGGCTGATCGTACTTGTGCTCGCGCAGCCACAGCTTGAACTGCACGGTCTGCTCGGGTCGATAAACCGGTCGGTCCGTGATCGTGAAAACTTTGTGGCCCGAATACTCAGCATCATGACGCTGGCCGAACCAGATGTGCGTGAAGCCCAGGAAGGCGAGCCGCTTCTTGTCTTCGATCTTCCCGTTTTCACCGCGTGACGTGATCAGCCACTGCATGTTCTGATCAAGTCGATTCTGAGCCAGCAGGATTTGACCGTCGGCATCGGTGAACTCGGCAAAGTTCGATGTCACTGTGCGGAAGCGGTTCGTGTTCGGAATCTGCTCGTTGCGCCAGCCGAAGAATTCGACATTGGCTTTCGTGACTGGTCGGCCAGTTTCGGCGTCAGCGATGAATAGATACTGCTGCTGATCCAGCGGCTTCTTGGCGATGACGGTGTCAGCGACCCACAACACGATGTAATTCGCGTTGCCGTCCTGCATCTGCGCTTTGATCAGATACGCACCGGGGTCCTGCAACGGCGTTGTGACCTGCGCGCGGTCGTCGAGGTGCTCGGCGCGCGGCTTCAGATCCAGTTGCCATTTCGTGGCCTGACCTTCCAGATACTTCGATTCGTTCTCAACGACAAGCCGATGGCCGATCTGCCCCAACTGGATCTTGTTCCAATCCAGGCGTTCCGGCATGGCCTTCGTGAGATAGTCTTTCACATCTTTCAACAGCAGCGGCACGTTGATACGTGTCGCCTCAAACGCGACCGCCTTTCCGTTGCGGAAGCGGTAATCAACAACCGCTTCTTTTCCAGCCGCCAGCGTGCGAGTCGGTTCAAACCGACCCCAGTTGTTGATGATCTGGTCGAGACTCGCCTGACGATGATTGTTTGGGCCCGGCCCATATTCGACGATCGCCTTGCGCCAGGTCTCAGCCGCTTTCACGTACTGGCGGCGGTTCTGAAACACACCGGCGATCTGCGACCACGCCTGCTCGCCGTAATTCGACTTACCCATCGCCGCAACGTCGCGGAACAGTTTCAAAAAGTTGTATTCGTCCGGCAGCTTAAAACGCCGCACGCCGGTGGCCAGCTTGGCGATCGTTTCATCCTCTTCCAGCGATTGCAGCGCGTACGTGCCTTTCTTGCGGTCATTCGCTTCGTCTTCAAAGTCGCCCGGACGCCACCAGCCGAATTGTGCCAAAGTCTGCTCACCGAATTGCTCGTAGCAGAACTGAGCGAACAGCAGCGTCACTTCCTGCTTGCGATTCGGTTGCAACTTCACCGCTTCACCCAGCAGCCAGCGCCACCGTTCACCATCTGACTTCGAGTCTTCCCAACTCGCAGGCACCTGGTGAAAAACCGGGACGTTGTTCTCATCGACTGGCGCGCCTTGCGCCTGACGACCGCCCCACCAGTGGCCTTCGTCGTAGTCCGGCAGCTCGGCGAGATTCGACAGAATCTGAAAACGCCAAGCCTCAGAGCCGTTGTTGCCGAAACGCAGGACTTGTGCGTACTCGGTCAGCAACTGCGACACGGCTGATTTATCCGCTTCGTTCGCCGAAAGACGTCGAGCTTCATCGAGCAGTTGCAGTCCGCGAGCCCGGTCGCGTTGAGCGGCGTTGACTGCTCGACCGGTATTCTCCCGACGCCAGCCGCGTTCGAATTTGCCGCTGATGATGAAGCCGTAGTGGTTCCCCGATCGATACTGCGCGGCGGCCTGCTGCAGGAGCTTCCAGTTCTTGGCATGCACCTTGACCGTGCCTTCGACGAACTCATCAAGGTCAGCTTCCCGGCCAAGCTGCCGCAAACAGTTGACGCCATTCGACAGGTCGCCAGGAACGGCGTCCTTTTCCGTGCGATCGCTCAGGCACAGTTTGCGAAACAGCTCATAGGCGTCCTTGAAGTTGCCCTGCTGCTGCAACTTGGCCGCCTGAGCGCGGATCTCTGCGGGAGGCCGATTGTCCTGCGCGACCGACATCAATGTCATAGCCACCATTCCGATCATCGCCAGAGCGACTGTGAGCACCGTCAATAACCGACGCATGATAAACCTTCCGAACTGCACACCTACATCGCGATCCGGTCGCGAGGGGTGATCGTGTGTGTTTTACTCAGTGGATGCCAGAAGAATGCGCGAAGCCTCGTCGAACGGTAAGGTGAAGGCGACGGCATTTCTGTCGCGGCCTTGCAAAACTCTGACCCCTTCGGCTTCCCGTCAAACAAGGGCTAAGAGAGGCGGTCACAAGTTGCCTCTTCTCATCAGTGACAACGTCTGACTGCGGTTTGTCTTAGACTCTCTGCAGGAAATCCAATCTCTGAATGTCCGCAGACTCGTTGGGCCGTATCTGAAGGTGGTCGAGTTTGAGAGACTTCTCAAAGTCGGTAGTTTTCGCCGGCAATCAGTCTGAATGGGGTAATGCCACTCAACCTATCCATCAGGCGATGTGAATGGTTAATTCCTTCCTGGACGTTTTGCATGAAGGCTCGCAAGAAGGCGGCTCAACCGGCTGTGCCGCAACACCCGGTGATTCTCAGCGACAAGGACTTTCGGAAAGCGGCCAAGCTGCTACGAGCGAAAGCACCGCAACTGTCGGCTTGTATGGACGCGCCGATCAAATTGAGACTCAAGCCCGATCAGCCGTTGTACGCGACGTTGCTGGAGTCCATCGTACATCAGCAGTTATCCGTGAAAGCGGCTGCCACGATCGTCGGCCGCATCAAGTTGCTGTATGCCCATCAAGATCTTCCGGAACCGCAGGAGCTGCTCGACACGCCAGACGCCTCGTTGCGCTCTGCAGGACTATCGCGTTCGAAGGCGAAGGCTTTGAAGGATCTGGCCACCAAGACGCTGGATGGCACCGTGCCCACGACGGAGCAGATTCGGTTCTTGAGCGACGACGAAATCGTCGAACGCCTCAGTTCGATCTACGGCATCGGGCGCTGGACGGTCGAAATGCTGCTGATCTTTAACCTCGGTCGTGCGGACGTGTGGCCGGTCGATGACTACGGCATCCGCCGCGGCCTGGCGCTGGTGCTTGGTCTCGAAGAAATCCCGACACCCAAGCAGACCCGTGAACTCGGTGAAGGCTGGAAGCCACATCGCACCGTCGCGTCGCTCTATATCTGGAGCCACTTGAACAACATGGGCGACTGACGGTCGGCGTGGTGGGTTATCCCAGTCTGGGCGTCAGGCGGGCGAAGTCCTCTCGCCAAGTTGTCGCGGAACAATCACAGTTCCGCCGCTCACTTTTCCGTCACGGATTGATCTGCATGACTAGCTTCCGCATTTTCCTGACCTCCATCGCAGTCGCGGTTGCCGTCTTCTTCGTCGGCGTGCGCTACGGTTCCGGAGTATCACATCGACTGCCGCCGCAGTTAGCGCTTTCCTCGCCGTCCGAACGCGCTGCTGAACCCGATCAGGATGGACCCGATCACATTGTCGAGCGGACCTCGTTTCAGGAAACGCCCGGTTTCGACGACCCGTTCCATCAGCAGGACGTTCCGAAACCTCTTAACGGCATCGATCTGGCTGGCCGCCTGCATCGACTCGGCGAATCTGAGAGCTGCCGCGGGATCGTGCTGGTGTTCATCGGAACTCAATGCCCGATCGCGAACGCTTCCCTGCCAAAGCTGAACGAACTCGCCACCACCTGCGACAAGCACAACGTCGAATTCTTCGGAGTCATCAGCAACCCGTCGGTCACGCGAGTAGAAGCGAAAGCTCATTCCGCAGAATACGGAGTGAAGTTCCCGGTGCTGTTCGACGTGACGTGTGAACTGCGAGCGCGCTTTGCCGCGACGCATTCGCCGCACGCCTTCGTGCTGTCTCCTGCGGGCGATTTACTCTATGGCGGAGCGATTGATGACCAGCACCCGGCCGTTGGCAAACGCAGCCTTCGGGCTCGCAACGACTATTTGAGTAACGCGATTGCCGACGTCGTTGCCGGACGCGCTGTTCGACTCAACGAAACTCAACCCGTCGGCTGTCTGCTCGAAAAAGTTCCGACCGATGTGCAGCCGTCGTTTGCGCGTGAGATTGCTCCGCTGGTATTTGCTCACTGCACGACCTGCCATCGCGACGGCGCGGTGGCACCGTTTCCGCTGCTCACTCTGGAAGACGTGAAGCGGCACGCAACTCAAATTCGACAGATGGTGCAACTCAAGGAGATGCCACCCTGGCGGCCCGTGCGCGGCCACGGTCACTTCCGCGACGAACTGGTGCTGACGCAGACGCAGATTGATCTGATCTCGGCATGGATCGATGCTGGCACTCCCGCCGGTGATCGCGCCGAATTGCCAACACAACCCCAGTTCAAGAATGGTTGGCAGTTGGGTGAGCCGGATCTCGTTGTTGATGTGCCCGAGGCGTTCCCGGTTCCGGCCGACGGACCTGATATCTATCAATACTTCGTGCTGCCGGCCAATCTAGCCGAAGATCGATTGGTCACCGCGATCGAATACCGGGCGGGAAATCCGCGCGTCGTCCATCATGCCAGCTTCCGCTACGACGACGCAGGACAAGCGCGTCGACTCGACGAACAATTTCCTGGCCCGGGCTATCAGCGGTTCGGCGGCTGGGGATTTCTGACCGGCGGCACGCTGGGCGGCTGGGCGGTGGGTGTGCTGCCACAACGCTTCCCCGTCGGTTACGGGCGTCCGATCAAAGCGAACTCGGATCTGGTGCTGCAGACGCACTATCACCCCAGCGGCAAATCGGAACTCGATCAGGCCAAAGTCGGGATTCACTTCGCGCCGAAGTCGGCCCGGCGGCGCATCGGCGAGCTGTTCGTGGCCAACGTGAAGCTCAACATTCCGCCACAGGCGAGTCAGCACGTGCAGCACGCTGAGTACCAGTTGCCCATGGCAGTCACGATTCATTCGGTCTTGCCGCACACACATTTGCTCGGGCGTCAGACCACCGCGGAAGCCTTGTTGCCCGACGGCACAACCGTCCCGCTAATTCGCATTGATGACTGGCGCTTCAACTGGCAGGGCCAGTACTTCTTCAAGCAACCGCTGCAACTTCCCGCCGGGACGCGCATTTCCTTCGACGTCGTCTTTGATAATTCGGACGCCAATCCGTCGAACCCGCATTCACCACCTCAATGGGTTCAATGGGGCGAAGAAACCTCGCAGGAAATGGCAGTCTGCTTCTTCGATGTCTCCACCGCCGATGACGATCAACTCGACGTGCTGATCCGGCACAATCGCGCTTACATCGAACGTCAGCAGTGAATAGGCGGGGAAAGACACTGCCTGCGTTTTGTACCAGCCAGACATATATACGCCAGAACCGTGTCAGGTCGCGCCGACAGGCATGGCGGCGCATGCTTGGATGAAGGTCGTGGATGCGGCTCAAACGACTGAGCTGACAAACTGACGGTGCCCCCGTGCCTTGTGGGGGAAGTCTGTTCCAACCACCCGCCTGCTGAACGCTCAAGACCTATGTTTGCCCGCCTGAGTTTCCGGCATCCAAAGCCCGGAAACAGCACAACGGGTACTCAAAGCATTCAACATTGGGCTGGGGTTATGCCAATCGACGCAGGCGTGGCAGAGCAGATCGTTGAGTTCCTGGTTCAACTCGACGGTGACGACTCGAAGCGGTTTGAAGTGCTGTTTGATCTCGTAAGCCAGCAGGAGCGGTCGTCGCGCGGTCTGGCCGAGACGCTGCAGAACGCTGGTTTCGCAGCCGACGCGACGCGCGGTGCCAGCGGCTGGCGCTGCGTGGTCACGATTGCGAACACCGCTGATCCGGCCATCATCGACCGCAACTGCCGGCGCGTCAGCCTGCTGGTTGACGAATTCGATTGCGACTACTCCGGCTTCCGCGTGCTGACGAGGGATGCTCACTCGGATGAGTCTGACGTCATCTACGACACTCAACGCGAAGTCGGCTTTGAAGACGACGATGCGATCGCCAGCGAACTGCTGACGATCTTGCAGGCCTGCCCGAGCTTTGCGCGGATCTGCAAGTTCGAACGCGCCATGGAAGACTTTCGGAGCGGTCGCTTTGACAAAGCCTACGACGGTCTGTGGAAACTGTGCGACGAAGATCCAGCAGAGCAGATGTGCTGCCTGCCGGTGTTAGGAACTTGCCGCCTGCATCAGCAGCGGTATTCGGAAGCTGCGGAACTTTTCGAACGAGCGCTCATGTTGCTGAACAGCGATGCGACAGACGTCACAGTGCGGTTGGAAACGCTCGTGAATCTCGGTGTGTCGTATCGCAAGCTCGGGCAAATGGATCGCGCTTTGGAGTGCCTGCAACAGGCAGTGCGCGTGGATTTCTTTTGTGGGTCAGCCCACTTTCAACTCGCGTGTTTCCACAGTCAGCAAGGCGACCTCGACCGCAGCTTGAGCCACCTGCGCGAGGCCGTGCTGGGCGATCTCAACTACATCGAACGAGCCCGTGTGGATCACGAACTGGCCGCCGTGCGAGTCTGCCCCGAGTTCAATGCGATTGTCCGACCGGCTTGAACACACAGTGCCTCTCGGCCTGAACGCGGACATGAAGCTTCCCGACTTCAACGGACGCGAGCAGCGCCTGCTGGATGACCGCGAACCCGTCCGCGAACTGATTAGCTGAGAACTCCGCTGGCCTTGCCTGTGTCGGCGCACGAGTACGTCACTCGTAGATCGACTCAACCAGATAGAGTCCTTGGGCAGGCGCGGTGTCTCCGGCTTCACCACGATCCATCGCGTGCAGGATGCGAGTGACATCGTCGCGGGTCCAGCGACCTCTGCCGACAGGCACCAGCGTGCCGACGATCGTGCGCACCATGTTGTAGAGGAATCCGTTGGCAACAATCTCCAGCCAGATGAAGTCCCCTGCGTTCTCGGGGCTGGGTTGGATATCGTCAGTACCGAACCACAACGGGCAGTAGCGCTGCCGCTTCACAGTCAGCTCCATCACGTTGCGGACGCTAGTGGCCTTGTTGGGCCAGTTCGTTTCAAAGCTGCGAAAGTCGTGCTTGCCGATCAGCACCTGAGCAGCATCATGCATGGCTTCGGAATCCAGCTTCGCGTGATAGTGCCAGACGTATTTTCGCGAAAACGGATTGTGGGACCGGCTGTTGAGGATTACGTAGCGATAACGCTTCTTCTTGGCGGAGAACGTCGCATGAAAGTCGAGGGGCACGTCAACGACATCTCGAATCAGGATGTCTTCGGGCATGAAGTTCTGAATCGCCTTGCGGAAACCTTCAACCGGAATGGTGGCTGCCGTACGAAAACTGGCAACCTGCCCCAGCGCATGCACTCCCGAGTCCGTTCGACCAGCGGACAGAATGTTGACGTCCTCACCCGTCAGTTTCTTGATGGCCTTGGTCATTACCTCCTGGACCGAAAGCCCGTTGGGCTGCACTTGCCAGCCGACATACCGAGTGCCGTCATAAGAAATTGTCAGTCGAAGATTGCGCATATTGAACGAATAAGAATGCAGAACAGGTTCGAGGGGTGCGGGATGTTAGCAATCCTGCGACGCGAAACCTGTCAGGCAGCCCCATCATTTCGAAACCTGTGATTTCGACTGCAGATTCATTCGAGTTACATCGCCGCCTGCAACACGGTCTGGCAATCGGCAGCCGTGAACGCGCGCGAATTCGTCGGAGTTGAATGGTCCTGAACTGCGGCTGCTGGAATGTCCGCGAGGTCTCCTGCTTCGACGCCCATCGCTGACAGACTAAGGGGTAATCCGATGTCGCGAACCAGGGTCTCGAAGAACTCAGGGAGTTTGTCCGGTGTGGTGTCCAGCACTCGGGCCATCGCCGCGAACTTGTCCGCACACGCGGTCGCGTTGAAGTTCAGGACGTGTGGCAGCAAGACCGCATTGAGCGTTCCGTGATGCAGCGGCTTGTCAGGAACTGCTCCGAGTGGATGGCTGAGGCTGTGCACCATTCCGAGCCCCTTCTGAAATGTCAGCCCTCCTTGCAGGGAGGCCATCAGCATCTCCTGCCTGGCCTCAACGTCCTGGCCGCAATCAACGGCGCGGCGAATGGCTTTGACCGCGCGACCCAACCCGTCCAGCGCAATGGCATCAGCGACCGGGTTGAACTTCGGACTGCAGTAGGTCTCGACGCAGTGCGAGATCGCGTCCATCCCAGTGGCTGCCGTGAGTCGAGGTGGCAGTGCCAGCGATAGCTCTGGGTCGCAGATCGCAGCTGTCGGAATCAGGTGTGGGCTGATGATCGCCAACTTGCAGCAATCCGAGAAACTAATGAGAGCCGCTCGACCGACTTCGCTACCCGTTCCCGCCGTGGTTGGGACGGCGATCACTTTCGGCTTGTTGCCGGAGATCTTGGGCAGACCACCACGAATGACGGCGTACTGCTCCAGCGGTTCAGAATGTGTCGCCAGCACGCTGATGGCCTTCGCGCAATCGATCGGAGAGCCGCCTCCGATCGCGACGATGCCATCGCATTCAGACTGTTTGAAGACAGCCGCGCCCGCGTGCACGCTCTCCAAAGTTGGATTGGAAGGCACGTTGGCGAACACGACTGCTCGCGGAAGTTGGACACGTTCAATCAAGCCGCATTGCACAAGCCCCGCATCAGTCACGAGCAACGGTCGAGCAACACCGTGCCTTGCCAGCAGCTGTGGCAGCTCTCGAATCGCCCCGCAGCCAAATTGAATCTCGGTTAGATAGTTAATGACGGCAATCGACATTTAGTGTGAGTTCCTCAACAGCGACTTCATTTCTGCGCAGCAGCCTCTGCAGCTCGCATCACTCGCAGGATATTTCCGCTCATGATGCGATGAATGTTCTCGGCAGAGTAGCCACGGTTGAGCAACTCCTGCGTGATGACGGGGTAGGTCGAGACGTCTTCAAGCTGCCGGGGGACCATTGAGATACCGTCGAAGTCTGAACCGAGACCCACGTGCTCAATGCCCGCGACTTTGACGATGTGGTCGATATGATCGACGACGTCATGCACTGAACCGCGTTCGATCGGCCGTTCGGCTTCCCATTGCTGTTTAACCTTCCTGTAGTCGGCTTCTTTGGGGAACTTCGCTTTGAACTCGCGCTGCACCGTGGGCCAGTTGGCTCGGCGCGCGGCCGACGCCGCATGCACGAACATCGGGAAAAAGTTGACCATCACCACGCCACCATTCTTCGCGGTGAGCTTCAAGACGTCGTCAGGCACGTTGCGTGGATGATCGGCAACCGCACGGGCGGATGAATGAGAAAACACAATCGGAGCACTGCTGATCCGCAGAGCGTCACGCATGGTGTCTGGCGAAACGTGCGACAGGTCCACAAGCATTCCGAGCCGATTCATCTCGCGGACCACCTCTTCACCGAACGCAGTCAGGCCGTTGTGTTGCGGTTCGTCTGTCGCGGAATCGGCCCAGGCGAGCGTGTCCGAATGAGTGAGCGTCATGTACTTCGCACCAAGCTGGTGCAGTCGACGCAGGTTGTCGATGGAGTCTTCAATCGCATGCCCACCTTCAACGCCGATCAGCGAGGCGATCTTGCCCGACTTCCGAATCCGATCGACATCGCCAGCGGTGAGCGCGAACTCGAAGGTATCCGGGTAACGCTTCACGATCGCCTTGATGATCTCGATCTGCTCCAGCGTCATCGCCAGTGCCTTGCGGTCGCGCATCGTCGAGGCCGGCACATAGGCGGCCCAGAACTGAGCTCCGACGTTGCCTGCTCGCAGGCGGGGAATGTCGGTGTGCAGCTTGGGCAGACCTTTCAGCAGGTCGACGGAATCCAGCTTGCCGCCGGTTTTCTCACGGAGTTCCCAGGGCAAGTCGTTATGACAATCGAACACGAAGCTGGCGCGATGCACCTGCAAGGCCTTCTCGGTAACAACCACTTCGGGCCGATCTGCTGCCCATAAAGGGATTGCCAACGTCGACAATCCCATCATCAATGTCGTTCGCCAGGCATTTGTCATCGGTCTGCTTTCATCGTTCGGGGCGAAAGTTAATTCGCCGCAGAGAATGGCCCGTCATTGTCGCTGATTGCTCCGCAATCAGAACGTCTTGTCACGAAGCCAAGTGCGACGATGCCACAGTCGGCATTCAGGCGAGGATATCCTTCAGCACTCGGCCTTCGTCCGTCGGCCCGATTAAGCGATTGTTGAGGCCCTGATACGGGAAGTTGAACAGGTACGGGTCGAAGCCGAGCACCTGCAGGATGGTGGCTTGCAGGTCGCGGATCGTGGTCTTGTTTTCGGTCGGGTAATAACCGATGTCGTCGGTCTGCCCGTACGCGAGACCGCCTTTGATGCCACCACCGGCCAGCCACATCGTGAAGGCGTGCGGGTGGTGGTCGCGGCCAATCAGTCCCGGCTTCAACTCGCTGCGGACGTTGTTCTGCATCATCGGCGTGCGCCCGAACTCGCCACCCCAGACGATCAGCGTGCTGTCCAGCAGTCCGCGCTGCTTGAGGTCCTTGATGAGTGCCGCAATCGCACGGTCGCTGTAGCGGCACTTGATCGGCAAGGTCTCATCGCAGGATTCGCCGGGCGATGAGCCGTGGTGGTCCCAGCCCCAATCATAGATCTGCACGAACCTGACACCGCGTTCGACCAGTCGACGAGCCAGCAGGACGTTGTTGGCGAATGTGGGATCATCGCCCTTATAGAGCTGTCGCGGATCATCGGCAGACTCCGCTGGCGACACGTAACCGGGTTGAGCTCCATACATCTCCAAAATGTGCTTGGGTTCTTTGGAGATATCCATCACATCGGGTACAGAGACCTGCATGCGGAACGCGAGTTCGTACTGAGCGATCCGCGTCAGCGTCTCCGCATCGCCGACCTGCTTGAGCTGCAGTTCGTTCAAATCACGCATGGCGTCGAGCGTCTTGCGGCGTACATCACGCGACATGCCTTGCGGATTGGAGAGAAACAGCACCGGATCGCCGTCCGTGCGACACTGCACTCCCTGATAAACGGAAGGCAGAAAGCCACTGCCCCAGACGCTCTTGCCGGCATCCGGTTGTTTCCCGCCCGAACATAGCACAACAAAGCCCGGCAGGTCCTGATTCTCACTGCCCAGCCCGTAAGTGGCCCACGAACCCATGCTGGGATTGCCCAGCCGAGCCTGCCCCGTGTGAATGAAGAGTTGCGCTGGCGCGTGATTGAACTGCTCAGTCGTCATCGCCCGCAGGATGCATGCGTTGTCGCACACGCTGGCGAAGTGCGGAAGCAGTTCGCTGATCCACTGACCGGCCTGTCCATGCTGCTGAAACTTGAACAACGGACCGAGCATTTTCGGGACGCCGCGAATGAAGGCGAATCGCTTGCCTTCAAGATACTCCTTCGGACATTCCTGCCCGTGAAACTTGCCGAGCGTCGGCTTGTTCTCAAACAGTTCCAGTTGCGACGGCGAGCCCGCCATGTGCAGGTAGATCACCGCCTTGGCCTTGGCGTCCCGCATCGGTTTTTTGACAGCGAGCGGTCCGGTCGCTGCAGAAGGCGCTGGAGCGACGGTATCGCTACCAGAACTTTCGCGCGACAGCAGGGACTGCAGAGCGAAGGCTCCAATCCCCGCGCCGGCCTGGCCGAAGAAGTGCCGCCGCGTGGTCGCCTGAACTTGCTGAAGGTGGAAGGGATTAAACGTCATGGCAGAACCTGTATCAGTACCGCAAGGAAGGCGGATCGGAAGACGGATGATTGAGGTTGCTTACGGCTTCGTGACGGTCTCATCCAGGTTGAACAAGATGTTGCCGAAGACCGCCCAGGCAGCCTGCTCGGCCAACGGGAGTTCTTTCGATACGGCGAGGTTGCACGATTCGAGCACCTTCTTTGCGGATGCTTCGTCGGCAGCGTACTCCGCAGTCAAATCTTTCAAGACTGCTTCACAGCGCGCGATCTCGGCGTCGGAAGGTTGGCGAGATAGCAGCAATCGATACGCATGTTTGATGCGGTCCTGATTCGTGGCACCGCCTTCTTTAAGAACACGCTGACCGAACGCTCCGGCGGCTTCGAAGAAGGCGGGGTCGTTCAGAGTCACAAGCGCCGCCAGTGGCGTGTTCGTCCGGATGCGACGGATCACACACACCTCGCCGCTGCCTGCGTCGAAGGTCGTCATTGACGGATACGGACTGGTGCGACGGGTGAAGGTGTAGAGACCTCGACGATAGCGGTCCTCACCAGGACTCGTTTCCCACTTGAGGCTGCTGTACGCGGCTTTCCATAAACCGGCTGGCTGCGGCGGCATGACAGACGGGCCATGCATCTTGGCTGACAGCAATCCAGAGACGGACAACGCCTGATCGCGAATCACTTCGGCAGACAGTCGGAACCTTGGCCCCGTGGCATACAACGCCGCGTGTCGATCCTGATCTGGCCCCGAGGTTTCGGAACTGCGTCGATAAGCCGCCGACATCACGATGGTCTTGAGCGTCTTCTTGATCGACCAATGGTGCGTGTCGCGGAACTCGGTGGCGAGCCAATCCAAAAGTTCGGGATGTGTGGGCACCGAGCCTTGAGCACCGAAGTCCTCCTCGGTTTCAACGAGGCCGTTGCCGAAGAGTCGCGACCACAAGCGATTCGCCATGACTCGAGCCGTCAGCGGATTACCTGACGATGTCAGCCAGCGTGCCACGCCAACGCGATTCTGCGAAGCGTCCTCAGGCAACGTGCCGAATGCGGCGAGGACTGCCGGTTCGACGGTGTCTCCCAGTTCGAGGAAGTTGCCGCGCTGGTGAATGCGGGTTGCTCGACGCTTACCTTGAGCCAGTTCGCGAAAGATGGGCGTCTTCGGAATCTGCTGCTGCACAGCTTTAAGTTCAGCTTCGGTCGCCGCTATGGCCTTTTGCAGCGGAGCGAAGGCGACATCCTGAGCGCGGTAGGCTTCATCTAGTTTGCGCTGCTGGTCGATCGATCGTTTGTCGGAAGGCGCCGCGGCAATCTGACTGAGCGTCTGCAGTTCGGGACGTAGGGCTTTCGGATCAGCATCGGTGGCAGAGATGCGGAAGTGGCCGAGTTGCAGCTTCGGGTAGTTCTGCGTCATGCGCGCGGTGAGCTTGATGCTCTCACCGTCGGCAGCGGTCAGTGGTTCCGCGAGGTCGAAGATCGCGACGTGCGGCTTGCTCTTTTCCGGCGAGACTGCCCAACCGGTTTCACCATTGCCATCAATGGCCTTCGCGACTTCCCAACCGCCTTGAGAGAAATCAGCGCGAGCGTTGGTCAGCTTGAGCGGTGTCTCGGAGCCTTCACGGAGCACGGTGAGTTCTGAGACGACAAAGTTGTTGTCATCCCGATGTCTTCCGGGGCCTTGTTGCGGCAACGAAGCGTGCGTGAGCGCATCCAGACGAATCGCCGTGATCTTCTTCAGTGGAGCAGTCAGCACCAACGTGTAGACGTCGGTGTCGGGATGCTTGCCGGAAGCGAGCACCGCGCCATCGGGTTGCACCGTCAGCGTTGCGTCCTGATCTGACTTGGCGGATTTCGCCTTGAAGGATTGCCAGACGTGCTGGCTGGCGAGACTCGTCTCCCAAGCGCGCTGCTTGGCAGTTTGTTCCTCAGTGAGCGGTTTCCAGAACTCGTCGCGCTGTTGCTTCAGTTTCAACTCGATCGCTGCAATTTGTTCCTTCTGAGCCGTCGTGGGAATTGCCAACGTGGGCGAATCATCGGAGCGGTCGTTGTCCTCGGTCTGGTTGAAGAGGGCATAGAAGCGGTAGTAGTCCGCCTGCGAGATCGGGTCGTACTTGTGCGTATGACAATTCGCGCAACCCATTGTCAGTCCCATCCAGACCTGGATGGTTGTATTGATGCGGTCTTTCACCGCAGCGGCCCGGAATTCTTCGTCGTCCGTGCCGCCTTCATCATTGGTCATCGTGTTGCGATGAAATGCCGTCGCGAGAATCTGCTGTTCGGTGGCATTCGGCAGCAGGTCACCAGCCAGTTGTTCCAGAGTGAATTGATCAAACGGCATATCCGAGTTGAACGCATCGATCACCCAGTCACGGTATCGCCATATCTGTCGCGGCTGGTCCTTTTCATATCCCTTTGTGTCCGCGTACCGCGCCAAATCCAGCCACACGCGAGCCCAGTGTTCGCCGAATCGCGGCGAAGCAAGCAAGCGTTCAACCACTTTCTCATAGGCTGCGTCTGACTTGTCCGCGAAGAACGCGTCTTGTTCTGCCGGTGATGGCGGCAAGCCGGTCAGGTCGAGTGATACTCGTCGCAGCAGTGTCTGCGGTTGAGCTTCGCCAGCAGGCTTCAGTCCGGCAGCATCCAGCCGCGTTTGAATGAACGCGTCGATCGGGGCGACTGGAGATTTGCCATTCGACGCTGGCAACTTCACTGCGGGAACCGCAGGCCTCGCCAGAGGCCTAAACGACCAGTGCTGGTCGTACTTCGCCCCCGCTTTGATCCAACGGGCGAGAGTCTCGCGCTGAGTTTCCGTCAGCTTATGCCCGGTCTTCGGCGGGGGCATGACGAGGTCGGGATCCTTCGACAGGATGCGCTCAATCAGGCTGCTTGCTTCCGGCTTACCCGGCACAACGGCTCGCGAGCCATCGTGATCCGCATAAGCCCCCTCCTGAGTATCCAACCGCAATTCAGCCTGCCGAGCCTTGTCATCCGGTCCGTGACAGGCGAAGCAATTCGCACTCAAGATCGGCCGCACGTCGCGAGAAAAGTCAACTTCGTCCGCAGCGTTGGCTGATGTCACCATTCCACACAGTGCGAAGATCGCGAGCCAATCAAGCTTCATGAACTGGTCCTGCCAAGCGATTTCAGAAAGTCATCTGCGAAGTGAGTCAATCGAATCGTTCATCGATCAAGGCGTTACGCCCAGTGCCGGGCGTTCGAACTTCACCCCTTTAGCAACGGCATGATCGATCATGTCGTAGAGGTACTCCATCCGCTGCTCGAACGGCATAAAGTTCACACGCGCCATCTCCTCACCGAATTGACGCACATGAAAGTCATACTCGATCTCACGCAGCCGAGCCGCCACTTCGGGAGTCAACCAATCAGCATTGTTTGTGACCATCGCTTACTCCTGAATCGTGCCTGCAAGTCCCACAAAATGATCAGCAATGTTTGGTAGCCAATCCACTGCCCCGGGCGCCAGATACATCGCCGCACTTTCGCGAGCCTCGGAAACAAGTCGATCGAGTCCATACTCGGACAGCGGGCACTGCGGCAACAAACTCTCAGCATACTTAACCCGAGTTTCGTGCTGCACGAGAAGATCAGCGTCATCAGCCCGCGCATCTCGTTTGACTGCCTGCAAGTACTGTTTCACCCCGGATTCATGCACCCGCATGCGATTCCGATTCAACTCCTGCCAGAATGTGATTTCACCGTAGACGGCCAGGTCAAGTCGAGGGTTGTCATCGCGCAGGAGCTGGAGGGACGGTCGTTTGGCGATGATGTCGTCCGGGATGGGTACTGTTTCCTTCAAGCGCCGAAGTGTCACCGCGTCAAAGATGTGAAGCCAACCCATCAAATTTCCGGCTTCCAGCAGTTTCACCCCTAAAGCACTGGTGAATGGCCAATCCTTGATTCGATCAGTTCTTTTCATCTCGGCGACGGTGTGCATTCCTGCCCAATGACCTGAAACGAGGTCAGTCCATTGGACACTCGCTCTGGGAGCCACTCCGAAGACGTCCAAGTACGCGACAGACCCTTCGCTGTTCCATTTGAAATGAGAAGTCCACCCTCCTCGCAACCAGCGTGAATCCAGGGGAGGACTCAAATGCCCGCGATAAGCACAACTCGCGTTCTCGAAGGAAGTCGAGTTCAAGATCTTGAGGAGCAGACGCGCGCTATCAGGAGAGCAAAGCACGTCACAGTCTTTGGTGGCCTGGGCGACTCCATAGTGCACGCACGCCATACCGCTGGTGATGGCGCAAAGGCCGCCTTCAGCTCGAACTGTCGCGACGAGGTTCTCGTAGAATTGGTCGAGCAGTGATTGAGAAGTCATACGAACATCGGCTGTAGGAGGTCTTCTATGCTCACTCGGTCGATTCAACTGTTTTCGACCTCGCACCCCACAGCAGAGCCAGACAGCCCAGACCGTAGAAGGTATATTCCACATCGGCATCAACGTCCCAACTGGCGGCTCGGAAACCGCCGGTGGGGAATTCTAGCCATTCGGTCAGGAAACGTTCGATGGTCAGGTCGCTGATCAGGTTCTGCAGGCCGAGGTCCTGCACCGTCAGCAAGCCAGTGAAAGTCGAGAGCGCGTCCGGAAAGGGGATGCGCGTGTTGGCCTGAAAGCCGCCTTCAGAGGTCCAGGTCAGCCGCAGGAAGTCAGCGACATCGCGACGCAGTTCGTCATCCAGTCCACCCAGAATCGACAGCATCGCAACGGCTGCGGCGGTTGGATTGGTGCCGCTGTTCTTCATCGGGCCGATTTCGACGAAGCCTCCGTCGTCGCGCTGTCGGTCGTAGATGAACTGTACCAAGGCGTTTTTGCGAGGCACTTCGCCGCCCAGCAATTCGTACGTCAGCGTAATCAGGAACGAGTGGTAGGTGCTGCCTGAAGCTCCTTCTGTGGACTTCGCATAGCCGCCGTCTTTGGTGCGGATGGCTTCCAGCTTCGCGGCCATCTGCTGCGGCCAGTCTGATGGCTCGTTGGCGAGGATGTCCTCACCGCCGAAGGCTTGCACGGCGAGTGCCGTGTTCAGCCAGTTCATGAGGTCAATAACACCTAGCGTGTGCCAGTCGAACCGCTTAAGGAATCGGCCGACGGACTCGCAGTCGTTTGTGTTCAGACCTCCCAGCATCGCCAGTCCGCGCACGGCAAAGCTGGTGTAGTAGAGGTCCGAATCACCCTCGCGACCGCCATAGCCTCCGTCCGCGTGCTGCTTCGAATGGATGAAGTTGCGGTGCCGCACCCGTCGGGCCTCGTCCATCGGAGCGAGACCCTCGGTGAGCCGCTGAGCCAGTCGCAACAGATACGGATCGCGTTGAGATGCAGACACGATGACCTTCGCAAGAAACCGCCTAGCGCTGCACGCGTCCCGATCCGCCGCCGGCCATCAAGGCTTCAATCTCGGCGCGAGTGGCATAGTTGAAATCACCCTTGATGGTGTGCTTCAGGCAACTGGCCGCGACCGCATAACGCAAGGCTTTGGAAGGTTCACTCAGTTCCGGGGTGTTGAGAGCGAAGATCAAACCGCCCGCGAACGAATCACCTGCACCGACGCGATCGACGATATCCGTGATCTCATAGGGTGAGTATTGGCCGTTAGCATCGAGCGGTGCGAAGTGTGCCTTGCTGGTCGCGGCGTCGTAGAGCATCGCCCCCCAGTTATTGTGACTCGCGGAGATACTTTCCCGCAGAGTGATCGCCACCGTTTTCACGTTCGGATACTTGGCGACGATCTGATGCGCAACATTCACATAGCCCGCCGTGTTGATGTGACCTGCCTCGACGTTCGACGACGGGTCAGAGATGCCCAGCGTCATCTCGGCGTCTTCTTCGTTAGCGATCAGGACGTCGATGTGTTCGACCAGCTCACCCATGACACGTCGAGCCAGGTCAACCGGCTTCGTCGGCGAATCCCAGTTCCAGAGCTTCTTGCGGAAGTTGAGATCGCAGGACACGGTCAGCCCGGCGGTCTTCGCGGCCTGAACCGCCGCCAACGCCGAAATCGCCGCCGAGCGGCTGATTGCAGGCGTGATGCCGGTAATGTGGAACCAGTTGGCCCCTTCGAAAGCGGCCTTCCACTGATATTGGTCAGGACCGGCGAGCGAAATAGACGAACCGTCACGGTCGTAGATCACCGTGCCGCCGCGTTGACTGGCTCCGGTCTCGACGAAGTAGATACCGAAACGACCGTGCTTGGATCGGCGAACCAGCGACGAATCAACTCCCAGCTTGCCGAGTTCCTGCACCAGACAGTCGGTGATGGGATTGTCCGGAACGGAGGTCATGTAGGCTGATTTCCCGCCTTGAAATGCGACGGACACCGCGACGTTGAGTTCACCGCCGCCAAAGGTGGCTTCCAGGCGACCGGGCAAAACTTGGCGCACCCGCAAGAACTCTTCGGGACACAATCGCAACATCACTTCACCAAACGTGACCACTCGCATTCGTTGTTCCTCGTTGAAGTCCGGCCATCGCAGGCGCTGTCTGAATCAGCCTGCCGATCCGTAGCGCTTGTCATCCGCGACCGGAACGATCGGTATAGCAGCCCGAGCCGCGGATCGCATCTGAGGGCCGCACTGTTCAATTCGTTGGCAGGGGAGTCAGGTCGAAGTGCGAGCCTCCTCCTCCAGTCGCTGGCAATCTTCACCCAAACGTGAGCAGTCGTCAGAAGCGTCAAAGTCAGCGAAGACGCTAGTGGTCGGTTGGCGGCAAATTGCCGCGAATTTGTCCGACGCAGAACCCCGAGAATCGGACCAGATTCGCCGACCGCTGCGGACTCCGTGCGTTTGCAGGATGAGACAGACGTGTTGCAATGTGATTCACGCCCTGCAGTCCGATGACCGATGACCTCAGCAGAGTTGTCTACTGTCGAGCGCTACTAACACCGGTCTCAGCATGGTTGGATCTGCCTATCGTCCCTCTGTGTCCGTTGATCGGCGTGCCACCACTTCCCTGGACTGGCTGCTGACGCAGTGTCAGGGATTTTCTGACGCGACCGGCTGGAAGCTGGACTTCCGAGGCATTGAACCGGACCAGGCGCGGCCCATTTCTCAGTTGGACTGGTCCTGGTACTCAGACGTTTCCGACAGTCAGCAACGGCTGGGCACGATCTTCCTGGTCGAACCCGAGTTCCCCAAGAGTGCCGTCACGCATACTTGTGCTCTGCAATTAGCCGACCTGTTTGCCGAGCAGGTGAATCGTTATCTGCGAGCCTGCTCCCAAGTTCAGCAGCAGTCGTATGAAATTGGAGCCCTCGTTAACCCGGACAGTGTCGCGGACGGGGACCAATTCGGGTATCGCCTGAAGTCTCTGTTGCGGGCGAGCGTCACGTTGACCAACTACCGCCACGCCGCCCTGTTCCTGCTAAATGCGGGTGGTAACGGCATTCGGTTGAGGTTCACGCATCACATTCAGCATGCGGCGTTGCCCTCGCCCGAACGCCCCTTCAGCAACCTGCCGCCCGATCTGGAAGCTCTGCAGAAAGGTCAGTGCATCGTTACTCGCGGTGACGATCGCGACACGGAATGGCTGCCGCGCGATGCGTCCATCGGTGTTTGCGTTCCGGTGATGAACGAGTCCGGACCGGTCGGCACGTTGTGGCTCTATGACCGCCGTCATCACGAACCTGAAGCTCGCGAGGTCGCTCTGATGCGCGGCTTCGGACGTCAGGTAGCCGATGCCTTTGAACGATTGGTTCTCTTGCGCGATTCGGCGACGAAAGAGCGGCTGACTCGCGAACTGGACGTCGTCGCGAATGCCGTTGCCGAATGCCTCAGCACGACGACCTCGCGTCCCGGTTGCGAGATCGCGATTCGCTGTTGCTGTCATCACGAAGTGGGCGGTGATCTGTGCGAAGTGATTCCGATTGACGCCCATCGCACACTGTTCGTCGTGGGGGATGCCTCCGGGGACAGTATTCCTGCCGCGGTTGTCATGACGTCCATGCGGGGCGCTCTGCACGCTCTGCTGTCAGAGCACGGTGAAAACCTGCCGCCGATCAATCGAGTGATTGAGGTCCTGAATCAGGCTGTCGTTCGCGTGACTGCAACACAGCAGTTCATGAGCTGCGTTTTCGGGATTCTGGACGATCGCACTAAAACGTTCGTCTATTCCAACGCGGGGCATCCACCACCGATTTTCGCGCGGAAGGGCGAGACGCAAGTGCTGCGTTCGCTGGGCATGGTGATGGGTGTCATTGATTCCGCCAGTTACGGGATCGACACCGTCCAGTTGCAGGCGAACGACGTGCTCATTCTGTTCAGCGACGGCATCCTGGAAGCTCGCAACGAGAGCCAGAAAATGTTTCGCAACGACGGCGTGATCGGGGCACTGCACCGCGCGAGCAGTGATACCGCTCAAGCCATTCTGGACAGCATCTGGGCGGCGTTCGAGGAACACACCGGCGGCGCGAATCACGACGACCGAACACTCCTCGTTGTCCGTGCAACGTGAACGCAACTTGCCTGCGGCGGGAGTTTCAGCCGGCGGCACGGGCTGCGTTTCTGTCATCAATCCTTGGAATTCCGTGATTGCTCAAACTGGCGGCTGTTGCGTTGACGGATATGCTCCCGCAGCAACTGGCTGATGACTGACGGCGCGGCGATATCCCTCACCATAGAGACCTGCGACATGTCGAACGGCAGCAAAGAGCGAATCCTTATCCTGGGAGGCGGTTTCGCCGGTGTTTATACGGCGATGTATCTCGAGCAGATGATGAATCCCTACGAGCGGGATCATGTCGAGATCAGTATTGTCGCGAACGACAATTACATTGTGTTTCAGCCTCTGCTGCCTGAGGTCATTTCAGGCACCATTGAAACATTGCACGTCATCAGCCCGATCCGTCGACTGGCCAAGCGGTCGCATTTGCACACGCGCCGCGTCGAAGAGATCGATATCGAGAAGAAGCAGGTCAAACTCGCGCCGGGTTATCTGCCCAAGGCGACGGTACTGGAGTTCGACCATCTGGTGATCGGGCTGGGCACGCGACTGAACTACTCGCTGGTGCCCGGCATGAAGGAGCACGCGATCCCGTTCAAGTACCTCGCTGATGCGCTGCAGTTGCGAAATCAGGCCGTGCGGATGCTTGAAGAAGCCGACAACGAAACTAACCCCGAAGAGCGCAAGAAGCTGCTGACGTTCATCGTCGGCGGTGGCGGTTTCTCTGGTGTGGAGTGTATCGCCGAGCTAAACGACTTCCTGACCAGCGCCGTGAAGGCGTACCGCAATCTGAAGAAGTCCGACATTCGCTGCGTCCTGTTGCAAAGTGCCGAACGCATCCTGCCCGAATTGGGCAACGACCTCGCTGACTACGCGCAAAAGATTCTTGAGAAGCGCGGCGTTGATATTCGCCTCAATACGCGGCTGAAAGCAGTTTCCGCCGACGGCGTGATCATCGAACAGAAGGGCGCCGGCAAGTCCGAGTTCGTGCCGGGCCGTACGGTTGTGGCCACCGTACCTGCCGCGCCGCATCCGCTGATCACCAAACTTCCGCTGCCGCAGGACAAAGGTCGTATCAAGGTTGACGAGCATCTGGCTGTGCCCGGCTTTCCGGGGATCTGGTCGGTCGGCGATTGCGCGGCTGTGCCGCAGAAGGACGGTGTAATTTCGCCGCCAACGGCACAGCACGCCTTGCGTCAGGCTCAGACCTGCGCGACGAACATCCTGGCAACGATTCGCAACTGGCCGCTGCAGCCATTCCTCTTCACGGGACTCGGCAAGCTGGCCTCATTGGGGCAGCGTTCGGCGGTGGCCGAGGTTTTCGGTATCAAATTTCACGGCATCATCGCGTGGCTGTTCTGGCGCACGGTCTATTTGTCGAAGTTCCCCGGGTTCGATCGCAAACTGCGCATCGCGATGGACTGGACGCTCGACATGCTCCTGCCGCGCGATATCACTCAGGTGCGCATCTCTCAACCTGAAGCGGTGGGTCAAGAACACTTTCATGCGGGCCAAGTCGTTTTCGACCAGGGCGACTTCGGCAACAAGCTGTACGTCGTCGTGAAAGGCGAGGTTGAAATCCTCAAGAACGGCACCGTCCTGGCCACGCTGGGCCAGGGCCAGATCTTCGGTGAAATCGCACTCGTCTCAGACAGCGCACGCACCGCCACAGTGCGAGCCAAGACTGATACCGACCTGATCGCGGTCTCACGACTGGCGTTCCAGAAGCTGGTTGCGAACCTGCCCGGCGTGCGTTCTTCAATTGAAGACAGCATGCGCAAACACGGCGTCGACTTCACACAGCTCGACGTGCCCGTTGACGATTACTAACTCTGCAGGTGTCAGGGATGAGTGAGTGCATGTCGCAGCGCGGCAAGCATCGATGCTTCGAGATTCGGATCGCGGCCTTGTGGCAGCCAACCGTCGGGAGTGGAGGGGCCGATGACGACGTCCAGTTGGCGTTGCAGCGGGGTGGTCTCACGGAAAGTGGCGTAGCCTGGTGAGTTGAATATCAAGTGGTCGGGGTCTTCGATTTCCTTCTGGACTTCGCAGGTCACGAAGTACCCGCCTTCGCTCGGATAGATCATGAACGTCGCCCGACGACGGATCGTTTGCAGTGAGCTCTCCAGACGGTCTCCGAATGTCGGTGAGTCCGCATGCCACGGTTCGAGAACACCCGAGCCGATCTTGTATTTGGACTCGATCGTGCCATCGAGTTTGTTCTCGCGATCGATCGGGAACTGATACGCGTGCAGCACATCGACCGTGCGTTCCCACACATCTTCACAGTTGTTGGCGCGCACGAAGAGCGGATTCGAGCAGGGCTGCGACATGCTGACGCATCCCGTCAGCGCGGTCAGACTCACCAGCAGCAACAGACGCAGCAGCGTCCGGAAGCACCTTTGCCCGCTCATTGAATCCCCTCCGCGAACGATGCGTCGCCGATATCGATCTTGTTCCGGGTGCGACTGAACCGAATGGTCTTCGCGACCACTGGAACTCCCCCCGCACCGGGTCGAGCTTCGCGTTGCAACATGGAATCCGCATCGCCCAGCGAGCGGATTGTGAAAAGGTCGTTCGCACCATCGAACGAAATGAAATCGCCCTGACCGTTGAAGCCGTGCCCTTCGACGCGGGCGTTCTTCTCGGCAATGAACTCGACGGTCGGCTTACCACCCGGAGCCTTCGGCGGTTGTTGAGCCGCCTGAAAGTCATCACAGGAAAGCAGCACCGCGTCCTTCGGCAGGCGGTCGGTGTTGAACGATGTCAGAGGTTCGTCGACCGGCCCGTAGGTAACTCGCACCTGCCCCGTGCATGTGGCAGTGCTGGCATAACGGTCCATGCCGGACTTGTTCTGTTGAGCCGCCACTGCCGACCGGGCGTGTGACTCACGTTGAGACTTCAGGTTCATGACGTCGTTGAATTCGATCTGCGTATAGTCCCAACCGACATCGCGCGGACGCATCGCTTGATTCGCGCCGCTGACACCTGAAGGAGCCAGACCAGTCAGCTTGCCTCGGCCCCGTTGCCAGATCTGCAACGTGCCGGGGCCTTTGGCCGCCGCGATTCCCTTAGTCATATCCATCGCAAATTCGACAAACCGCCCGCGACGGTATTCGTGTGCCGGAGCACCGTCCTTACCACCTTCCGTCGAGATCACTTCGACCGAGTAGCGACACACAACGCGCTCGACGAGATCCTTCTCCAGAGCCTGCTCGCTGTCCTGGAAGGACACTCGGCGTTTCATCTGAACTTCCATCTGGCGACACTTCATCGAGCTGTCCTGCATCGCCGCGTGCACGCGACCATTGAACTTCGCGATGAGTCCGTCAAAGACCATCTGCTCATCCCAGTGCACCGTGAACTGAGTCGGCGAGGCGAGCGGTCGGCCTTCGAAGTCGCGGTCAATAAGGCGACTCAGTTCGCCTTCGCCGTCGACCCACATCACGTTGCGGCCTCGATTCAGGAAGACTTCGCGACCGACAAGTCCGAACGAGGGATCATCGATCCGTGCGGGTTGACCCAGCAGATGGATGACCTGATCGTTATCACCTTCGTTCTTGATGTGCAGTTGGTCGGCAAACAGTTCTAACGGCGCCTGTCCCGGCAAACGATTCTGCGACACATGCACGTTGCCCTCGGTCCAGACTTCGGAGACTTCGGGCTTACTGTTCGGACCACGCCCGGCGACCAGAACTCGAATCAACTTTGAGTTCACGACCAGCGGCTCTTTGATTTTGGCTTTCGGCGCCGGGATGGGATCTTCCTCGTCGGCCGGCAGTGTCTCAGGTTCCTGTAGTTCGCCGCCCGCCGGCTGAATCCGCATGCCGGGATCTTTGGGTTTGCGTCCCGTTGATGCGACATCGGTGCGTTGTGGTGTGCGAAGTGACGCCTGTTTGAGCGGCCCGGTCGGGGAAGACGGTTCGCGCTTCAGCTTCACGTCATCAAACCAGACCTGCAGTTGAGTGGTCGTACCCTTCAGTTCGGGGCTGACCAGCGTCACGTTGTCGAGCGCCAACATGCGATGCGGTTGCGGGTCGAGCGTCGCCTTTTTTCCGGCTTGAGGTATCGCGGGCTGCAGTGGATCCATCCAGAGCTTGATGTAGTTTGCGGACAGACCGGTGCGTTGCTGCGGCTGTTTGACGCTGGCGTTGCCGGTGAGGTCCACGATGTCCAGCGGCGAGGCTGAATCCGGATACTTCCGCAACTGATCGACCCATTCGACGATCATCGCAGGTTCTTGCGTCTTCGGGTCGAGGTACGTCAGCCAGCCTTCACCGCGACACACAACTTCCTTGAGGTTGCGGTCCGCGTCGTGCTTCAGAGCGATCTGTTGCGATTCGATTTCGCTGTTGGCCTGAGTGATCCGGATGGGTTTCGACTTCGCCGTGCTCCCGCGCCGGGTCAGCGTGGCGTTGTTCTCGGAACCGGCCATCGCCAGAGCACGCTGTTCGACGTCGTAACGCAAGTAGCCCAGCGTCGCGCGCAACTGACTGCGATCTGAAGTCGCCACGATCGGCGCACCACGTGCGACGAACGACTTCGGTTGCAACTGCGTCCGCAGCGCCAACGAATCTTTGTTGTTCTGCGCAACACCTTCCGGCGCGACGG
>CAYLTY010000111.1:0-25982 GCA_964386705.1 uncultured Planctomycetaceae bacterium
TGGTATCACGTCGGTAGACATTCTGATGGCTTGGAAATACTCGCCAAAGCTGAAAGCCATTAAGATTCCGGCGCCGTTGATCGTGATCGCGTTCGGAATCGTGCTCAATCTGATTTTCCGAGCCACCGGCAGCAGTCTGGCCATTGGTGAGACTCACCTGGTCAACGTACCGGTCGCCAAGGACTTTCTCGGCTTCTGGAGTTTCTGGAATCACCCCAACTTTTCCCAGTTATCGTATCCGGCAATTTACACCGCTGCGGTCACAATCGCGGTGGTCGCGTCCATGGAATCGCTGTTGAACACAGTGGCGATGGACAAATTGGATCGCCATCAGCGGACTTCCCCCCTGAATGATGAACTCATCGCTCAAGGGGTGGGCAACGTCGTCGTCGGGCTGATTGGAGGGTTGCCAATCACGTCTGTAGTCGTACCCAGCGCCGTGCATGTGGAATCCGGCGGGCAGACAAAATTAGTCGCGATCACGCATGGCATCCTGCTGCTCACCGTCGTCGCGCTAGTTCCAGGCTGGTTGAACCTCATCCCGATTTCCTGTCTCGCCGCAATTCTGCTGGTTGTTGGTCTCGAGCTGACGAAACCAGTACTCATTCGTCAGATGTGGAGCGAGGGCAGGTATCAATTCCTGCCGTTTGTCGCCACGGTGATCGCCATTGTGCTGACCGACTTGTTTGTCGGCGTACTCGCCGGACTTGGATTCAGCGTCGCGTTCATTCTGCTCGCCAATCTGAAGCGACCTATCAATCATGTCGTCGAGAAGCATCTGGGCGACGAAGTGCAGCACATCGAACTGGCCAATCAGGTCAGCTTCCTGAACCGCCCGGCGCTCATGTCCGCTCTGGATACAGTTCCTCGCGGCGGACACGTCCTGCTCGACGCACAACAGACGGTCTACATTGATCCCGACATTCTGAGCGTGATTCGGGAGTATAAAGACCGCACCGCGCCCGTCAGAAATATTAAAGTCAGCCTGCGCGGATTCCGTGAGCGGTATCATCTACCCGACGAAATTCATTATCACGACTGGTCAACACGCGATGTTCAAGGACAGCTCACATCGCGGCAGGTGCTGGACATCCTCATCGAAGGCAACCTGCGATTCCAGACGGGACGTCGCCTGAACCGTGATCTCAGCCGTCAGTTGCATGGCACGGCGGATGGCCAACACCCTCTGGCAGTCGTCCTCAGTTGCATCGACTCCCGCTCACCCGCCGAAATGATTTTCGATCTGGGCCTGGGCGACATCTTCAACGCCCGTGTCGCCGGCAACGTGATCAGCCCGAAGGTGCTGGGCAGCATGGAGTACGGCTGTGCGGTCGCCGGAGCAAAGTTGCTGGTCGTGATGGGGCACACGCGTTGCGGAGCGGTTTCAGCGGCAATCAAACTGTCGGGCTGCACGACGAGTATCGAAGAGGCCACCGGCTGTCAGCACCTCGCCCCGATCGTGCATGACATTCAACTGTCGATCGATCCTGATCAACCCGCCCCCGAGCAAGACGCACCGATTTCCCAGAAGGATGATTTCGTCAATGCAGTCGCACGGTGCAACGTCCTTTTGGGGGTATCAGCCATTCAACAGCAAAGCCGCACCATCCGCGAGCTGATCGAACAAGGTCGGGTCGCCTTAGTCGGGGCGATGTACGACATCACTACAGGTCAAATTGAATTCTTCACCGACCAAGCGATCGGGCTCACAGCACCCGTCGAGGTCAGGTCCGAAGAAACCCGCAGCGGAGTGGAACATCCTACTGCAGTCACACACTGACTTTAGCTACCGCCAGTGGCTTCATCAGAGAATCGTAAGGAGACGCTGCCAGATGACTGAGATGTGGAATCGCTTCCGAAGTTTTATAACAATTTGGGATAATCGTTTTGAAGACCTCACGCCTGGCAACTGGTTCCGAGTCCTTTATCGAGATCTGAGTGCCGGGCTGATTGTCGCTCTAACCGCTATTCCCATGGCCATGGGTTTTGCCATCGCTATGGGCCTGCGCCCCGAACAAGGTATCATTGCCGGTGCGATCGCGTGCGTCGTGGGCAGAACCTGGGGCGGGTCTAAGTATCAAGTTTACGGCCCGACGGCCGCGTTTATACCAGTCATTGGAGGATTGATTGCCAAGTATGGTGAGAACGCCGGTGGCAGTTTGGCAACAGCGCACGGCTTCCTGATTTTATGCAGTATCATTGCCGGAATAATTCTGATGGTCATGGGACTGTTCGGCTTGGGCCGCTTCGCCAAGCTGGTTCCGAATTCGATCGTCGTCGGCTTTACAGTTGGTATCGGCGTCTCCATCGCGTTATCGAATGCGGGCGAAGTTCTGGGACTGGATGCGGATATTCGCGGTCCGTTGCTCCAAAAGCTCAAGCTGATCTGGCAATACCTGCATGAATTCAACATTCATGCGTTCGGGTTGGCAGTGCTGACGTTCCTGATGACGCGTTATCTGCTCAAGATTTCGATCTTCATACCCGCCCCACTGCTGGCGCTGGGTCTCTGCACGCTGCTGGCATCGACCGTGTTTTCAGAGCACGACATCACCCTGCTCTCTGATAAGTACGGCAGCATCCCAACCGACTTCTTTGTCTTCACGCGCCCTCACCTCCCGGCGATTACACCGACCGTGATCATGGATTTGCTTTACTTTGTTCTGGCGATCGTATTTGTTTCGGGCGTGGAAAGCCTGCTGTGTTCATCAATGGCCGATCGCCTGGCTAACAATAAGAAAACCCCCTTCAACCCTGATAAGGAATTCTGGGGGCAAGGACTGGTGCAAATCATCACGCCGCTCCTGAATGGGTTTCCGTGCACAGGGGCTCTGGCCCGAACGGCCACCAGCATTAAGGCTGGAGCCGTCACGCCTTTTGCAGGGTACTTCAAGGGCGTGTTAAAAATCGGCATGGCCATCTTCCTGGCTCCGTGGCTGGAACTGGTTCCAATGGCCTGCATTGGCGGCATTCTGTTCTGGGTCGCCACGAACATGATCAAGCCCGCAGAAATTCGAGAAGTCTGGCAGCACAACTACTTTCACGCTGGCCTGATGCTCTACACGGCAGTGATGGTTCCGCTAACAGACTTTCTCTTCGGCGTTCTAACCGCATTGATCCTTTATGCAGTACTCTTCAAGTTCCTGGATCGCCCGAAGGTCACCCCGGACCTCAATTCCGGCGCGACTTAGTTGTTCAGTCTGGTGGGAACATCAGACTGGCGAAGACTCCACGTCGGTGCCCTTCTTTCACTGCGGAAACCGGCAGAAAGCACCCAAAAGAACACACATGAGCACATTCAACTAACAAGAAAGAACGGATCGCTGCATTCTGTTGCTGTAATCTCGTCGGACCGACTTTTTGTCAGCGAGATGGAACATCCCTTGCGTCTATCGACCAACATGGGATGGTCCAGCCTTCGCTCAGAGTCCGAAAGCAGCACATGCAAAACCGTTCAAGTCCGTCTTCCGAGTCGGCACTAGGCGATGCCACAGCCGCCTCTCTCTCAAGTACGATCGGAAAGGACTTTCTCGCTTCAATTGTGGTCTTCCTCGTCGCTTTGCCACTTTGCATGGGCATTGCAATCGCGTCCGGGGCTCCCGAAGACAAGGCCGCCAGCGTTGGCATCATTACGGGAATTGTTGGCGGCATCTTGGTCGGCGCTATCGGGGGAAGCCCACTCCAGGTTAGTGGACCAGCAGCAGGCCTCAGCGTGATGGTCGCTCAACTGGCCAGTACTCACGGGTGGCAATCTGTGGGACTTATCGTGGCGCTGGGCGGCTTCATGCAGTTGATTGGCGGCCTTTGTCGGCTAGGACAATGGTTTCGAGCCGTCTCGCCAGCAGTCATTCACGGCATGCTGGCTGGCATTGGCATTCTGATTCTAGCCAGCCAGTTTCAGATCATGCTCGACCACAAGCCACTCCCGAGCGGACTGGCAAATCTGATGGCCCTGCCCCACTCATTCATGGAGGGCGTCATTCCCAGCAGCGATAGCACTGCAGATGATGCAGCCAGAATCGGATTCCTCGCCATCCTCATCATCCTGCTTTGGAAGCCCTGCACACCGAAGTCCTTGCATATCGTCCCCCCTGCTCTGGTAGCAGTCATTGTCGCCACTGTGGTCTCAATCGCGGCATCAATCCCGATTACCAAAGTCGCTATTCCGGACTCGCTCACAGACGCGATTACGTGGCCAACCTCGGGTATCCCGGAGAACTTCGCGGGTTGGAGATCGCTGCTGATTTCCGCATTCTCGCTGGCGTTGATCGCATCAGCCGAGACGTTGTTGTGCGCCACGGCAGTAGATGCCATGCACTCGGGAGAACGAACCAATTACGACCGGGAGATGGCTGCGCAGGGTGTCGGCAATCTCATTTGCGGGTTGCTGGGCGCCCTCCCCATGACTGGCGTCATCGTGCGAAGCAGCGCCAATGTTGAAGCTGGCGCGAAGACCCGGCTGTCGACAATTCTCCACGGAATGTGGCTGCTCGGATGCGTTCTAGTGATCCCATTCGCTCTACGCGACATTCCGCGAGCCAGCCTGGCTGCGATCCTGGTGATTACGGGCTACAAGCTGGTGAATCCCAAAATGATCAAGTCGCTGTATCAGTTGGGGCGAGGCGAGATCTTCATCTACCTCATCACCGTCATAACCATCGTCACAACGGATCTGCTGACGGGAGTCGTCGCGGGGATTGTCGCGGCCGCATTGAAGCTCTTTTACGTCTTCTCGCGACTCATCGTTTCGGTCGATTACCAGCCCAACGGAGATCGAACAATACTCCACCTTGTAGGTACGGCTACCTTTGTCTCCTTGCCGCGCCTGGCAGCAGTGCTGGAAGCCATCCCCCCGACAACAGAGCTGCACGTTGATTTCACCAAGCTCGACTACATTGACCACGCCTGCCTTGATCTGCTGGGCGCCTGGGAAAAGCAACACAGCATCACCGGTGGCAGATTGATCATCGACTGGGACGAACTCACTACCCGATTCCATCGCGGGGTGACTGAAGACGCCGCAGCTTCTGCGTAAGGACCCAATCGCACATGCGTTCGGCGCATTGGGTCTCTTCCGACAAAGCTGAAATCAAACTCACTCTCAAGGAACCTTGCACCAGTTCATCCACGCCTGAGTGCGCATGTTGCCAGATTTTCACGGATCACGCCGCCCTGCCAAAAAATCGCGAAATCATTCCAGTTTCGCGGCGATGGGTGGCAAGACGACGTCAGTCCTCAGCAACTTGTGACCCGCTACTCGTGGAGAACCTACCGCATGACCGCCTCTCCCCCCGCCCCGGCCCTCGAATCAGGCGATTCCCCCACGCCTATCGGCAATGTTGAGGGCCTTAAACGCTATTGGCGCCCCGATTTCCTGTCCGGCTTCCTTGTCTTTCTGATTGCGTTGCCCCTGTGCCTGGCTATCTCCCTCGCGTCTGGCTTCCCGGCGATTGCCGGAGTCATGACGGCCATTGTGGGTGGCATCGTCGGCTCACTCATCAGCAACTCAGAGCTGACGATTAAAGGTCCCGCAGCAGGCTTGATTGTCATTGTCCTGGGATGTGTAACGGACTTGGGGTTCACGGCCGGAGCCAATCCCGCCGCCGACTTCGCAGCCTATCGCGGCGTCCTCGCGGTCGGAGTTGCAGCGGCGATGCTGCAGATCGTCTTCTCGTTTCTGCGAGCTGGTGTCCTCAGCGAATTCTTTCCAACGGCGGCCATTCACGGACTTCTGGCGTCGATTGGCATCATCATTATCTCGAAGCAGATTCCTGTCGCAGTCGGGCTCAAAGCCAGCGGCGAACCTTTGCAATTGCTCCGACGCATTCCAGAGACTCTGGACAACATGAATCCGTACATCGCCGTCATTGGAGCGGCGAGTTTACTGATTCTGTTCCTGAAGCCACTCATCAAGCATCGCTGGGTCAAACTCATCCCCGGGCAGTTGATCGTCATCCTGTTGGCAGTGCCATTGGGAATCTATTTCGACCTCAGCCACGAGCACACATATTCGCTCAACAGTCACACCTTCACGATTGGCGAGCAGCATTTGGTCAATGTGCCCTTCAACCTGCTGGGCGCCCTCACGTTTCCAGACTTTGCCGCGCTGAATAATCCGATAGCGTGGAAGTGGGTGCTGATGTTCGCGCTCATCGGCACATTGGAGTCACTGCTGAGCGCCAAGGCTGTGGAATCGCTGGACCCCTGGAAGCGCCGTATGGACGCGGACCGGGACCTGCTTGCGATCGGCATGGGCAATCTCATCGCAGCGTTCATTGGCGGTTTGCCAATGATTTCCGAGATCGTTCGCAGCCGAGCCAACATCGACAATGGAGCAAAGACACGATTCGCCAACCTGTACCACGGATTGTGCCTGCTGGTCGCGGTCGCGTTGCTCCCGGCCATCATTCATAAGATTCCACTCGCCGCGTTGGCAGCCATGTTGATCTATACCGGCTTCCGTCTGGCTCACCCGCGTGAGTTCTTACACATCTGGCGCGTGGGCCCGGAACAGTTCGTCGTCTTTGTGACCACGATCGTCGCGGTCTTGGCGACCGATTTGCTGGTTGGTATCGGTATCGGCGTGGCCTTGGAAATTGCGATTCAGGTACTCAACGGAGTTCCCATGCGTTCGCTGTTTCGGCCGAGGTTTGAGCTGCAGACGGCCGCTGACGGCGCAACCCAGATTCATATTTCCGACGCTGCAGTGTTCAGCAATTGGCTCGCGCTGCGTAAGCAGATTGTAGAACTCGGCAGCTCGACACAGGTGATTCTGGACTTCTCCGGCGCTCGATTCGTGGATCACACGGTGATGGCACAGTTGGAACGCCTGCGTGAGGAGCTTTCGCAGGCGAAGTGCGAGCTCACCATCTCGGGACTCGATCAACTGGATGCGGTTTCGAGTCACCCTCTTGCCGCTCGCCGACTGCCTTCAGCCGAAAGCATTTCGAAGCGACTTCTCAAAGATGTCTCTCCACGATCGATGATCGACGAATAACGGCTTTGCAAGGCCGATCATCGCAGAGGGGCTCGCCCGATTCATCGAGCGAGCCTCTCGCATTCCCGACAACGATCATCCTGCAGAGGCATTCCTCGTGACTTCATCTTCTGCTGAAACGCTGAGCCCGTCCGAATTCGAACGCTTGCGGCAGATCATCATCAAGGCCACAGATCTGCTGCCCTCCCAAGGCCCGATTACAGCGTACGTGTTTGATAATACGTTGCGGGCACTCGAGGACCTTCCGTTCCACGAAGCACTCAAACGTGGCGGACCGCTCTTTGGCTGTGAGCCTTATCTCTCGCTGGCGAGATTTCAGCAGGAGTACGAACGAGGTCGCATCACTGACGCCGACCTGGAAGCGGTAGTCAAAGAGGACCTCGGCGAAAACGCTCAGCAAAACATCCTCGGACTTTGCACGCGCTCCGAATTGTGGCTCGCCATGCTGAAATTTCCGCTGCGCGCAGCTTCCGCCGCGGAACTTCGCTGGTTCATCGCCGAGTCCGACGCGCTTAAGAAGTTCCTGCCTAACGCGGCTCCCAGCCTGCGTGAAGCACCTCTCGATCGAACACGTCGCTGGATTCTGCAAGACGTGCTGCCGCACTGGTCGGAGACAAAATCCCGCGATGGACGCCCCCCTGCCCCGTCGAAGTTCTCACTTTTCGATGACGTCTTTAGTGGCTTTGACGTGGGACAGATCGAACGCTGGCCGGATCACGTTTGGACTGAGTTCTGCCTGCAAACCCTGTGGCGCGTCTCACATCAAATCGCCAGCACTGTTCCGCTAGCACCGGTAGTTGGTCCACCTAGACGCCCACGCGATATCCTGCTGGAACTGACCAACGAAGACAGCGACGTGCTCGTCAGCAGCGTCCTTGTTCGCTTGTGTGCGGCGTTCACCGATCAGGGGCTGGCCGAGTGGGTTCTTCCGCATCGCGAAGAAGGTTTGTTCGCCGCGTTCATCAAGATCTATGGCCTGTCAGGCGGACCTCCCGCTGAGTGGTTGCGCGGACTCGACAAAGAACTCGACCGCATCGCCGAGCAACGTCTGGGGCCGTTGGACTCGATTCTGGAATCGTTGCAACTGCTGGGAGTCACCGAAGACGACTGGACCGATTTCATCTCGACAACGCTGCTCGCACTGCGCGGTTGGGCAGGCTTGCTCTGGCAGAACGAAGTTCGCCCGGATCGCGTTCCCCTCCCGGTACCGGCAGGAACTCTGATTGAGTTCATGGCTGTGCGACTAATTCTGGATCGCTTCGCGCTGGAGTCGATCGGTCGTCGGCACGGCGTTGCGAAGGAAATCTGGCAGCACGGAGCAAGACCGCAGGTCAAACCGAACCACACAGAAGACCGTATCGAAGCCAGGACATTCCTGCTGTTTCAGGTCTCGCAGTTCATGGGATGGTATCCCTCGGTGCTGTTCGGCTTGTCCGCAGCACAAACCAGCGATCTCGTAACGGAACTGGAGACCTTCAGCGAACTGGAGCGGCGGCGGCTGTTTCAAATCGCGTTTGAAAGAAACTATCGCCAGCGAGCACTCAACGCATTCTCAGTACAGACACGCCAACAGGCCAAGCGCGTCGCGGACGTTCAATTTCAAGCGGTCTTCTGCATCGACGCTCGCGAAGAGTCATTCCGGCGACATCTCGAGGAAACGAACCCGCGCGTCGAAACATTCGCTGCTCCCGGCTTTTACTGCGTGCCAATCTACTATCGCGGCGTCGAGGATGCCCACTTCTCCACCCTGTGCCCGATTGTAGTGCGACCTCAGCACTGGATCATCGAAGAGCCTCTATATTCAATGGCCCAGGTGGAAGGCCGGCGCGCCGCGACTCGCAAAGCACTCGGCACGGCCCAGCATCAAGTACATGTCGGGTCTCGCAGCATTCTGAAGGGAGCGTTGCTGTCAGCGAGTATCGGTGTGTTCGCTTCGGTGCCACTGGTCGCCCGCGTCTTGTTCCCGCGCCTCACGGCCCGTATTCGCCGCAAAGCGGAAAGCCTGGTCAAGCCGCTACCAGTCACTCGACTGAGGCTGGAACGCCTTGACGAAAAGCCCAGTCAAACCGACAGCGGCTTCGGTTTCAGCTTGCCTGAAATGATCAACTTCGGGGAGCGCGTGTTGCGAGATATCGGGCTGACGCAGGGATTCGCACCCATTGTGATGTTCTTAGGACACGGATCCGCGTGTCAGAACAACCCCCACAAGTCCGCTTATGACTGCGGAGCCTGCACGGGCATGGCCGGTTCTCCCAACGCCAGAGCATTAGCAGCAATGCTCAATGATCCACGCGTTCGCGAAGCACTCGCAACCCGGAATCTTATTATCCCGGCAACCACCTATTTCCTGGGTGGCTTGCATAATACTGGCGATGATACCACGACGTTCTACGACCTCGATCTCTTGCCGCGAGCACACCGACCGATGTTTGAGGCATCGAAGGACACGCTCGATCAGGCTTGCGAACGAAATGCTCACGAACGCTGCCGCCGATTTTACTCAGCGCCGCTCAACCTCACTCAGAGCGACGCACTACTGCACGTTGAAGATCGCACTGAAGACCTCGCCCAAGTCCGTCCAGAATTTGGAAACTCAACGAACGCACTGTGCTTTGTGGGACGTCGGTCGCGAGTCCGTGGCTTGTTCATGGACCGTCGCTGCTTCATGCACTCGTACGACCCGACTACTGATGACGCGGAGGCAACGATTCTCGCGCGTATTCTCGGACCGGTTGTTTTCGTGTGTGCCGGTATCAATCTGCAATACATGTTTTCGTACATCGATTCGCCGGGCTGGGGGAGTGGGACAAAACTGCCGCACAACATCACGTCGTTGCTGGGCGTGATGGATGGAGCGGCGAGCGACTTGCGCACCGGCCTGCCGTGGCAAGGCGTCGAGATCCACGAACCGGTGCGACTGCTGTTTGTGATCGAAAGCACTCCGGATAATCTGGAGAAGATCATGAACCGCAATACCGTGGTCGGTCGGCTGATTCGCAACGAGTGGGTACAGCTCGCCGTTCTTAACCCGGACTCGAACGAAATACTCCATTACAAGAACGGCAAGTATGAGCCTTACCATCCCGACGCCGCAGACCTGCCAGCAGTAGCAAAGTCTTCGGATTGGTATCACGGATGTCGCGAGCACCTGGGCTTCGCGACCATCAGGAGCAGCTAACGACGAGCATGAGCCGCTCGCAGATCCGGATGTTGTCAGTATCTACTCGGACTCAGCATTCACGCATGATTGGACGTTAGACTGTGGATTCCATCGCTCCTTACCTTGGCACATTGGTTGTCGCCGTTCCGGCCCTGCTGGTGCTGGTCGTCGGTGCTGCCTCGTTGTTCGGATGGCCGCTGCCGGAACGGAAGCTCACGCGCTGCATTCAGTTCGCCATTGTCACCGGGCTGCTCGCGGCTCTGGTCATGCTGGCTCTCATGCTCATCACCGGCACGCGCCATGTGCCTATTGAACTCGGCGACTGGGTTTCCATTCCACACTACCACTTTCATATCAAGTTCATTTTTGACCGCCTGTCAGTCCCGTTCGTCATTCTTACATTTCTGCTCTGCGGCACAGTTGGAGCCTTCGCGGCCAATTACATGCATCGCGAGCCCGGCTTCACCCGCTTTCATATTTCCTATGCAATTTTCGTGCTGGGCATGGTGACGACATCGCTCGCCGGCACGATTGAGACGCTGTTCGCCGGTTGGGAGTTTGTTGGTTTATCCTCCGCTCTGCTGGTTGCGTTCTTTCACGAACGCCCTGCTCCAGTTCGCAACGGGTTGCGAGTCTGGGCCGTTTATCGAGTCTCAGACGCCGCACTGCTGCTGGCCGCCGTCGTAATGCACCATTTGCGAGGTCACGGTGACTTCGACCAACTCCTCGGCAACGCATCCTGGCCGGAAGGCGTCAGCCATATTGAGTCCGGCGCAACTTTCGTGGTTGGTGGACTCTTACTGCTGGCCGCTGCTGGCAAGTCGGCTCTGGTACCTTTCTCAAGCTGGCTACCCCGTGCGATGGAAGGCCCGACGCCATCCAGTGCAATTTTCTACGGAGCACTTTCGGTTCACCTGGGAGCATTCCTGCTGTTGCGTTTCAGTCCTTTGCTCGACGCATCGCCCGCACTCCGCGTCGCAGTGATTGTCATCGGCCTGATCACCGCCGTCTTCGCAGCCATCACGGCGCGTGTGCAGTCCGACATCAAGTCGGCACTGAGTTACGCATCGCTGACGCAAGTCGGATTGATTGTTATGGAAATTGGGCTCGGACTGCGCTACCTCGCCCTGATTCACATTCTCGGACACGGTTGCGTGCGGACACTGCAATTTCTGCGAGCCCCTGCCCTTCTCCAGGACTATCGCACGCTCGAAAATGCCATTGGCAAAAAGCTCCCCAGTCGGTCTGCCGGCGTCCGCGAATGGGCATATCGCTTTGCACTCGAGCGTGGTTACCTCGACATCCTGCTTGACGAATACATCGTCAGGCCGGTGATCTGGTTCTTCAAAAAGAGTGACGATCTCGAGCGCCGCTATGTGACCTGGCTCAGAGGCCCCGCCGTCGCAACCATCGACCAGCCCGATGAAGCATCACTGGAAGACTAGAACAACTGACCGGCGCCACGAGCCACGAGCCACGAGCCACGACAGACTCAAATAGAGTGATACCAAGGCCATGCCTGATTTGATTATTCCAGAACTTCACTTGCCACTCATCGAGCTGGCCATTTTATTCCCGCTGCTGGGCGCGATTCTGGTTTCGCGTATGCGGCAGCCGGAAATGGCCCGCCGCTGGAGCCTGGCATTTGCTACGTTCTCTTTACTGAGCACCACGATTGCGTGGCAGGATTTCAGAGGCCTCGGCGTCCCACTGGCTCATGACCACTGGGATATCATCGTTGAAATGTTCGGCCGTAATGTCTTTGTCATCGATTCGGTGACGGCCCCGCTGCTACCGCTCATCTCGCTGCTCTATGTACTCACAATTCTCGCGACGCTGCGCACTAAAATTCGACGCTTCTCTTTCGCCTGGACGATGGTCTCCATGGCGCTTTCGCTGGCAACATTCTGCTGTCAGCATGAATGGGGCGTGATCGGGCTCCTGACGCTCGCCACGCTGCCGCCCTACTTTGAGCTGAAAAGCCGCGGCAAATCGACTCGCGTCTATGTCATGCACATGGGCGCGTTCGTGGGGCTGATGGTCTTCGGCTGGGCGTGCGTGTGCGTTGAATCCAAAGCTCCAGTGCACTCACTGTTCGCGATCCTGCCGCTGTTCCTGGCGGTGCTCATCCGGAGCGGCGTCGCGCCAGCTCATGTGTGGCTGACCGACCTCTATGAGAACGCCACTTTTGGCACCGCCCTGCTCTTTACCACACCATTGTCCGGAGCTTATGCCGTCGTGCATTTGGTATTACCCATTGCGCCGGGTTGGGTATTGCAAAGTATCGGATTGGTCTCGTTGCTCACCGCAGTCTACGCGGGCGGTATGGCAATCGTTCAGACAGATGTAAGACGTTTCTTCAGCTATCTGTTTCTCAGCCAGGCATCATTGGTGCTCGTCGGACTGGAAAGCGTCAGCCATATCGGCCTGACTGGCGGATTGTGTGTGTGGGCATCCGTGGTGTTGGCCTTGGGCGGATTGGGCCTGACACTGCGAGCGGTCGAATCGCGCTTTGGACACGTAACGTTGACGCAATACCGCGGCCTTTACGAACACGTGCCTCTTCTGGCCGTCTGCTTTCTGCTGACGGGTTTGGGAAGCGTTGGATTCCCCGGCACAATTGGCTTTGTGGGAACGGAAATCCTGATTGACGGCGTGGTCGAGGTTTATCCCCATGTCGGCGCGGCAGTCGTGATTGCGGCCGCCCTGAACGGCATTGCCATTGTGCGGGCCTACTTCCTGCTGTTCACGGGATCAAAGCATGCGTCTTCGATTCCGCTGAATGTCGGCCTGGCCGAGAAAATCGCCGTGCTGACGTTAGCCCTGCTCATCCTCGGTGGTGGATTTCTACCACAGCCGGGGATCTCGATGAGTAGCGACGCCGCCACGGAAATCATCCGTGCGCGACCGGCGATACTCGCCCCTGAAGAGCCGCATCACGAGGAAGAAGAACAGTCGCCCCACGACCGGGAGACTCACGAGCAGAACACCCCCGAGATGGACGCAGCACCCGCGCAGCCCTGATACTCGCCGCGTCCAAGTTCATTTGCAGAACAAGCAGCCCTTCGTTTGCTGATAACAGTCTGCCGTGCAATTCTTGGTCTGTTGCCAGAGCTGCCCGTACCACGTTGATGTTTGCGTTCGTGACGCCTCCGGCAACTGAATCAGAACTGTCTGCTTGGCCGCATAGACTTCGCTCTGGGTGATGCCCTGCACCAGGCTGGCGGGCGACACGCGAGCCGGCTGCTTGGCCTTCAACAGTCCTGACTGGATCAACCCACTGGTTACGTACTCCGAGCAGTGCATGCCGGTGCTGGGATCACCCGACAGAAAATGTTGCACCTCGTAAGGTCGCCCTAACTGACTGTCGAGGTAGACCTCCAGTTTGTGCTTCGACACATCCGAGAGTTCTGTTCTCGGCTGGAAGACATGCACCTCATGCTGGTTTTGGGTGCCGAGATATTTTTCGAGCGACAGGCACCGCGCGCCAATTCCATTCGCCGATTCATAAACCAGCGGCCGAGTGTTTCGTACAACCACAACTGCCACGTGAGTAAACGGGCTTTGCGTGTAGACTTGCACCGCCAGGCAGTCGCCTTTCGTGACCAGCAGAGTACCCGTCTGCAGAGCTGGAGCCATCTCACGGGCCGCAGTTACCGCGGAATCACATTTGAGACCGTCCAGATTCGCGGACGGGTTCACTCCAATCACCAAGGCCATCGCCAGCATCAATGACATGTCAAGCTCCTCCAGGTTAGCGACGTGATTGTGTCGGCTATCGTTCCGGCAACCGCAACCTAATGTCAAAAACTGTCGGTCAGAGCCTCAGCTCGTCCGAACGCGTCACTCGCTCGTCCATTTCCAACCTGAATAACGCACAGCTACCAATTCGGATCTTCGCCGCTCCGGAACACAAATCCCTTGAAAGAATTCCCCTTGTCGTTGAGAACCTTACGGTCCTGATAACTCTGCTTTCGGCGATCGGGAAGACCAATTCATGCTCCGGCACTGTACGACACTGCTGGCCTTGATGCTCTGCAGCTATTCATCCCGCTCCAACGCGGCCGACGAGGAGCCCCTTCGCCACAGAATCGACATCGCCATCCGCGGCCTCTGGCAGGCAGAAAAACTCACGCCCGCTCTTCGGACAACGGATGCCGAGTTCCTGCGGCGCATCTATCTCGACCTGGTCGGGGTGATTCCTGAGTACTCGGAAACAGTTGCGTTCTTGAACGATCAAGCAGCCGACAAACGAGAGCGCTTGATCGATTCACTGCTGGCCAACCCACGCTTCGCGAAGCATCAGGCGGAGATCTGGGACCTGATTCTCTTCACGCGAAATCCACCCGGTTACGAGACCGACAAGCGCGCCGGCATTCAGAACTGGCTCACGAAGAACTTCGAACAGAACCGCCCGTACGATGAATGGGTTCGTGAGCTGCTGAAAGCGGACGGCAACAGTGTCGAACAGGGGCCGCCGCTGTATTTCGTGCAGTACCGCAACCAGCCAGAGGATGCGACGGAGGTCATCACGCAAACTTTCCTGGGCGTGCAACTGCAATGCGCCCGCTGTCACGACCATCCTTTCGAAACGTGGAAGCAGGTCGACTTCTACGGCATGGCCGCATTCCTGGCCCGGCTGGATGTCGTTACGGTCGGGAAAAAAGACAACCTCTCGATGTTCAGCATCGCCGAGAAAAGCAGTGGTGACATCCTCTTCACCGGCCCGGCCAAGGAACAACAGCCCGGCAAGAAAGGCGATCCTGTCGGCCCCAGATTTCTGCTCGGTGATCAGTTGACTGAACCGTCTCTGCCAGAGGGCTTCAAAGAGGTCAAGTTTGAGGCCAACAAAGTCCCGCCCAAGCCATTGTTCTCTCGCAAGGACCAACTGGCTGAATGGATCACGCGGCCAGACAATCCCTTCTTCGCGAAAGCAATCGCGAACCGCGTCTGGTCCCAGTTCCTGGGCCGAGGCCTCGTACATCCCGTCGACAACATGAGCCCCTCAAACGCCCCCGTTCATCAAGAACTGTTGCAGACGCTCGCACAGGAACTTGTTACTCACCAGTTCGACTTGAAGTGGTTCATGCGAGAACTCGTCAACAGCGAGACATATCAGCTCTCATCCCGCAGCGCGACTGGCGAACCTTTACCTCGACACTTCGAGCATGGTCGAACTCGTCCCCTGTCCGCTGAAGAGCTGATTGATAGCTGGCGTGTTGCAACAGGGTACGCTGAGGCTGCGAAACAGAAAGGCTCCCAGAAGGGCGACCAGAACCGCTTTCATCCCGTCGAAGGCGGCTACATGTTGCGTTTCTTTGGCACTCCGAATTCTGGAGCAGGAGACTTCCAAGGCGGACTTGCCGAGCACTTGTTCCTGAACAATGGGCCGCTCAACCGCCTTCTGGATGCCAGCAAAGGCAATCTGACGGATTGGCTGAACACGGTAGATCACCCCTTGCCAAACCGGGTCGAGCGACTGTATCTCAATGTCCTCACCCGCTACCCCACTCCTGAAGAATCCAACCGTTTTATTGCCTTCATCGAAGAATCCAACGGCAAGCCGCGCTGGTCTGACGCCGTCTGGGTGCTTTTCGCCTCGAGTGAATTTCGATTTTGCCAGTAACTAACCGACCGTTGTCGCTTCGCCTCCCCACAGGCGATGCTTGGCCTGATTGATGACATTGCCCCCGCGATTCCCCAATCGCTGGAACCATGCGAGACACCACCAGACAGCTATGAGGAACCATCTCATGAAGATGCTACCGCGCGGCTTTACCCTGATCGAACTGCTGGTAGTCATTGCCATTATCGCGGTGCTGGTCGCTCTGCTCTTGCCAGCAGTTCAACAGGCTCGCGAATCCGCCCGACGCACCCAGTGCCGCAACAACATGAAGCAGTTGGGACTATCCATCCTCAATTACGAAAGCGCCAATACACGCTTTCCGCCAGCGGGTATCGGCTACGGATGGTGCAATGTTTCCGCCTCAAATCCCGGCACGCCGCGTATTCACAACCTCAACGGCCTGACGCTGCTGCTGTCCTACATGGACAAAGAAGCTCTGGCGAACCAGTTCGACTACAACGTCGCGATGCAAGGCCTGAATACAGGCTGCTGCTGCAGTCTGGTCGGGAACACTGCTGGTGCACTCGCAGGCAATCCGGCGAATCACTCGAACATTCTGAACCAGCAGCAGCCGCAGTTTATCTGCCCGTCAGATGCAGGTGCACCCGATCAAGGCGTCGGCACCTGCTATGGAACCACGACCGGAACGGGTGGTGCGAAAACCAATTACGACTTCATCACCTCCCGTGGTGACTTCAGTTGCAACAACTGGTCCGTGCAGGCCAGCGATCAGAAGCGAATGTTTGGAGAGAACAGTGGCAGTCGCCCAGCTTCGGTCGTTGACGGGTTGTCCAACACACTCATGGTCGGAGAAACGACACTCAACGTCTACAATGGCCGCACTTCGTCCTGGGGCTATCGCGGCTGGGTCATGACTGGAGTAGACGTAGAAACGACCGGCATCAACCGTTGGTACTATGCCGTCGGTGTTCCAGTTATCCCGGAGCGGCTGGGAAGCTGGGGGCAAGCTGGCAGTTCACATACTGCGGGAGCACATTTCACCATGGGTGACGGCTCCGTGCGTTTCCTGTCAGAGAACATGAACCTCACCCTGCTCACGAATCTCGCCAAGATGGCGGATCTGTCCGGCACCACAATCGGTGACGAATAGGCCCGCAACCCAACAACTCTGGACAGCACCTTTGACAATTCGGGATACGGAAATAATGAAATTGCACCTGATGTTGTGCGTGATTTCTCTGGTGGGTTTGGCTGGGTGCGGTGAGAAAGTTGATCTGAAGATTACCCCGGTGTCGGGAATCGTCACGTTGAATGGCCAACCTCTCGCGGAAGCTGATGTGTCCGCGATTCCTACGGGCGCCACGATGGGACTTGGCGGCGGCGCCCGCAGTGACTCCAAGGGAGAATTCAAGTTCACGCACGCGCGCGGAGAACCCGGCTTGCCGCCCGGCGAATACAAAGTCACCGTCAGCCTGCGCAAGAAGAAGGACGGCTCGGTGCCTCCGCCCAACGATCCAACTCCACCAATCGAGTCCGACGCCACCGAAACCCTCGGCCCGCAATACAGCAATCCCGACAAAACCAATCTGACACTCACCGTCCCGCCGGCTTCTACTCCCGTCGAGTTCAAACTCGAAGGCGCTCAGAAATAGCCGCACCAGGCCAACTTGAAAATCAGAGATCCCAGACCCGACGAAAAGAATTCGAGACACGCACATTTACCAGATGTAGTCTCGATTGCATTCGGATCATGACTCTCTGTCATGTTGACCTCGGTGCGATCGGATCGCAAGAAATGTAAATCAAGCTGCGATGACCAGTGTTGTGAAACGTCGTGCTCTACCAGACTGAGCTACAGCCCCGCCTCAAACTCAGCTTCGCTGCGCTTGAGGTAGGGCTGGTGGGATTCGAACCCACGACCCCGAGATTAGAAATCTGTAGTTCCACAGGCATTCATCGCAGTTGTACGCACGAGGGCAACGAGAATCGGCGAGACGTTTTCCTGAGCTATGGTTTGTCGCCAAACCACCGAGACTCGAACCCGGGACCTCTCGCTTGCGCGAGCGCTCTGACCATGTAGTCACACCTGCATTTGCCGCTCATTTGTCTTAATTTTGATACCTGTCACGCAACAACGAAAGGCGAAGAGAAACAGCCCCCCGTTTGAGCGAGGTGCAGGATTCAAACCCGCTAACGCCGATGTATTCCATTCAGCATTTGCAGCGCAACAAGCTCAGTCACCAAGCCGACGAGTTTTTGTTTGTGACGAGCACATTTATCAGATGTAGTCACGACAGCATTCGACTTGATCGTTCCAGTGAGTCACGAGTTGCTCAGACCGACGAGATTCCGCGAGACACTTATCGACCAGGTAGATTGGCTGTAGTCCCACAGGCATTCGATCTGAGCAACTATTGGCTCCTGCAGGCGCGTTTCGGTACGAGAAAATCAGGATCCGTCACGACAACGAGATCGATGAAACACTGCTCTGCCAGTTGAGCTACAGCCCCGGTGCTGATTCTTCTCAGCGAGAAGAACTCAAAGAATGGAGCTGATGGGACTCGAACCCACAACACTGTAGTTCCACGCGCATTTGTCGCGATCAGGCTCATGTGTAAACCGTCCTTACCGACACACCAAGCACCTTCAAAGTTCAGTTTCGCAACGACGAAATTGATGAAACATTCAACGCGTGCCCCATTACACTTCGCCCCGGAAAACTGATTGATTCGGGGCGGCGGGATTCGAACCCACTCTTCGTCCGTGGAAAGGATGTAGTTCCACCGGCATTCGTTACAAATACGCTCGTGACATCAGGCCGCGGCTGCCTGCTTTACGACTGCCTCGACTATGAATTGTGCGTCCAGAACTCGAGCTGGCATCAGCCGGAAATTGGGAATGGGATTACTATTCGTCCAGGCGATTGTGCGCCACAACGCCAGCACACCCGCTCCCTGACTCGCGAATTCTGTGCGCCGAACCAGCTCGCGCACATACGCCAGATGAGCCAATTCAAACGACAATGATTCGTTGCGTTCAAACAACTTTCGCTGCTCAGCGGGAATCTCGACGCTCAATTCCGCCACGAACTGCTTCAGATAAACCCGTTTCAGATCTTCCGCAGTGTGATAGTCATTTCGTGACGGTGTCCGGGGAACCAGGTAATCCAATCGCGTTCCCCAGCAACACCAACCGCAGCAGCATTGGCGTCGCGCTCTTGTCAATTTCGGCGCTGCTTTCAGCTCGAACGACGTCGCCAGATAGGAAATCAACAAGTTCGCGAAAGCACGCATGTCTGTGAGCCCATCCAGAATCGAACTGGGCAACGAATCCCGAAAGCGTTGCAACCACTCCAAGGCGGCATCCGTCGAATCTGTAGACTGATGGATGGCATCAAAGGTCACAGTTCCCGCGCTCACCGCGTCTTTCAGCCAGCGAAACATCGCGTATGACTTCTCATGCAAAGTAAGCACGCGGTCAAGTTCCTGTGATGTAAAGATCATGTCACACCTCAGAAGGATATGCCGACACCTTCGGCTGGTTACCAAGAAAGGCGTCTTCAAACGGACAGCGACGAGAAGAGTGAAACAGACCGTGCTTTCGCACGTCCAGCGTTCTAACCAATTGAACTACTTTAGCCTCGCGGCCGAAGGTGGAACTTGAACCCACAACCTCTGGATTGAATGTAGTTTCACAAGCATTCGCTGCTCGTGTTCAGCAAACGAGATCACGAATTGAGCGTTTGAATAACAAGCAGCGACGAGGTGAGTGAAACACAGCGCTTTCGCGCAACCGGTGCTCTATCCAACTGAGCTACTCCAGCCTCGCGACTGAAGACGGGATTCGAACCCGCCACATCCGGATCCAATGTAGTTCCACAAGCATTCGCAGCTTGATTTCCCCAGTGAGTACTCACCGGTGATTTCTGTTGAGATCGCCACGAGAGAACGCAAGGACCAAACAGCCGCAGGCGTTCTCTCGATAGCTGTCTACAACGTCATACTCTCAATCACCTTCACCCAGTGATTCTCGGTCGCGTTACCGGCTGCAAAATCAGCGATCAGCGAGAAGACCTGGTCGCTGAAGCCGCCGACATTCGTCACGTCGCGCTGCTCTTTGGCCTGAGTCGTCCCGTAAGGCTGGATGTCGATGCAGACTAGCTTCGCTTTCGGGTTCCGAGTCTTGAACTTGGCCCATTCGGCCATAGCCTCCGTCGCGCGACTACCGAAGTACTGCACGCGGGAAGAATCCATCCAGGACTCGTTGTCCGATACATAAATCACCAGATCACCAGAGGCGTTCTGGCTGTTCAGGAACCGCAGGGGAGCCGAACAGCTCGTACCGCCACTGGGCAGTGACGCCAGCTTGTGAGCGTTCGTCATCACTGAGTCACGCGGATTGAGCTGGCACTTCACGACACTATCCGAGAACGGAATCACTTCCGCTGTCGGGTTCTTTCGCAGCATCGCGGCGGCGACCAGAGCCGCCACATCGATACAGCGAACCTTGGAAGTTGAGCCCTGACGCTGACCGGTAACAGCAGACTGCATCGAACCAGAGACGTCCGGGAAGACGTAAACCTTCCCAGCCACCTGCGGTACATTACGAATCGCAGTCTCCATCGCATCCTGCAACGCCTCGCGAATTACCAGCGGCACGTTCTCACCCGTGTTGAGGTAGGCCACCATCAACTGGTAAGGAAAGGCCCTGGCTTTCTCGATGAGTTGCTCGTTGCGCAGCCGTGCGGCGATATCCGCAGCCAACTGGCCATCGTCAAGAACTCCGTGTCGCGCGAACGTGTTCAAGTTCATGCGAGTCGTCTGCCACGACGCGTTCCGAGCAATCTGCTTCCACTGACCAGTGGTCAGCGGCAACGCAGTCAGCATCTGGAACGGCACGTCCGGAGTCGTCTCGTTCGAACCACCCTCTTTGCTGACGATGCCCTTGAAGACCTCGAACTGTTGCACGACCGCTGGCAGCGCTGCCTGGTTGACCTCGCGGCCAATCAGGTAGCCCAGCAACGCCCGACGCTGTTCGTCGCGCGGCTTCGGGTGCACCATCTTAATAACGTCTGCCAGCGACGGTGAGTTACCTACCGAGCCGTGGAAGAGTTGCTCGTCCGTGCGTGCTTCGAGCCATTGCAGAATCATCCGCTTCGGCAACGAGCCCAGGCTTTTTCGACCGACGGCTCCCGAACGCATGATCTGCACGAAGTTGCGCAGCATCTTCGGCGAGTCAATCACACGATCAAAGATCTCAGCCATCAGGCCCGGCGACTTCACGGACAAGACCGCACACAGCAACGCAGGCAGGTCTTTCATGTAGCCACGCTCGCGAGCGTACAACGCCGTGCGGGCAATGAACTCCGGCTCAACCGTCTGGCACAGCTGCAGAATGTTCTGCAGTTGCTGCTCGTCGGACGCGTAGAAAGTCGAGTTCAAGCAACCCGTCGCCGCAAACTGAGCCAACGCGTGCTTATCGCTGAATTGATAAGCCGTACCGCCAGCCTCGTTGACGGCATCCGTCTTCGGCTGAAGCATGCCAACGATCGTCTGAAACAAAGTCTTGCTTGCCATGTCTGCAACTCCTTCAGTGCGGTGGCCGTGTTTTGCTAACGATCAGCCTTAAAGCAGCGGCTGTGCCACACAGGCAAACGAATGACACGGATTCGATGTAACCCGTTCTGGGCCAAGGCAAAGAATTTTGGAGACGGTTCCAGATCCTAATTCTTCGCGTCTGCAGTGACCTTGGATGACTATCTCAACGGATACGGATTGATATCCAGAGATACAACAATCCGATCGAGTTGCGGCCTAGATGGCTTGATTGGGCTCATCGCGAGGTCATGATGCGGACGCTCTGGCGAGCACCCTCGAGGTGCAGGCTGATGTTTCGTCAGCCCGGAAGCAGCGTGTGCCCTTCATACGCTGTCGACCGTGTCATACTTCTGAGCTGCGCTCAGAACTCGACACGATGCAGGGCACGGAGCCGAAATCTTCGGCTCCGTTCTTTTCTAACTTCGAGGTACGGACGCAATGGTCTCGGGGAAGAAGCGACGAAGACTGTCTCCCAGTTTTGGGCAGCGCATCGCACTGTTGTTGCTCGCTCCCGTCTTCGTAGTCGGCGTAATTCTCGCGCTACTGCTCATCCTGCTGCTGGCACCTGTCTACATGGTATTCTTATGGCTGAAATTCAGTTTTGCGGGAACCATGCGCGGTTGGCTGCGAATGAAGCTGGGCGGACGCTACACCATCGACGAAATCGCACGGCGTCTTGATCTTCCGGTCGACGAACTTAAGAACTTCGAGCCGTCGTATCGCGTCGCCGTGATTCCCAAGAGAAGCGGCGGAACGCGGCAGCTCCTGATTCCCGACGATGCCACCAAGCGGCTGCAGCGACGGCTGCTCCAGCGAGTTCTGCGGAAGCTGCGGGCACATCCCGCCGCTGTCGGCTTTGAGTGTGGCAAGTCGATCGTCGACAACGCTCTGCCGCATGTCGGACGCAGCGTGGTCATCAAGTGCGATATTCAAGACTTTTTCGACACCACAACGTCTGACAGACTCGAAGTCTATTTTCGACGCATCGGCTGGAAGCCCGATGCCGCCTCTCTGCTGGTCAAGCTGACCACTCACGCCGGAGGATTGCCTCAAGGTGCTCCGACCAGTCCTCGATTAAGCAACCTCGTCAACTACCTGTTGGACGTTCGGCTTTCAAATTTCGCCGAGCTGCGGAAGGGCCACTACACCCGCTACGCCGACGACATCACGTTCTCGTTTCCGAAGGACTACCCGCGCCGCGTTCGCGGAGTTGTGCAGAAGGTTCGCCGGGTCCTGAAACGTCATGGGTATCAGCTGAATCACAAGAAGACTCGCATCCTGAGGCGGCATCAACGCCAGTGCGTGACCGGTCTGGTGGTCAACGACAAGGTGCAGATTCCGCGAAAACAACGCCGGCGTTTACGAGCCATCCAGCATCACCTCGAAAACGGCCGGCCAGCGACGATGACTCCGGCCGAACTCAATGGCTGGCAGAGTTTCTCCGACATGATCCAGCGTCAGTCCGAAGTGTCGCAGCAGGATCGAACCGAATAACGCCAGCCTTGGCGCAAGAAAGTGAATGATGGCCAAGCGTAAGCATGTTGCGATCGGCTTGCTGGGATCGACGATGGACGCAGGGTTTGGGCCGAAGCGCTGGGACCGCTGGCGGCCTTCAGTCGCGGTGTGTCAGCACGAAGACCTGCTCATCGACCGCTACGAACTGATCTACCAGACTCCACACACCGAACTGCTGCGGCAGGTCGTTGACGACATTCAGTCCGTGTCACCCCAGACCGAGGTACGCACGCATCTGGTCGATTTGAAAGACCCGTGGGATTTTGAAGAAGTGTATGGCTCGCTGCATGACTTCGCGCGCGGTCTGGACATCAACGCCGAGCGAGAAGACTGGCTGATCCACATGTCGACCGGCAGCCACGTGCAGCAAATCTGCCTGTTTCTGCTGACCGAGTCACGACACATTCCCGGCCGGTTGCTGCAAACGTCACCGCCCCGGAAGAGTCCTCATCAGACTCCCTCCAGGCAGAAGAAGCCGAGCGCTGCAGAGCGAAGGCGGCTGGGAGGCTCGCCACCGCCGGTCGAACAGAACTATGACGTGACGAAGGGCGAGTATCGGATCATCGACCTCGACCTGTCGCAGTACGACCGGCTGGCTCAGCGATTTGAGCGTGAGCGATCGGAAGGAGTGTCGTTCCTGAAGAGCGGCATTGAGACGCGTAACGCGCAGTTCAATCGCCTGATCGACGAGATCGAACATGTGGCTCAGCAGAGCCGCGCTCCGATGTTGCTCATGGGCCCGACCGGCGCGGGCAAGTCGAAGTTGGCGCGACGCATCTTTGAGATGAAGAAACTGCGGCAGAAGATTGCCGGGCAATTCGTCGAACTGAACTGCGCAGTCTTGCGCGGCGACCAGGCAATGTCGGCCCTCTTCGGGCACGTGAAGGGAAGTTTCACAGGCGCAACGACTGACCGCCAGGGAGTCTTGAAAGCAGCCCATCAAGGCATGCTCTTCCTCGATGAGATCGGCGAACTGGGCATCGATGAGCAAGCGATGCTGCTGCGGGCGCTCGAAGAGAAACGCTTCATGCCGGTCGGCGCAGACAAGGACGTCACGAGCGATTTTCAGCTCATCGCCGGAACTAACCGCGATCTGCGAGCAGCGGTCGCTGACGGCTCATTCCGCGAAGACCTACTGGCGCGCATCAACCTCTGGACCTTCGATCTGCCCGGCCTGAAGCATCGGCCCGAGGACATCGAACCGAACCTGCAGTTTGAACTGGATGAACTGACCGCCGCGACCGGCAACCGAGTGACCTTCAATAAGGAAGCCCGCGAGCGGTTTCTGAAGTTTGCGACATCAGGCTCCGCGGAATGGAAGGCTAACTTCCGCGACCTCAACGCGGCGATCGTGCGGATGGCGACGCTGGCTCCGCAAGGCCGCATCACTCCGGATGTGGTCGATGGTGAGATCACCCGCCTGCGGACTGCGTGGAACTCAACCGAGAGAAGGTCACCTCATGCAGGTCATCGCAATGCGAACTCGGTCATCGAAGAGTTGCTCGGCGAAAAGGCTGCGGCGGAGTTGGACCTCTTCGATCGCGTGCAACTGGAAGCAGTCCTCGAGGTGTGCCAAAAAAGTCGCTCACTCTCGGATGCCGGGCGTCAACTGTTCGCCGAATCCCGGAAGGCGAAGGCGCAACCCAACGACGCCGATCGACTTCGTAAGTACCTCGCGCGGTTCAATCTCAGTTGGAGCGATCTCGGCCAATAAACACCCCACCAGCAACACGAGCCGTTCGCTGCTCTACTCCGCGATCTGCCATACGGCGATGTGCCCTGAGATATCTGCCGCCGCCAGCCATTTTTCGTCCGGCGACAGCGAGAATGACGAAATCCAGTCCTTGAATTGCCCGCCGCGCGGTGTTCCGATCACGGCGACCTCCTTGCCGTCGCTGACCTGCCACACGCGAACGCACGTGTCACGACCTGCCGAATACAGCAACTGACCGTCGCGCGAAAAAGCGACATCGGTGATGCCGTACTGGTGGCTCGCCACATCACGAATCAGCTTGCCGGTCTCAGCATCGATCAAGTGCACTTTGCCCGTGTCGGTTTCACCGCCCTGCCCCGCTGCAATGATTTTTCCGTCGGGAGAAAACGCGAGCGCGACCAGCCCGTCCTTCGTCCAGCCACGCCAGACCTGCCCGCCACCGTACGAGTGATCTAACGGGTTCAACTTCGGAAACTGCGTTTTCAAGATGTCGAGCTTTTCCGTGCCGTCGATGCTCCAAAGCTTGAAGCCAGCGCACGGGATATCGAAGTCATCGCGTTTGTAACGGAACTCAGAGACAAGCACCGATTGTCCGTCCGGAGCGAATGCCGTCGCGACAATCCAGTTCCACGGATGCCCTTTCCACTTCGCAGTGGGCTGCCGTGTTTCAGCGTCCCAAATGACGACTCCGGCTGCGGCGTCACCGCTCACAAGCCGCTTGCCATCGCTCGACATCGCCAGCGAATGAATCCAGTCAGAGTGCTCCTGCAACGTGTGCGCGGTCTCGTACTTCGCCACCTTCAAACCGGGTTGCGACAGCACGTCGTCTTTACGTGATCGCTTCGCGTCATCGCGCCGAGTCTGCTCATCCAGCACAACTTCAACTTCGCCGCTGGCCTCTGCTTCCAGCAACCACAGGCAAATCGAGCGGTCAAAGCTTGCTGAAATCAGCTGTTTCCGCGACTTGTCGTAGATCAGTCGCGAGATCGCGTTGCTATGCCCCTCCAGGCAGCGAGTTGGAATCACATTCGGTGCGTCGCGCTTCCTGGCAGGCTTCGATGAGCCCGACGATTCGGTTACCGGCGGCGTTTCAGGCAACTCCCAGACGAAAATCTGCCCCGACTGATTGCCCGCCACCAGAGACCGCGAAGATTCAAGAAACGTCACGGCGGTGGGCCACGATCCTTCAAACGTCAGTTGATAACGCATCGTCGGTTTGAACATCATCTACTCCGGCTGGCAGTCGATCCCCCGCAACCAACCTAACGGCGATGACGCCTTTGCAACACCGACCGACAACCGGGTCGAATGTTCCCGCGACTTACCGTTTTTGACGTGAGAACGAATCCAGCTTCTTCCCGCCAAATAGCAATACGGTCTATCCTTCCACCACCTGAAGCTTGTTCGCAGAC
>CAYLTY010000112.1:0-25768 GCA_964386705.1 uncultured Planctomycetaceae bacterium
CCGTCGCTACGGAAGCCAGCTGCAGCCAGCCTTGAGCGTTGATCCCTGCCACGACCTGAGAACCCAGATCGGTGCGTCGAATCGCTCGATTGAGATCGTCAACCAAATCCGCGACCGAGTTATTCGTCGCGGTATCAAGCACGTCGAGTACGACTTCGATTGCCGCTCCACCATCCACTCGCACATTGAAACGTGAGGTCGCCGTGATCCGGCCATTGGATGCAGACACGTTGTTCGCGTGAATGATGGCCTGGCCCGTCGGGTGCTTCTGCCAGATCGAGTTCGACAGCACGTTCAGGCTGCCATCCGCGTTCAGAAACTGCACTGACAGCATGTCGCGAGTGAGCCAACCCGCGTGAGTCCCCGCGGCCCACTGCTTCACCGCATCCGGAGTCTTCAGCAGCAGCCAGTCACCACGATCACCTTCACTCAGCGACAAACCCGACACGATGTAACGACCATCGCCGCCACTGAGCGGTTGCGACAGCGAGCCCGTCGTCGAGATCACCGTTGTTTTCATACCGGCGACATAGTCCGGCAACGCGGACGCAAACGGATAGGTGTCATTGATGCTGCTGGTTCCGTTGCGAGACACGATTTCAATCGCATCCGGGGAGGGAACATTATTCCCAGCGAGCAGGTCGTTCCCCGCACCGCCGTTAATCACATCGTTTCCGCCACCCCCTTGAATGAAGTCCAGCCCCTCACCACCGTTGATGGTGTCGTCGTACTGGCCTCCGAAGACTTGGTCGTTACCGTCGCCAGCATCGATCTTCAGCGCGGCAATCGTGGCTCCCTGCTGCAAAGTGCCACTGACAAAGCCCCATGTTTCCCGCTCGCCGGGGTACTGGTAACCGGCTGCGTCCGCATGGACTATGTCGTCACCAGCGCCCGTGTTGATCTCAGTGAACTCAACACCAAACGGCTGATAGAAGTCGTACCGGGTCTCGAAGCGGCCATCGGCCTGCGTCGCGAACTCCTGATTCGCCGTATCCCAGACCAACTGTCCGAACTCATAACGCCGCAAGATCGTGTTGAACTTGATCGCCACATTGTCCGGCACCGCCCGCCCTTTAGTATCAAAGTCGCCGCCTTGATAAAGCATGCGATCGCGCCCGGCACCGCCATCAATCAGCGTGCTGACTTCCGGGAAGTACGTCTGTCCGTCATTGGTCGTGGGCAGAGCATGCGGCATGATCTGGAACGTGTCGTCCCCGTTGCCGCCGAACAGCAGACCAGCGCCCGTGCTCTTCGGACCAGCCGTCAACAGGTCGTTGCCATCGTTACCGAACAGGAACGGCTCACCCGGTCCGCCTTGCAGCGTGTCGCTTCCCGTGCCGCCAATCAACACGTCGCGCCGACTGGTGGTATCCGTCCTCTGAGCCTGGTCAGCAGTCACCACGATCGAGTTGTTCGGATCCAGTGTCACCGCCAGTGAGTAGATAGTCGGAACCTGATTCGGCGAGGTGACTCGCGCCACCAACGGCACTCCGACGGGTTGCCCGATGAGGGAAAGCTCACCCCGCCCTGCTCCGTTGAGATCCAGCAATCCACTGCCACCGCCGTTGAAGACCGACAACAGTTCATAGCGAGCCGCCGCTGCTGATTCAGCCTGCACGTGCAGGAAGTAGTCGCCGCCAGTTAGTCCCGCCGCGCCGATCGAAGCCGTTGAACCCGCGTTAGCCGTGACAGCCCGCAAGACGTTGCCAGACGCATCCAGCAACCGCAGTCGCAGGTTTGGCCCCAGGGCATCCAGGTTCTTCAGGCGAATCACATCGCCGCCGACCGTGGCTGTATCGAAGTGGACTTTGAAGAAATCTTCGTCGGTCCCGTTGTGCAGCGTCAGGCCGGCAATGCGGCCGAGGTTCGCCAGATGATCGATCTCAAAAGCCGTGTCACGCGAATTGTTTGACGCACCACTGTCAGGTCGATCGGTGCCATTCGCAATCGGCGTCAACGAACCGAGCGGGTTGTTGAGATCATCCGCTCGATACAGCGTCATTTGTAGATTGTCACTCGACACCGCAGACATGAGAGACAAATTCGCACCTGCGGCGTGAGTCGTTCCCAGCGTGAACGAGTACCAATCCACATCGGTCGGCGAATCAATCGTCAAGCCGGTGTAGCGGATGTTTCCAGCAATCGCTCCGTTGGTGCCGCGAACATCCGTCAATGCAGCAGCCCGTTGTGCAGAATCGTTTCGCGAAGCCTGCTCGGTCTTGTCCGTCAGAATCGCATTGCCACTCTGAACCACCGCGCGATCATCGCCGGCGCCGCCATCGACCCAGACGGTCTTCTGGACTGTGGGGCCAACATTGACCACGTCATTACCGCCCAACGCGTCGACGATGATGACCTGAAAATCGCCTTCTGCTGGCAACAGACCGCCCGACAGCACCACTTCGTCAAAGCGGGCCTGACGTTGAGCAGGCTCCTCGCGTTGAATCGCGTCGAGGTTAAGAACCACATCGCTCGCATCCCAGATGAGCTGCCCGTCTTCGCTCGTGGCCCCGAAGTCCAGCCGCACCTGAGCAGCAAAGCTGAAGTTACCACCGTTGCTGGTTAGCCGCGTGATCAGGTGATGATCCTGCAGCAAGCCCGGCTCAGTGACGTAGTCCACGTTGATCACGTCATCAGCGCCAGAACCGCCGACATACCAAACCTTGTTGGACTGCCGCGCGTAGTCCTTCCACGCGTCACCCGCGACGCCGCCATCCAGGCTTACAAACTTGGTACCATCCTGCTTGAAGAGCGTGTCTTGTCCGCCCTGGCCGTAGAGGAAATCCAGACCCGTGCCGCCATACAGCAGGTCGTTCCGGTCGGATCCCAACGACCGGTTCAAGCCAGTGTCTTCGAGTGTGTAGGTACCTGCGCCGTCTGTGGAATGCAGACCACCCGCTGCATCGGCAAATACGCCGAATCGACCGGTTGAAATCGTCAGCGACTGATTCACTCCGGGACGAGTAGCGATGAACAGCTTGTTGCCGCTGCGTCCGGCGATGAGTTGGCTCGCTAGCCCCGCCGCCTGCAGCACGCTGTTCACGTCAGCAACCAGCGCCGCAATCGGGTCCGCCTCGCTGGCGTTGGTCGGATCGCTCGGAATCACAATGTCGTAAGGAGTCAGTCCACCGATCGTCAGTCCCAAATGCGCGGCTGCGGGCACTGCTACTCCACGAACCGGATCATAATAAGCTCCAGTAATCCCATTCGCCCCGCGCAACACGCCATCGCTCGGCAAGTCCGCGGTACTGACGACCGTTGCAACTCCCACAATGTTCGGAGTCGCGGTCTGACCGTTTGTGAAATGCAGCGAAGTCGCCGCAGGACCATCCGCTCCCGCAGCCGTCGGGTCGTAGGACCAGGCCGACAGTACGTTACGTCCAATACTGCCGATGAGGTCATCATCACCCGCGCCACCGTAGAGCGAATCGCTCTGCAGCGTGTCACCGTTGCGAGCCTGATCGCCAAACAGGCGATCGTCACCTCCCAGGCCGAACAACAGGTCATCACCGGAAGATCCATCAATACGATCGCGAGCAGCGCTGCCGATCAGCGTGTCGTTACCGGGCCCGCCTTGAATCACCGTGACGAAATCACGACTGCGAGCCGTCAGCGCACCGAGATCCAGCGGCGTCAGACCTTGAGCGTTGCCGGGCTGAGCGAACTGAATGAGGTCATTACCTTCACCACCCTGCACGTTGAACTGTTCGACCAGCGGCTTGCCATTCGCATCGCGCCACGTCGCCGAGATCGCTCGTCCGTTGTAATTGACCAGCATGTCGCGCGAGCTGACGGTACTTTGAGACACTCGAATGACGTCGTTCGCCGCCGTCGAGCGGATCATCATGATGTCGGTGGCATTGTCATCCGCGAAGTTGCCTTGCGACTGATTGCCGAAGTGCCCATCAAAGACGTCATCGAATTCGGTGTAGCTGATAGCGGTATCGAGCACCAGAACGTCCACGCCTTCTCCGCCATACAGCGTGTCTTTGCCGTTCTGACCTTCGATGAAGTCAGAGCTGGCACCGCCGACCATCAAGTCACGCCCACCGCCACCGAAGATACGGTCCTCTCCATCACCGCCAAAAATGGTGTCGTTTCCACCCACCAGCGCGGCTTGAGTGCTAACCGCGAAGAACGGCCCCGCATCGAAGTCGCCAAAGAGATTGTCGTTGCCTCCATCACCAAACATGACATCGCGGCGCAGGTTGCCGTACAGCCAGTCCTGACCAGCTCCAGCGTGCATTTCGATGCCCGCCAGCGCGGCCTCAGCGGCCACGGCCAACGCACCCGCTGACAAACCCACATCCGCGTAGGCGTGCAGGAAGTCGTTGCCATCGCCCGCGAACATGCGTGAACCGGCCTGCGAGATCGTGGTAACGCTGCCAGCGGTGACGGGCACGCCAGCACCACCCCACAACGTATCGTCGCCCTGATCACCGTAGATCTGGTCAATGCCGGCACCGCCCGGCACCGTGTTCTGGTTGAAGGTATCCCAGCCGAAGCTCATGTAGACGACGTCATCCCCGCGACCGCCACGAGCGACATCGTTACCGTCGCCGCCCAGCACGACGTCATTCGCAAAACCGCCGTCGAGGTAATCCGAACCCGCGCCGCCGTCGATCATGTCGTTGCCCGATCCGGCAAAGATGTAGTCGGTATCGCCTTCGCCGAAGATCAGGTCGCTGCCATCCGAAACCAGCGGGCCGTCGATCGACAGTCCCAGTGTCGCGACTGGAACGATCTGCGGCATCGCCACAGCCAAACGCTCGATATCGTTGAGGTATTGCTCCGACAACGGCGGCAACTGAAATTGCGCAGGGTCACCGATCGTCAACGAGAAGTAAGCCGCCCCACCCCACACAATGTCGACACCAGCGCCCGCATGCACCATGTCGCTGCCATCGGCACCGGTGATGGAGTCATCACTCGCACCGCCATCGATCGTGTCGTTGCCCTGTTCGCCTTCGACGGTGTCGTTGCCACCGTGCGCGGTAACTCGATCCGATCCATACCCAGCGAAGATCAAATCCGGGCCGTTGTCACCGAAGATCGTGTCGGCTTCTGCTTCAGGCGTCCCCGGCAAAGCAGAACCGTTGTTGACGTCACCATAGATCAGGTTCGACGTTGTTCCGCCGCCCAGATTTGTCGAAGAAATCGCCGCATAGATGAGGTCTCGTCCCCAGCCACCGATGATGGTGTTCTGCCCCGAGCCAGCGGTGATGGTGTCGGAACCAAAGTCGCCATCAATGATGTCATTGCCCAGGCCCGTGACGATCGAATCATTACCCAGATCGCCGTAGACTTCGTTCTGGCCATCGAACAGGCGAATCACGTCAGGACCGGAACCGCCGCGCACCGTTTCATTACCGGGGCCGCCAAAGATCGTGTCCGCATTCGCAACGGTATCAGCCACCACCGAGCCACTTAGATCGTTGTCGCCAAAGATCACGTTCGTGAACGTGTTCGGCCCGCTGCCGTCCGTTGTCGCAAACGCCGCGATGAGGTCCGCACCCGCGCCACCGACGATGGTGTGATTACCCAGGCCGGTATCAACGCGATCATCACCAGCGCCAGCCACGATAGAGTCGTTGCCATTCAGCGAATGGATGGTGTCGTTGCCCGAACCTGCGAAAATCGAATCATCACCCTGATCGCCGTAGATCAGGTTGTTGCCGTTGCCGGTGTGAATGATGTGGAACGAATCCGTTTCCAGCCCCGCAGCATCCAGAGCCCCGTAGATCGTGTTGTTGCCGTTGCCGACAGTGATGTCGTCCGAGCCCTTACCGCCCAGCACCGTATTAGCACCGTCCCCCGCCACGATCTTGTCATTGCCGTTCTCACCGTTGATGAGATTGTCGCCCGCACCACCGTTGATGTCGTCGTTGGCCCCGCCGCCATTCACGCTGTCGTTACCCAGGCCAGCCAGAATCGTGTCGCGACCGGAACCGCCCTGGATGCAGTCATTGCCGTCACCGCCCACGATGGACTGATCGCCCAGACCGCCGGTGATCGAGTCATTGCCGGCACTTCCCAGCAGCGTATCGATGCCCGAACCGCCCATGATCGTGACAGACATTGCCAGCGTGCCGTCGAGCAGTTGATCTCCAGTGCCTGCGATCAGTGAGTCGCGTCCCGCGCCGGCGACCAGCGTGTTAGTGCCTTCGCCGCCGGTCAGGGTGTCGTTATCGGCGCCACCATTGAGCACCACGTTATCGCCAATGGTGGACGTCAGGCTGTCATTGCCGGCGTTACCCATCACGACCGCGTTGCTGGATCGTGTGACGATGGTGTCGTCACCTGCGTCGCCAAAGATCATCGCCGGACCGCCGCCAGCCTTGATCGTATCATTCCCGTTACCACCGTTGATGGTCACCGGCATCATCAACGACTCATCGATCTCGATCGCGTCGTTACCCTCGCCGGCATCGATCACTATGGTCTGCACGCCCATGTACGTGACTTGCTTCTCAAAGCCGATAACTGTCACCGAACTGGCACCGCCGTCTTCACCGGGCACGAGCATGATCGTCTCGTCACCGTCCTGCTTATTGACCTTCGTGCGATTGCCGGCGCGCGCCCCCACGTTAACTCTCAGCACGCCGTTATCGAGCGTTGCCAAAGCTGGCGGAGGCGGATCGATGTGCGGAGCTTTGATCGAGAACAGTTCGGCGCGCACGATCTCGAACTCGCGTTTGAAGACGCCTGTGACTTCAAAGAAGGCTGACAGGAAACCTTCAAACACGGCGGTCGTGTCGAAGATGTTAATCGGACCGCCAGCCAGGAAGTTGTCGCCGATTTCGTCCAGACGGACCTTGCCGTCTTTGTTCGGGTCGTTCATGGCGAACTCGATCTTGGCCGTAATGCCGCCGGTGGCTCCCAGTCGCAGCACCTGCAGGTCGAGTGCGGCACCAGCGATGACCGTTCCGGAGAGAGTCACTTGCGGGTCGGCTCGTCCCGTCGCCGGGTTGACGTCCGCCGGCACAAAGAAGCCGTTGATGAGATCCACCGGTTGCTTGGTGCGGAAGAAGTCCTGCAAACCTTGGGTGTCATAGCCAAAGTCGAAGTCGATCTTCGCCGACAAACCACCGCCCACGAGCACCGACAAAATCGGGAACGCAGGCAACGGGAAGGTCTGCACGTACTTAAAGCCAACTTCCAGAGTCGGCAGTTGCACCTTCACCAGATCAACCGGTCCACCGCCCACCAGCAGGCTGAAGAGTGACAGCGGATTGTCCTTGATCGGGAAACTGATGCTCGCCTTACCGACGTTGTTGATCTTCGATTCGAACTCCCTGGCCTGCGGGTTCGCCGCGCCGATCTGCTCACGAATCTTCTCAACCGACATCGGGTTGATGTTGCGCGGCTTGACCTTGCCGGCCATCTTGCTGTTCACCGCCTGGAAGCCATCCACATCGAACGAACCAATCACAATCCACGTGTTGGGGCCGATGTCCGGAATGCTGGTGACGATGTCGATCACATCATCAATGGCTTCGATGTAGTCCGCCGCCTTCGCGAGTCCGAACAGCGACGCGAGATCCAGCATCGTGATGTCTTCGCCCGCCAGTTGGCTTAACACCGGCAGCGGTGTGGTCAGCAGATCAAGCACTGGCTTGATGGGTTCAACAATGTCCTTGATCTGATTGAAGACCGGGCCGGCGAAGTTCGAAATGAAATCACCGAGGTTCAAACCAATGTTGTTGAACGCGACTGTCGGCGCAGAGTTACCGACCTTCGGATCGTTCTTGGAGAATGACCAGTCGAACTCAAAGTCGGTACGAACGCGAGGAAAGTCCTTGCTGCCGAGGAAGCTGGCGACGATGTCCAGGTTGACATCCGCCACAGCCGACAGACTCGGAATGATGGTCTTCGACAGGCCATACTTACGCATCTCGCCCAGCGTCAGATGCTTGTCACCGCTGGGGTCCACCAGCGTGATTGCCGCCGTGCCGTCGAACCGGCTGGGCGAGTCCTTGTCGTCTGCAACGTCCAGTTGCAGGAAGCCAAGTTGGCCGCGAGCCATCAGGCCCGGAATACCAGCGTGGAAGAAGACCTTGAACAGCTCCGGCGTCGACGTGTCGAGATAAAAGCCATCCTTCGCGGTCACACCGAACGCGAAGCGTGCATCAAAGCCCAACTGCAACTGCACGCCGCCCTCAACGGCGAGGCTCAAGCCAGGCACGCCAACATCGAATGGAATCGGCTGCGTGACGTTGAACAGATCGCGTGCCAGATGCAGGTTGAACTCAACGCCATCTTCGGCCAGCGCGACGGTCACATCACGACGATTGATCTCGCCGTCACGGTTCTCGTCAACGAGCAGATTCAGACCACCAGGCCCCAAGGCATCGAAGATCGCCTGTTGCACCGGCTTCAGCGAAGGCTTCGCAGAATCGAAGTTGTCGAAGACGCGATCACGCAGGTCTTCCAGGAACCGAGCCTGATCCTTTAGCGCATCGCCGATCATCGGCAGGTTGAAGCCGAGCACTTTGCCCTTGAAGGCATCAATGACGAGGTTTAATACCGTCTTCCAGCCGCGCAGCAGTGAGCCGAGCTTCTCAGGGCTGAAATCCAGCTTGTTCTTGAAGGCGTTCTTGATCTCGTCGGTATTGAACGTGAACGTGCCGGGCGGGTTATCGATCGACGGCACGAACTTGAAGTCGATATCCACCACATGCTGATCGGCGGTGGGGAACGCGACAGGCAGATGAGCAAACACCTTGGCATCCAGCACCGTGTCGGTGTCGTCGTAGATCTTGCCCAAGCCCTGCGAGAAGTAGTGGCGACCGCTGCCACCGGATGGTGTTTGCAATTCGACGGCGAACCGCGCGGGATCCGTCGTGCCATCGGCATTGCGAGTCAGTCCCGCCATGCCATTTCGTACGAAGACACCCAGCGGACCGATATCCGCCGCAAAGTTGATGTTGTTCGCCAGCGCCTTGGCGGTGACTTCAAACTTCGTGCCTTTACCCGTCGTCGGGACGTAGTCATAGAGGAACGGAGCAATGTCGGTGACCTGCGTCACGTCCACACCAAAGGACGCCTGGAAGTTCAATCCCGCTTGCAGCTCAATCTTCGCAGAGGCTTCGACGTCGATGATGTCATTCAGACCCGGCACGCCGAGCGACGACAGATCGAACCCGAGCGGAAAGTCCTTGGTGATCTCCGGCTTGAAGTTCAGATCGATGCGGAGCGCGGCTCCCTTCGTCTGATTTGTGTGCCGCGGTGACTGCGTCGTATCCAGCACGAAGGTGAGGAAGTTCTCGGGCAGACTGAGAGCGTCTTCGATCGCGTTCTCAACGTCCTGCACTGCACCTTGCGGATTCTCACGCAGCTTCTCGACGAACTCGCGGAACTTGGTGGTGAACTCCAGCAGATCTGACAGGCTCGCATTGATACCCGGCAGTTGATTGGAAGCCCACGGCTGCGATTCGATCGTCTCCAGGAATCGCAGCACGAACTCCAGTGCCTGGATGATCGAATTAAAGTTCAAGTCCTTGAACTTGCTGAGATCTTCCAGATTCGGCAGCTCGACGATGATGTCCTTAAACGGATTGGCGAACGTCACCGGATCGAAGATCAAACCGCCCGTTGGCGACTTGACGATGATCGCCTGACCGGGACTGATGATGCCCGCCAGCAGTGCATCCGTGACGATCGGCAGATTGACGTTGATGTCGGCCTTGATCAGTGGCTTCAACACGTAGGCCGCTTGCCCGGCAGCGGTAAATCCAAGTTCGTCGGCATCGACGATCTCGACCGTCTCACCGATGCCGTCGTTAATCGTAAGGGCCAGCTTGTCGCCTTTCAGGCAGAAGCGCAGCCGCGCTGACAAGTCCGTCGTATTGCTGGTCGGAGTCGGCCCCTTGGCCGTCTTCAGTGCGAGATTCAGATCATCAACCAGTTGTTCGCGCGTTGTGTTATCTCCCGCACCAACAACCTTCAACGTGTAGCGATCCTTGCCGACCTTAAGCTGGAACTCGGAGCCGTTCTGTACGACTCCGTTCAGCGGAGCAATCTTCTCGCCTTCAATCGCCAGCTTCGCTTTGGGCAGAGCACGAATCAGTTCCGTAATCGTCGTACGGCCGTCGAAGCCGGTGACGCCCGGATCGTTGAGATTCATCTTCACCTGCGCCGAGGCACTCGCGGTACCGTTCTCAATGCCGATCTTGAAGAAGCCGAACTTCGCAGCGGCGTCGATATCGGGCGATGACAGTTGAATCCCGGCGTCAATATGCGGGTTCACCAGGAAGACGTTGTCGAGGAACGTCAGGCCATGCAGCGGCATGCCAACACGCAGTCCCTGCCCGTTGTCGTCGTGACCGACGAGTCCCAGTTGTAATGCCACCTGCGAACTATTGAGCGCCGACACCTCAAACTGCTTGAAGCCCTGGGTGTTATCGATGAAGTCGAGCCCATCATGAGCTTTGTTAAACTTCACATCGAACGCACCACTGGGCGCCGCGGCCTTGATCTGGGTGATGAGATCGCCAACCGTCTTCGGGTTGTTGAACGCCACATCGAATGATCTGCCATCGTGCAGCTTGACGCGCAACTGCGGCGTGTTGCCCGACAGCAACGTCAGGCCTTGTCCGCGTCGCACGTCGGTCAGCTTGGTGTTGTTGGTCAACAGGGCCTTCAGCGTGGAGCCCTTCAACTGACCGTTTCCGCCCCGGTCACCCGATCCCAGAATGCCCAGCCCGAAGCCGGCCAGCGACTTATTTAACATCTTGGCGGTGAACTCGTTGGTTCCCGTCGTCTTATCCACGAGCTTCAAGCCGTTTTGTGCGTCGTTGATGCTCGCCACAAACTTCGCGGCGCCAGGACTCGCGTTGTTGATGGCCGCAATCACTTGAGCAATCGTGGTGGCGTTGTTGAACGCCACGTCGAAGGTTGTGCCATCGTGCAGGGTCACGCGCAGTTCGGTCGTGCCGTTCGGTTTGAACTGTACACCCTGACCGCCGTTGAGATCCGCGATCTTTGTCTCAGGAGTGAGCCGATAATTCGCGCCGACCTTGGTCAGCGAGATGCCAAACTTGAAACCCACATCGACATCGGCGTCGATGTTGATCGAGCTGTTGGTCGAAATTCCGCCTAGCGCTCCAAGATCAAAACCAAGATTGATCGGCGTCGATAGCAGGTCAAAGTGCTTCGCAAACGAAAAATCGTAGGTCAGGCCGGGATCGCGCGTCGCGGGATTGCCATCGAGGTCATTCACAAACTGAATGCCCGCAAACTCGGGCGCGATCGACTTGAGATCCTCTGTCGTTCCGAACGACGGAGTGCCGGGCTGGTTGGGCATCTCCAGCCGTTTGATCAAGCCATCCGAGAACGCCTTCGCCAGATCGATCACGTCACGCAACCGCTTCGACGTGAAGGGTAATTGCACATCCAGCAAACCGCCGCTCGCGAGGCTATCAAAGTAGGTCAGCAACGCCTTCAGACTGCTGAGAATGTCCGACGCATTGACGTTGTCAAAATTAAAAAGATCCTCGAAGCCCGTGGTGATGAGGTCCGGAGCTGTGCTGTCGAAGAGGTGCTCATCAACGAGCGCAATCTGGGCTTTGTGATTGGCCGTCGGGAACGGCTGACCGGCCAAGGTTGCTTGCACTTGAATCGCAGCACCGAGCTTGCCATCGGCAGCGATCGTCACGAGTTGCGAGAACGGCGTGTTGCTGATCTCAGTGAGCGTGAACTTGCCATCGTTGTTGGGATCATGGAAGTCCGCCGTCAGGCTGGCCTGCAGGATCGTCGGCGAGCTCGTATCGATGGCCCCAAGTTTGGCGGTAGCTCCCAGAAAGCCGATATTGGCAGCAATCTGCGCGTTGCTGCCAGGATTGAGCTTGGCTTCGATCTTCGGATCTTTGTCGACTTTCACAAACGTGGCATCAGCCGGTGTATCGATCTTGGAAAGATCCACCCCCAGCCCGATGTTCGCATCAAAGCTGAAAGTGACATCCGAGGTCAGGTCCCCCTTGAAGCCCAACGGCGCACCACCGAGATCGAACGCCAGCGGCAGTTTGAGGGTGCGTTCGGCGTGCATCGGGAAGTCGATAGAGAACTCGTTGTTCTCAAAGCCGAGGCCAATGCCCGAGAGCGAAAGGTCCAGTTCACCGATCTTCTCCAGTTGCTTCTGGATGACGTTCTGGATGCCTTCGATCGTGGGAAACTCATCCGCCTGCAGCTTGTTGAGGTACTCCGTAATCGGCAGCCGGAACCGTTGATCCAGCACATTGGCGACATCGACGAGATCACCGACGGAACCATTCAGGATGTTAATCTTTTGCGTCAGCGCACCGCTGTTGCCGAGGTTCCGACCAACTTCCACAAGCTTGTCCAAGCCCGTCTTGATCGCGTTCTTCAGCTTCGTGTTGAGGGCCTTCAGCTCATCAATGCCGGTGATCGAAAAGCTGTCCGGCTTGGTCGCGTCGTTCCAGGTAATGGTCGCGTTGCTCTGCGTGAGCGGCACCGGTCCCAAGCCTGACTGCAGCTTGCCCTGCACCACCATGTCTGGTGCACCCGGGGATTTGACGACCTTGTAGTCGAGGTCATCGAACGTCGGATCGACGAGTTCCGGCAGACGCATCTTGCCGTTCGTCTCGCCGAAGAAGTTCGTCGAGGGAGTATCAAGCTTGAACTCCAGCTCAAAGCCCTTGCCCGTTTGCAACGTAGCATCGTCGAGCTTCACTCCCACCAGGCCGAACGTTCCGGTGGATTCCAGGTCGCCGGTGATCTTCATGTTCGTCAGCGACAGTTGCGGATCAAACTGCTTGGTGGTGTTGACGTAGAAGCCGTTGGCATCGACACCCGCAATCACATGCAGCTCGGCATCCGCCTTCAGATTCACGATGTTGTCGATCGTGAACGCTTCCTTGAAGAGCGAGAAATCGAAGTTGCCATCGCCATCGAGCGACGTACGAACGCCGATGTCGAGTTCAAAAAAGTTGCCGGTCTTCGTCAGCTTCACGTTGCCCGGAGTCGCATCAATACGATCCAGAAAGTCGCGTAACTCTTCGGGCGTGGTGATGGACGTTCCAATGTCATCAAACTCAAACCCATTCGAGCCGGAAGTGAGAATCCGCTCGAACAGCGAGACCTGGCGATCGTCGCTCAAGGCCGCATCGCTATCCGTCAGCTTCTGATTCGCGGGCTTGCTGCCTTCCAGCGCCGACACCAGTTGCTTCAGCCCCACAATCTCCTGCGTGGTGACCGCTTCGCGAATCGAATCAGTTGGGCCGAGCGCGCTTTCAAAACCCGCACCGAACTGCTTGATGTTGGTCAGAGCAGGATCAACCGGCGGCAAAACCGTGACGGGTGCCACCAAGTTCGCGTAGGTAATCTTGAACGTGCCTCGAGGCGTCGGAATGGTGATGCTGCCGTTCGTCGTCGTGCCTTCGGTGACGGGTTTGCCGTCCTCTTCACTAAGTTGAATCGTCAGTCGATGCGTACCTGCTCCGGTGAAGTTCAATGTGCCGCCGACGGGGCGGACGCGCGAATCCACGGTCAGATTGACGTTGGAGCCCGTGACATCGATCGATGTGGCCGACGTTGTGCTTTGCACCGTCTTGACGACGCCATTCACCTTCACCTGCACCCGCTGCGTGCCGGCCACCTTCGAAAGTTCAATCTGATTGGCCGAGGAGTCGCCCTGAATCTTCAAAACATTGTCGGCACGAATCTGCGCGTCCGCGTCTTCCATTACGAACACACCGCGACCGAGAGTGCCCACGATCAGCTTCGCAGGCTCGGAAGGATCATCCGGCTTGGCGTACTGGATGTCTGAAACGGTGACGTCCGGAATCAGCGAGTCGCCCGCTGAATCAACGCCGGTGAACCGCGTCCATAGTTGAGCGGGGTTGCCATCCAGGTCTCGAGCCCCCGGCAGTCCAACGGGATTGATGGCGCGATACAGCCCCAGCCGACCGCCGACCAGCAGTACTTCCTGTTCGACTTTGGAACCGTCAGGCTTGAGGTAGGAAACGAACTCCACAGTCTGAATGCCACGATTCAAACTGGGCACCGTCGAAGCCAGCGAGCCCGTAATATCGTGCCAGGTTTCGCCGGTGTCGGTCGTCACCCAGACGTGACCGTCATCCACCGCGTAGGCCACGCGGAAGTTGAGCGGATCAATCACGATGCTCTTGATGGGATGTTCTTCCGTCGCTCCGGGTGGCGTCGCGACGCGCGTCAGAAACTTGCCCGCAGCGTCACGCACGGCGATGCGATGGCCGCGCGCGACGTACAGTGCGTCCGGGTTCGCCGCGTTTCCATAAGCCAGCGCCGTCACCTTATTGCCGCTGGCCGAGACACCTTCCGGCGGCAGGATCTCACGAATGGTTTCCCCGCGATCGAAAGACTCGTAGAGCCCGGACTCACCGAACACGAGCCGCTTCTTGTCCGCCCCGCCGTTGAGCGCCATCTGGAACTCGCCGGTTCCCGGAGCCTTGCGATCGGTGCGGTTCAAGCCGCTGAAGGAAGCGGGATCTGTCGGAGATGACAACGCTGGCCGTTCGTCAGAGTCGAGCCGATTGCCGTCAGCGTCATACTTGAAGCGTCGGATATATCGAGTTCGAGAATCACCGCCCGTGCTGTAGCGATAAGAGACCTTCTCGGTGCCTTCCATCTCCACCGCAGCGGCCTGAAAGAGGCCATTCCGATCGGTGACGGCCTCCCAGGTACCATCGTCGCGCTGGTAGAGCGAACCGTTCTCGGCCGCACCGACGAGCACTTCATCGGACAGCGGGTCGTAGCCCACGTGGGCCGCGTCGGCGATCTGCAAATCACCGTTCAGCGACTGCCAGCGCGGACGCAGAGCGGTGTTACTGGCGCTGGGATCACCCAGCGGATTCGTCAGGCGATAAATGCCGCCGTTATCCACTTCGATCAAATCGGTGCCGATGAACGCAAAGTCGCGCGCGTCACGATGCGGAGCTGTCTGCGAAGCTCCGTTGAAAATGACCTGCGTCGTCGCACCACCGATCTGCTGCCGGAAGATACGACCCACGCGTCCGTTTGTCGGCGTCAGACCCACGGAATTGGGTTGAGCGTTTGGCCCCGGAGCGTCCAGCACCTGCGTGTCGCCACCAACGAAGAACACATTCGTCGATGTCGGATGCACAGCAATCGGCGAATTGCGGATGCCGCGCGCTTCAGGATTCAGGTTGTACGCGGATCCGAACTCGGTCGAGCCCACCGACTGACCGGGTTGCCACGCCGCCGTCAGCGGCTGCGTCAGATCGCGATTGAAGATGACCTTCTGGTCGTACCCGTTCGTCGACTTCGAGACGACACCCATCACAACGCGCGAGCCCGATCCAGCCAGAGTGATCGTTCCAACAGAATCAGGCGACGTCACCGGCTGCACCAGATTGAGGTTCGTCGTCCCCGTGCGCGGCAGTTGCGACTGAGCGGTAATCTTCGTCCACGTTTGCCCGTTGTCGCGAGTCGCATACACACCAATGTTGCCTGCGACACCGGCGTCGTCCTGAAAGGGCACCACGGCGGCAAACAGAATGTCGCTGCCGGGCTGAGTCGGATCAGGCATCGCCAGCAGGCTGTGGACCGCTCCAGCGGGCAGACCATTCGGCTTCGTGCCGGTGACGTCTGAAATCAGTTCCAGTTGATCGTCTGGCCCCAGCCGATACAGGCCCTTATCGCGCTGCGACACCGCGATGTAGAGGTACTCCTTCGTCTGACCACCTTCGCGAACGAGCGTCGGTGCCAGATCCAGCAACCGACGACCGGTGAGTTCGCTGCTTTCGACGCGCTTCCAGGTTCCGTCGAGACCGTTGTTCTTGCTCCTCAGCAGACCCAGGCCAGATAGCAAAGGCGAAGCACCACTCACCGTGCGGTCGCCGGTTCCGGCGTAGACGACGCTCGGATTCAAACGAGAAATCGCCAGCGAGCTGATCGACAATGACAAGCTGTGATCCGTAACCGGCTCCCAGTCCGGATCAGGCGAGCCGTCTGACGCGGTGCGGTTGATGTCCGAAGTACGCCAGACGCCACCGTGTCCCGTCCCGACGTAAACCGTCTTCTGATCAGGATGCACAGCAACCGTGGTAATCACACCCGCGACACTGCGATCCGCGCTGCCATCCGTCAGAATCGCCTGCCCATTCTTGACATCCACCGGCCCGATCGGACCAAACAGGGGAGCCGCCAGGTTCACGCTGGCATCCAGCACCAGACGCTGTTCCAGACCTTCCAGAATCAGCGGCAGTGGGCGACGCTCAGTCTTTCGCGCCAGACGACGAACGCGACGACGCGGGCGGGTGAGATCCGCAAGTTTCGAGAACGAACTCAGAGGGATCGTAAAGGCTCGACGAATCTGCGTAGCGGACATGCTGTCTCCCATGACCCGAAAAGAGGGTGGCCCATCAGGTAATTCCAAACGGAGCCTGCAACCCCTCAAAATTCCTGAAACAAGCACCGAAGGCACTGCCCCAGAACCCGCAGGATGTGCCGGAACCCATTACCCAACAAAGAGTTATTGCCAGAAGCAGCAAATAAGCCGCGAACGAGGGCTTCGGCCCGAATCCTGTCGCTGACGCCCCAGGCAGGCAGACCCGTTCATGAATTCAACCGCTGCGTGAAAGCTGCAAGGATCACTCCGCCTTGTTCAAATACGCAGGCGGGCCACTCCGTTGGTCGCGAGACGGCTGACGACTCAAACCAGCGCAGAAGGGCTCAGCATGCAGGTATGGAGAGTGACGATTCCGGTCGTCGTCACCAGTTGCGTGATGATGGGCTGCTCGATTCTGGCAGCGTGGTACGTGCACGCCTCGCAGCAGACCGCGTCGGCTCAGGTCGTGCATGCCATGCGGGCCGCAGCGGATGCTCAGCGGCTGGTGATCTCGTTCCGCGAAATGCGAACGCAACTGCGTGAATGGGCGAACTCCAACGACGTCACGCACCTCGACCGCATCACCAGTCTGCATAAAGAAGTGCGTGCCAACATTGTGGCTTGCACGGAACCCGATAATTCCGCCTCTGAAGTGGAAGTCTTGGACGAGATTTCGGCCAAGCACGCTCTGTTCGCAGAGGAGTTTCAGAGGATTAAAGACGACCTGCCACGCCCCAAAGCGCTGGCGCTGGTGAAGGAGCACTTTGATCCGGGACTCGTTCCGCTCAGCGAGCGTTTTCAAGAACTTCAACAGCAAGATGCGTCCGATGTCGGCCAATACAACCAGAAGACCGCAGACCGCGTGGGATTGGGACTGGTGCTGCTGGCCGTGTGCGGGTCGATCACCGGGCTGGTACTGGGATATCTCATCTCGTCTCGCTTGGGGCGTTCTCTCGTGAAACTCGCTATTCCCATGAAGGCAACCGCAGGGCAACTGGGAACTTCCATCGGCCCACTGGAGCTTGCGGCGTCCGAGAACATCGGCGATCTGGAAACGCTGATGACGGATATGTCCGCGCAGGTCAGTACGGTTCTGGAGCGTCTTTCAAAGACACAGCAAGATGCGCTGCGGGCAGAACAGCTCGCCCTCGTCGGGCAACTCGCCGCCGGGGTCGCTCATGAGATCCGCAACCCGCTGATGGCTGTAAAACTGCTCGTGCAATCTGCTGTCGAGAAGGGACCGGAAGGTCGCATTGAAGGCCGGGCGTTGAATCTCATTCATGATGAGATCAAGCGGCAGGAGCAGACCATTCAGCTCTTCCTCGACTTTGCCCGTCCGCCCAAACTTGAACCACGCGACGTTGATGTCCTCGAAGTTGCGGAGAATGCGATTGCGCTGGTGAAACATCGGGCAGAGAAGCAGAAAATCACACTGACGCTGGAATGCCTGGTCGCGAGCGCTCACACAACAGGCGATCCAATTCAACTACGACAGGTGTTATTGAACCTGTTCTACAACGCCTTCGACGCCATTCGCCGCGACGGAGCTGTGCTGATCAAGATTCAGCACGGTCAGTTTTTCCCGGATGGTTCGCAGTCTGAGCAACTCGGATTGCAGATCTCCGTGGCTGACACAGGTCCCGGACTGCCGGAAGAATGGTCGGACCGCGCATTTCGGCCGTTCGTCAGCACCAAAGACACGGGCCTCGGCCTGGGACTGTCAATCTGCAAACGCATCGTGGAAAGTCACGGCGGCACGATCGCGGCGGCGAATCGAGTCCCTCCACCGGGAGCGATTTTCACCATCTGGCTTCCCATTCGAACATCCGCTTGAGCTTTTAGATTCTCCTCAATCCAAGCCTTGTCCTCTCACTGCAGTTCTCGGTCATGCCCAAATTGCTCATCATCGACGACGAACCGGGCGTCCTGTTTTCGCTGGAATCCGCGTTGGCGTCGCCGTCGCTGACAGTCGTCAGCGCCGAGACCGCCAGCGACGGGCTCGAAGCCGCCCGGCGAGAGAACCCCGATGTGATCTTGTTGGATGTGCAGTTGCCGGACTGCAACGGCCTGGAAGTCTTCAATCAGTTGCATGCCGCCGATCCGCGTTTGCCGGTCATCATCATGACCGCGCACGGCACGACGGACACCGCCATCGAAGCCATGAAGCGCGGCTCGTTTGACTACCTGATCAAGCCCGTCGAACTCTCGGAGCTGCGCGATGTGCTGGATCGAGCGGTTGAACTCAGTCGCCTCAGTCGTACACCCGCAGTCTTCAATGAGACTCCGCAGCCCGGTCTGCGAGGCGATCAGTTCATCGGCCGTTCACGCGCCATGCACGACGTCTACAAACAAATTGGCCGCGTCGCCGCTCAGGATGTCAACGTACTGATTCTCGGCGAAAGCGGGACCGGCAAGGAGCTGGTGGCGCGAGCACTGTTCCAGCACAGCCAACGCAAGGACAAGCTCTTCCTGGCAATCAACTGCGCCGCAATCCCGGAAACACTTCTGGAAAGCGAGCTGTTTGGTCACGAGAAAGGCTCGTTCACCGGAGCTGACAAACGCCGCATAGGCAAGTTTGAGCAGGCGGACGGCGGCACACTCTTCATGGACGAAATCGGTGACATGAGCTTGCCGACTCAGTCCAAAGTTCTACGCATCCTGCAGGAACAGCGTTTCGAACGCATCGGCGGCAACGAGGTCGTGGCGACGAATGTCCGACTGATCGCGGCGACGCATCAGGATCTGCCGCGGCTGGTTGAGCAGGGACGTTTTCGCAACGACCTCTTCTACCGGCTGAACGTCTTCACGATTCAGCTTCCGCCGCTGCGTGAGCGACTCGAAGACTTGCCGATGCTGGTGGATTACTTTGTTTCCAAATTCAACGGCGAGTTGCACAAACGGATCGCCCTGGTCGCTCCGGAAGCCATGTCGCGACTGCTGCAACACCCGTGGCCAGGAAACATTCGGGAACTGCAGAACGCGATCAAGTACGCCATCGTCCAAGCCCCGGGCGAAGTTTTGACGAGCGACTGTCTGCCTCTGAGCATTCAAGGTGGCGAGCACCCGCTCATCACACCGCCTCGGACGACCGCCACCAGCTCCGAACAGGCCTTGGATCTGGTTGAGCTGACCCGTTACCTGATCTCAACTCAGCAGCCGGACATCTATGAAACCATCATCAACGCCGTCGATCGCATCGTGCTGCGTGAGGCGTTGCTACAAACCAACGGTAACCAGGTCGCCGCTTCCGAGTTGCTGGGCATCGCCCGTAACACGTTGCGAACGAAGCTGAAGACTCTGAATCTGAACGTCGACAAGCCGACTTCGGACGACAACACCGGTTCATAACTGTCTTCGTTTCGCACGCGCTCGCGCTGGCCGCTGCGCAAAGAATGCTCACCGGAATTCCTCATGAAACGCGGTCGGTCTCTCGCGAACCGCGAAACTGAGACCTATTGTTTTCCACATGTCGGAAAAATGCTCCTGAAACGGGCGAAAAGGCCTCGCCTGCGGCGTCGCAGCAAGTTCTGAGCTGTTGGTATCCGAGTTGCTTGTCTAGATCCGGGTTTCTTGATCGCAACTCAGCGTCGCCTTCGCTCAGGCACTTCATCATGTCTTCTCCATCCAGCACAGCATCGTCGACAGCGCTCGATCAGATCGTGCCTCGCACACCACCGGGAGCGGGAGCCAATGCACCAAACTCAGGACGAGTGGAAAACGGGCGCATACTTCGCGTCGAGCGTCTGATGGTGATTGCCGTCATCGCCGGTGCGATTCTGACGGCCATCGTCTGCACTTACCTGCTGACGTAACCTTAGATAACTGCTCTGCTCTGCGAAGCTCACAGTCCGTCAGTGCACTTGGAACAGCACGAACTTCAGGTAGCGGAATTCAGGCAACGCCAGCGGCGTCGGGTGATCGGCCGGCTGACCGTGAATGCCGAGGACCGTGCCACGTCGTCTGGCCTGCGAGATCCCCTCTTCGCTGATTCTTAAGAACTCCGTCTGATCGATGTGACTCGAACAGGACGACAAAGCCAGCAGTCCCCCCCGCGCGGTCACCGCCGCAGACTCGGACGCCAGCTTCTGATAGGCCGGAACAGCCTTGCTCAAGGCCGCCTTGGACGGCGCAAATGACGGCGGATCACTGATCACCAGATCCCACGTTTCACGGTTCTGACGAGCTGCCGCTAGAAACTCGAAGGCATCCGCAGTCACTCCCGCATGTGCCGAGTCAGCAAGGCCGTTGAGCAACCAGTGGCTGTTCGCCGCCAACACGGCCGGTTCTGCCAGGTCAACCGTTGTCACATGACGAGCCCCACCGCAGCCCGCCGCGATTGAAAACCCGCCGGTGTAGCCAAACAGGTTCAGCACGCGCAAGCCATTCGCCATCTGACGAACTCGCAAACGGTTGTCTCGCTGATCCAGGAAAAAGCCGGTCTTCTGGCCGTGCAGGATGTCGGTCGTAAACCGCGTTCCGTTTTCCAGAAACTCGATCGGCTTCTCGGGTGCTGTACCCTTAAGCATGCGAGCGTCAGAACCACGCTCGCGCGGGCGTTCACAGATCGTTTCCAGTCGCAACTCTTCACTGAGCCAATCCGCGATGCCTGCAGCGTTCCAGAAGCCCGCTGCGCCGGGACCATCCAGCTTTACAACGGCGGCGCTGTCATAAACATCAGCGACCAGACCGGGCAGGCCATCGCCCTCGCCGTTAAACAATCGATAGCCAGTCGTTAAGCCCACCGCAGCGGGAGCGTTTTCGAAGAGCCGTTTTCGCAGCGCAAGGGCCTGACGCAACCGTAATCTAGCCCAGCTTTCGTTCAGCGGTTGTTCGTCATCGACATTGCAGGCGCGAAACGCCAGCGGGCTGTCGCATTCGTAAAAGCCACGAGCGACGGGGCGGCCGCGTTTGTTGTCGAGCAGAACGGCTCTGGTTCCCGGTGGAGCTTGGGGAACCTCACGCAGTGCATCCGCGTAGACCCAGGGATCGCCACGTTTCAGCGAGCGCACCAGATCACGCCCGAGCCGAAGCGTCACTTCGTCCGCGCGCGATGAATTGAGCAATGAAGACTTCAGCTTGAAATTCCCGTCTGCCACGACACCAGCTTAGTAAGAACCATCAACTACTTCGTCGCCATTCCGTGGGGCCTCACTTCGAAGCCCGTTTTCCCCGTCAGCGCATCACCGAGTTCCGCTCTCGCCACATCGGCCAGCTTCGAGAGCCGCGCCACAACATCGGGATTCCTTTCTGCGACGTTGCGAAGTTCGCCGATGTCAGTCTCCAGATTGAAGAGTGCCAGATCGGTCTTGGCGTCGACGTACGGCCCCGGTACGCCCCCTGCTCCGCCGGACTTCAGTGCGCGGTACGAATGCGGGAAGTGCAGTTTCCACGACCCACTCCTTACCGCGTGCAGTTCCTTGCCCCAATAGAAATAGAACGATTCATGCGGAGTCTTCGCATCGAACTCGCCCAACAGCAGCGGTCGAATGCTGAGTCCATCCAGCTTGTTGGGCGGCAGTTCTGCGCCGGCGAACTCGGCCAATGTCGGCAGCACATCAATTGTTGACGCCAGTTGCTTGCATTCCTTGCCAGCAGGGATCTTCCCCGGCCAGCGAGCGACGCACGGTACCCGTTGGCCACCGTCCCAAGCTGTCCCCTTGCCATGACGCAAGGGGACAGCCGATCCCGCATGGTCGCCATACGAGAGCCAGGGGCCATTGTCAGACGTAAAGATCACCAGCGTGTTGCTGTCCAAATCATGCTTCTTGAGCGTGTCCAGAATCTGGCCGACGGACCAGTCAATTTCCGAGATCACGTCTCCGATGAGACCTCGCTTCGACTTGCCCTTGAACTTGTCGCTGACGAACAAGGGCACGTGCGGCATCGAATGAGGCACGTACAGGAAGAACGGCTTGCTGCGATTGCGTTCAATGAAACTAACCGCGTGCTCGGTGTATTGAGTCGTCAGTTGCGTCTGATCCTGCCCGGTCATCTTCGGATTGACGATCTTGTTTCCGGAGATCAGCGGTAAGTCGGGAAAGCTCTTGCCGGATGTCGGATGAAACGGCCACATGTCGTTGGAATAAGGCAGCCCGAAGTATTCATCGAAGCCATGCTGCAGCGGCAGGAATTGCTGCTTATCGCCCAAGTGCCATTTGCCAAACACGGCTGTCGCATAACCTCGCGGCTTCAGCACCTCCGCGATCGTCCACTCGTTCTCGTTGATACCTTGCTTCGAACCCGGCCCCAAAGCCCCCATGATGCTGACGCGGTTCGAATAGCAGCCGGTCAGCAAAGCCGCTCGCGATGCTGAGCAAACGGCCTGCGAAACATAGAAGTCCGTGAACTTCATACCCTCGCGTGCCATGCGGTCGAGGTGCGGCGTCTCAATATCCTTCGCTCCGAAAGGACCGATGTCCGCGTAACCGAGATCATCAGCGAAAATGACCACGAAGTTCGGAGGTCGCTGAGCATCGGCCGCGCGCGAATCTGCTGCAGCCATCATCAACATGACGGCTGCCAGTATGCCGATCAGAATTCTTGCTGAGATCATGAGTGTGCCTCGACCTGCTAGACGACGTCTCCGCCAACAAAAACAGCCACACCCGATCGAGTGTGGCTGTCAGTTATGGATCGTGAGACTGCAGAAATACAGTCAACGAACTAGGAGACCATCCAAGTGTCGCCGCGGTTCAGCAGCTCGTTCAGGTCGCCAGGACCTTTTGCGGCCACCGCAGCTTTAATCTGATCGTCACACACTTCGTCGTACGTTGTCTTCTCGACAGCGCGGAAAATACCCATCGGCTCGGGAAACTCCGGATGCCGCATGCGAGCCAGAGTAAACGCCAGGCTGGGTTCGGTGAGCTTCTCGTCGTGGAACAGCAGGTCGTCTTCTTTGATCGTCCCATCGAGATTGACAACTTCCGGACGACTCGCCTCGTTGATGCGAATGCCCTTCTTGCCATCGGCGAAGATCAACGGCTTGCCGTGCTCCAGATAGATCACGTTGTTGCTCTTCGTAGCCTTGTCCGTTGCGAACTCAAAGGCGCCCGTGTTGAACACGTTGCAGTCCTGGTAGATCTCAACGAACGCCGTTCCCTTGTGATGAGCAGCTCGCTCCAGCACGTAGGTCAGGTGCTTGATATCAACGTCGACAGAACGAGCTACGAAGGTAGCTTCGCAGCCGAGCACGACCGACAGCGGATTGGCCGGATGATCGACCGAACCCATCGGGGTGCTCTTCGTCTTCTTGCCGAGCGGACTGGTCGGCGAATACTGGCCCTTGGTCAGACCGTAGATCTGATTGTTGAACAGGATCACCTTCAGATCGACGTTACGACGAATGACGTGCAGCAGGTGGTTACCGCCGATGGACAGCGCGTCGCCGTCGCCAGTGATGACCCACACCTGCATGTCGCGGCGAGCCATCTTGATTGCGGTGGCAATCGCGGGAGCTCGGCCGTGGATGCTGTGGAAACCATACGTGTTGACATAGTACGGGAAGCGGCTGGAGCAGCCGATACCGGACACGAACACAAACTTCTCACGCGGAATACCCAGCGTGGGCAGAACCTTCTTCATCTGCGCCAGGATCGAGTAGTCACCGCAGCGCGGGCACCACCGGACATCCTGATCGCTCGTGAAATCTTTCGGAGTCAGAACGGGAAGATCAGTACTCATGGCGATTTTGGCCTATTCGAAAACTTGTTGGAGTGCGAGAGGAGCCTGACCGAAGCGGTCAGGCTGCATGAATCTTTGGCTCTATCTCAACTCATTATGAAACGGTTTTGACCGAGTTGCAGATCAGCCCCCTGCCTCGCCGAGGTCTTCCGACCGGCCTGCGCCGGTTGAGAGATGCGTCGGCAGCTCACTCAGAGGCTGAGTGAGGATAGTGTCAAGCGCAGCAGCAACTTCAGAAACCAGGAACGGCTTGCCCTTGATCTTGTTGAGACCGCGAGCGTCAACCAGGAACTTGTACCGGATCAACGTCAGCAGTTGGCCCATATTGAGTTCTGGAATCAGCACCTTCTCGTAGCGCTTCAGCATCTCGCCGAGGTTCTTGGGGAACGGGTTGAGATACCGCAGATGCGCGTGAGCCACAGACTTGCCGGCTTCCTGGGCGTCGCGAGTCGCCGAACGCACAGCTCCGTAAGTTCCGCCCCAGCTCAAGACCAGCAAGTCACCCGAATCCGGGCCAATCACGGTCTGCTCGGGAATGTAGTTCGCAATGTTTGCGACCTTCTTCGCACGAGTCCGGACCATGTGCTCATGGTTTGGCGGCGAGTAGTTGATGTGACCAGTGCCATCCGACTTCTCGAGACCACCGATGCGGTGCTCAAGGCCCGGCGTACCGATCCGCGCCCACGGACGAGCACGCTTCTCTGGATCGCGGAGGTAAGGCAGATAGCCCTTCTCGGAGTTGACTGCCGTCGGGTGCTTCACCTCGATCTTGTGCAGTTCGCTCAGATCCGGAATACGCCAAGGCTCGGCACCATTGGCAATGTAGCCGTCGGTGAGGAAGAGCACCGGAGTCATGAACTCAACCGCAATCCGCATGGCTTCTTGAACCATGTAGAAGCAGTCGCCGGGGCTCGCGGCAGCGATCACGGGCATCGGGCTTTCGCCGTTACGACCGAACATCGCCAACAGCAGATCCGCTTGCTCCGTCTTCGTCGGCAGACCAGTACTTGGACCGCCGCGTTGCACGTCGATGATCACCAATGGCAACTCGGTCATCACACCGAGACCCATCGCTTCACCCTTCAGGCAGATGCCCGGGCCGGAGCTGGCGGTAACAGCCAGCTCACCGGCATAAGCAGCACCCACCGCGGCAGCGCAAGCCGCGATTTCGTCTTCCGCCTGGAAGGTACGAATGCCGAAGTTCTTGTGAGTGGAAAGCTCGTGCAAAATGTCACTGGCCGGAGTGATGGGGTAGCCAGCGAAGTACAGGCTTCGGCCAGCCAGCTTGGCCGCCGCAACCAAACCGATGGCGGTGGCTTCGTTGCCGGTCATCTTGCGATACTTGCCAGCAGGCAGCTTGGCCGGATCAACCTGGTAGTGAACCGTGAAGCTTTCGGTCGAGAAGCCGTAGTTGTAGCCAGCGCGCAGCGCTCGCAGGTTGGCTTCCAGAATCTCAGGCTTCTTGGCGAACTGGTGCTTGAGGTAATCCTCAGTCACCTTCATGTCGCGTTCGTAGAGCCAGTACACCAGACCGAGCGAGAAGAAGTTCTTGCAACGATCGGCTTCCTTAGTCGACAGACCGAGACCAGCCACCGCGTCGCGCGTCAGGCGCGTCATCGGAACCTTGTGCACTCGGAACGCCGAGATCACGTCGGTCTCGAGCGGGTTCTGAGTGTAGTTGGCCTTGGCGACGTCTTGCTTGCCGAAGTTGTCTTCGTTGACGATCAGGGTGCCGCCGGC
>CAYLTY010000113.1:0-25468 GCA_964386705.1 uncultured Planctomycetaceae bacterium
GCGGTGCTGGCGCGCGCCGCCAGCAGATGAGTCAGCGCGACACTGCCGAAGCCAGCTCCCGCACGCTCCAGAAAATGGCGGCGATCAACGATCCGCTCGAAGCGACCGAAGTGTGTGCTGTGAGTTGGCATGACGGTCTCGGAATGGTTTCTCGGAGGATAGCCGCCCCCGGCTGTCCTGCATGATTCTCTCGCAACAACGGACGGCCGGGGGCGGCCATCCTACGAACCGCACTCAATCCACATACAAAAACTCATTCAAACTGAAGATCGCCTGGCACAAGTCCGCGAGGGACTGCCGTCGAATCTCTTCGACCGGTGCCTGAGCCGCGCGTTTCTTTCGCTCCTGTAACTGCCCTTCCACGAACGCCAACGCGCTGGTTCGTTCCTGCTCGCTGGGAGCGCGGGCGAGTGCCAACTGATAACCGCGTTCGATCCATTGAGCCGGTTCGTTGCCCGCTTCTTTCAGCAATCTGTCGGCGAAATCGAGCGACACGCTGCGCACGAACTGGTCGTTCAGCAAGGCGAGGGCCTGCGGAGCCACCGTTGTATTGTCACGGCGACCGCAGCTTTGCTGAGCATCCGGCTTGTCGAACGCTTGCAGCAGCGGGTACGGGACGACGCGCTTGTGAAACAGATAGACTGATCGCCGCCGCACGGCCGGGCCATCTTCGATCTTGCCTGGGTACGCATCTTTCAGATTGCGGGCCACAATCGCTTCGGCGGCAATGGGCGGCCGAACGGCGGGACCATATGTGGTCGCGTTCAAGGTTCCGCTGACGGACAGCATCGAGTCGCGCAGAATCTCGCCCTCGAGCCGTTGCAACGGCATCTTCCACAGCAGTCGATTGTCCGGATCGGCCGCTGGAGACGCGGCGGCGATGCTCGATTGTTGATAAGCCGCGCTCAGCACGATCAGCCGCTGTAGTCGTTTGATCCGCCAGCCGCTTTGCACAAAGTCTTGCGCTAGCCACTCCAGCAATTCTGGATGAGTCGGCGGTTCAGAACGAACTCCGAAATCTCCGACGGTGCGGACCAGTCCCTGTCCGAAATGATGCTGCCAGATCCGGTTGACGAACACGCGGGCGACGAGTGCTCCCGCGCCGTGATCGACGTCGGTGATCCATTCTGCGAGTGCTCGGCGCTGATTTGTGCTGTTCTTCGCGGAGCTCTGTTCGCGCGCGACCCGCCAATACTCGTCCGGTGATTTGCCGTTTGTCAGGATCGAGACGAATCCCAACTGCACCGGATGATTGTGGTCGTACCAGTCGCCGCGTCGAAACAGCCAAGTCGGCTTCGGTTGCGAACCCAAGTCGCGATAGCCGAGCGTCTTCTCCTTCGACGCGCCGAGCGGCACTTCGTCGCGCTGGCCGCTGTGTAGAGCCGCCAGCAGGCGATAGTAGTCGCGAGCCGGAATCGCGTCGTATTTGTGATCGTGACAGCGGCAACAACCGAGCGTCAGGCCCATGAATCCCGTACCGATCGTGCCGAGCATGTCATCCATCTCGTTGTACAAGTTCCGCAGCCGCTCATCCTCCATCAGCTTGTCCGGCAGCGCCGCAAACGGACCGGCCGCGAGGAACCCAGTGGCCGCGACCGCGTCGGGGTTCTGCGGCTCGTACTCGTCACCTGCGAGTTGCCAGCGCGCGAACTGATCAAACGGCCGGTCTGCGTTGAAGGATCGGATGACGAAGTCGCGATAGTGATAGGCCGTGGGTCGATCGCGATCACTCTCTTGTCCGTCGCTGTCGGCATAGCGCGCGACGTCCAGCCAGTGCCGCCCCCAACGCTCGCCGTAATGCGGACTCTGCAACAGCCGATCCACGAGCGAGGCGAGCGCCGCTTGCGAATCGTGCTCAGACGCGGCGATGAAATCGCGCATCTCGTCAGGTGTTGGCGGTAGACCGATCAGATCGAAGGTGACTCGGCGAATCAGTTGCCAGGCGCTCGCTGGCCGCTGCGGTTGGATCTCGGCCGATTCCAATCGAGAAAGAATGAAGCGGTCGATAGATGTGCGAGACCAGTTCGCATCCTTGACCGCTGGCTCGACGACCGGCCGCAGGGGCTGAAACGCCCAGTGAGTCTTGGCCTTCTCGGCCCGCGGATCGAGCACGTCCGCACCGTCCGGCCACTTTGCTCCCTGATCAATCCAGGCACGCAGCAGGCCGACTTCGTCTTTGCTCAACGGCTTCTCATCGGGAGGCGGAGGCATCGCCTCCTTCGGATCAAGTCCGGCGACCAAATGAATCAAGCGACTGTTCGCGCTGTCTCCCTTGATGAGCACCGGGCCATGATCGCCGCCTTCCATCACCCTCTGCCGAATGCCGAGATTGAGGCCTCCTTCTTCATTCCCGGCTGCATGACATTCAAAGCAACGTTCTCGCAGCAACGGTTGCACGTCTTTGACAAAATCCACCTGCCGCGAACTGGCCGGCGGCAACAACGCCCCATAGTTCACGGCGGCTGGAACGCCCGCCTCAAAATTGCGAGTCACTTCCCCGGCTGAAAGCGTGCGTCCGTAGATCGCCACGAGCGACAGCTCTCCCAACCAAGGTCGATCGCCCGTCAACTCGTTGACCAGCGACAACCGAAATTCATCGCTCCAATTGCCGAAGTCGCCCGCGACGGTCGCCTTCGCGACTTCTTTGCCATTCTGATAAATCCGCGCGGTCCCGTTCGGATCGCGTGTAAAGACGATGTGCGTCAACTCCGTCCGGACGGCATCCTCTGAACTGGCCGTTGAAGGAACCCCGTTCTCGTTGTTTGACGTCGCCCTCAGCCGCACGTCGTAGCGTCCCGCATCCTGCCCCAGCGTGAAGTTCCGATGTCCCGGATCGGACGAGAGGGTCAGGATGCGGGCTGGCCCCGCCTGTCGCGCGTCCTGCGGTTTGACCCACGCTTCGATCGACAGGGCGTTCGATTTCTTGAGGGCGGCTACGATCTTGCGAGCCGGTTCGGCGGACGAGATTCTCGCAGAGGACGTCACGACCAGCCGATTACCACGAAACGCGATCCCCGGCGACTTTTCGACCCGCAGATTGAGCGGTTCGCCGTTTCCTGAATGATCGCGAATGACGTCGTTCGCCGGCCGCTCGAACGTGTAGAGCACCAACAAGTCCTGGCCGACTCGCTCAGCCGATTCGGCGGTCGAGGACGTCGTCACTGTCAGGCAGAAGACCGCAAGCAGAGCGGTTGCAAGTGGCCGCCGAGCGAACAGTGCCGTGAGTCCCATCAGAGCGTTCAAAGTGCATCTCCACCGGTGAAGCGACGGTACTCGGTCAATCGAAATCTTATGGTCGGTCCTTGAAGTCGCGTTCGCCATTCTCCGTTGGGAGAACGCTGGTGTCGAACAAGCCACGAAAAGAACTCATCGCGGTCGAAACGCCGACTCGCGCCCATCGGATCGCAGAAGATTGAATCATTGGCAGGGCTCGGCAGTGATGCCAAAATGCGTAAATCTTTTGTCGATTTGCGACACTGGTTTTCTCAGGCTCTCACCGTCCGCTGACCTCAGAATCGACCGATCTCATGCCGAAGTCATTCGCTCGCATCGGCCTAGTGATGACGCACTCACTCGGCTTTTTCCGCGACATTCTGCGCGGGGTCAAAGCATTCGCCGTCGAACGGCCCGACTGGGTTTTCACTCCGATTGAGCCGGAGGCCCGGGCCATCGAACTGGCTCGTCCGCTCCGCTGCGACGGCTATCTCGCGCATGTGTTTACTCGTCCGCTGGCGAACGCACTGTTGTCGCTCCGGAAACCGGTGGTCAGTGTGGCCGGAGTCCTTCCCGACCTGCCGCTGCCTCGAGTGGCCGTGGATCATGCCGAGGTCGGCCGCCAAGCCGCGCGGCACATGCTCGAACGCGGAGTTCGGCAATTTGGATTCGTGGGATATCCGCGGCACGACTTCTCGATCAAACGTGAAGCGGGATTTCGCGAGGTCATCGAATCTACGGGACTCACACTGTCGGCCTTTCATGAGCGGACACATCGCGTGCAGGATCCGACCGGCTTATGGCGCTGGAATCAACCGCTGATGGATTGGTTGAGTTCGCAGCCAAAGCCGGTGGGGGTATTGGCGAGCAATGATGTCCAAGGGGCGCAGGTCTCCGAATGTTGCCGACAATTGAAGCTGCTCGTACCGGATCAGGTGGCCATCGTCGGCGTGGACGATGATGACGTGCTTTGCGAACTCTCTCGACCGTCACTCTCCAGCGTGGCGCTGCCTGGCGAACGCATCGGCTATGAAGCGGCCAAGCTGCTCGACAAGTGGCTGAGCGGCTCCCCACCGGCGCACAAATTGGTCGTTCTACCACCAGCCGGAGTGGTCGTACGGCAATCGTCCGACCTGCTGGCCGTCCCCGATGCGGAAGTCAGTGAGGCCGTTCGCTTCATTCAACAACACGCGCATCAGGAGATACGCGTCGAGGATGTGCTCCGCCATGTGCCGATCGCTCGACGTTCGCTGGAACGCCGCTTCCGAAAGGTATTACAGCGCAGCATCTCTGAAGAGATTCGCCGAGTGCATCTCGACCGCAGCAAGCAATTGCTTCTGGAAACGGAACTGCCGATTGCCTCGATCGCTCGCATGGCAGGCTTTCACGATGGCCGGCAACTGTCGATCCTGTTTCGACAAGCCACGGGAAGCACGCCTTCAGCGTTCCGCCGTCAATTCCGGCTGGGGCCATAAACCGCCCGCAAGCATTGAGACGAAGACGCAACCTTCCCGCCCAATGGGATGAAAGGTGTGGACTACCTCGCTGTGAAGTCAGCTGATGAACAGTGGAATTGATCGCCCGGTGTCGGGCATCTAAGTGCTCATTGATGTTGCGGCCGCGTAAGCTAGGCTGGATCCTCGCATGTCGCGTCAGCCGAGACATCACTCATCCGCCTACTCATCCATTCACACCCAAGACCGTCAGAACACTGCCATGAAAAAGACCATTGCCATCTTGCCGGTCATTGTTGTCATGGCGCTGCTGTCCGGCTCGGCGAGACTCGGCATCGCGGCACCGGATGATGAGGCTGAGTCGAAAGCGCGGCGGGATGCGGTGCAGAAGGTTTTTAAGGACGATGTCACGCCCTTTCTCAAGACCTACTGCCTGGAGTGTCACGGCAAGAACAACCGGGAGAAGCAAGGCGACGTGTCCTTTCAGAGCACGTTCAACCGTCCCGGTGCCGGGGAGTTTCGCAAGCAATGGCAGCTTGCGTTGGTCAATGTGAAGACGCACGCCATGCCGCCGCCGGACGCCAAGAAGCAGCCCACGGACGAGGAGCGGCGAAAATTCATCGAGTGGGTTCCGACCGTCAAATTCCTGAGCACGCCGGATCCCGGCGTGTTTGTGATCCGTCGACTGACGAAGGTGGAGTACGGCAACACGCTCCGTGATCTTCTGGGAGTCGATCCTGCGATTGCCGCCCAATTGCCAGAGGATGTGCCCGGCGAGGGATATCTCAACACGATTTCGCCGTTGCAGTCGGAGCAGTATCTCGAGCTCGCAAACGAGGCCTTGAACCGGGCCTTGGGACCAAAAGACGGGCCGCCTACGGAACGACAGAAGCAACTCTTTGGTGAGACGCCGGCACCTGGCAGCGATGCGCGATTGGCGGCCAGCAAGGTCGCCCGATCGTTTGCCCGCAGTGCGTATCGTCGGCCGCCGTCGGACGATGAGGTCGAAGTCCTGCTGCGAGTCTTCGACTTAGGGCAAGACAACAAACTCACTTATGCGGCGTCGCTGCGATTGATGGTCAAGGCCGTGCTCGTGTCTCCGCAGTTCCTCTTCATCACGCCAGAGAAGGAGACGCCAGCGAGTCAGTCGATCGTGCCGCTCGACGATTATCAACTCGCCGCGCGCCTGTCGTATTTCCTCTGGTCCACCATGCCGGATGCCGAACTCGCGGCACTCGCAGACAGAGGCAAACTACGTGAGCCTGAGATCCTGCGAACGCAAGTGAAACGCATGATCGCAGACCCGCGATCACAGGCTCTGTTCGATGGCTTCGGTGTGCAATGGCTCGGGATCGGAGGCTTGAAGGACAAGACGTTCGACCCGGCAAAGTTTCCGGAAATGACGTCCGCGATGCGGGCCACCATGCACGACGAAGTGCGGATGTTCTTCGAGAGCATCATGCGTGAGAACCGCAGCGTCGTCGGCTTCGTGGATAGCGATTACACGTTCCTCAACGAAGGTCTCGCCAAGGTCTACGGTCTCGAAAAGACAGTCTCCGGGCCGCAGATGAGAAAGGTGCAACTCGCAGACGCGAACCGAGGCGGCGTGCTTGGTATGCCAGGCATCCTCGCGATGACGTCTTTCCCCGAACGTACCAGCGCGGTGAAACGCGGAGTGTGGGTGCTCGAACAAGTGCTCGGAGAACATGTTCCACCACCGCCAGCGAACGTCCCCGCATTGGAAAAGCAAGATCAGAAAGAGATCGCGAAGCTGACTCTACGCCAGCGCACTGAACTCCATCGCACGGACGCCGTGTGTGCGAACTGCCATAAGATTCTCGATCCCATCGGCTTCGGACTGGAGAACTTCGACGCGATCGGCCGGTGGCGTGACAAGGACGATTCGGGTGGGCAGATCGACGCTGCGGGTGAACTACCTGGCGGCCAACGATTCACGTCGCCAAAAGAACTGAAAGCAATCATCGCCGCGAGAAAAGACGAGGTCGTGCGGAACCTCGCCGAGAAGCTGCTCTCTTACGCCCTCTGCCGACCACTCGAAGGCTACGACGAATTCGTCGTTGACCGCGTGATGGAGTCACTCGCCAAAGACGACAACCGCATGCAAACGCTGATCACCGAAGTCGTCCTCAGCTACCCCTTCACCCACCGCCGCGTACGATGAAGCGATGTCACTCGTTCCCAGGCTCTGCCTCGGAACGAGTAAATGCGATTCGAGGCCCATCAGAATTGGCTCTTCAGTGGCAGGATTGCCGTCATGCACGTTGCCTGCTTGCTGCGTGGTTTTCAGACTTAAGTGTGAGTGCTCGCCTCTGAATAACGTACCGGTCCATCTAAGAGCCAATTGGCCGCTTGATGCCGCTCCGTAGCTGTACTGGAAGCGGCATCGAAGTCGTCAGGATTGGCCTTATCGAGCCGCTTCCCCTTCAACGCGAGATCTCCCTTTACGAGCGGTATGCCTTCAATGCGCAGCGGACCAAACCATGCTGTCCGGGCAAATTCTGCAAAGTCCATGACTCCCGGATGGATCCGATAGTTTCGCAGTCTCCAATGCAGTGCGAACAGCCTCTGCCGCAGAGCCTTGATTTCATGCGCTGGCTTGAGTTGAGGATTACGTATCAAGTTCAGTGCGTCCTCGGCCTCGAATATGTGCAAACTATTCCACAAATCCCAGATCGCGACCAATTCATCATGCGGCGGCAAATTGAAGACGCCCAGCGCCCATGCCAGCACTGCAAGTCCTTCTAAACGCCAGATTGCATCGAGCATCGTTTGCGCGGGAAGCTTGCCAATCGGAGCCATCACAACAGAGCGTTCTTCAGGTTCGAACTCGCTCCAAAGGTCGATCGCGTCTAGCCACTGAGTGAGGTCTTGAAAGGCCTCGTGTGTCTCGGGATCTTTGGGATCATCTCTTTCCAACATGCCTCGATATGAGACTGCTGTCAGAACCATTGCACGTCGAACGATGCGTTCTGCAGTGGGCGGTTCTCGAACGTCAATCTCATCGTCTGAGGGAACAGCGTTTGGATCGATTTCAACTTCGGCCAGCACTTTGGGCCAATCGACGACAGGATCCTCATCCGCTTCTCCTTCGGATGAGTAGATAATGCGACCACTTGGATCGCGGAGCGAAGTCGGCAAGAAGAGAATGCCATCCAAAGCACGAGTCACTTCCGAGATCAGGTTCAGTCGCGGATCTTCCCCACTCTCCTGTTCCGGTTCGAAGAGGGTCCCGATTGCGCTTCGAAAGGTATCGATCAGCATCAGCACTTGAGGTTGCCGAGCCGTTGCCGGAAACTTTGAGAAGTAACCTTGCATGCCACTCAACTGCTGAGACCAATTCGGCTCGGAGCAGTATTCAGGATCAAAGGTCAGCACTAATTGCAGCTTCGGTCGCTTACCGAGCAACCATTTTCTTTCTCCCTGCACGGAAACAACGATTCGAGTCCAGTGCTCATTGTTCGGAGTGACCTCAACGTCGAGTCCTAACCTCTTGAGGCATGCCGGAACCTTAGAGATATCGCTCATGCGGGAGTAAATCACAATGGGCTCACTGGCCATCAAAGGGTCCCTTATTGTTGAAAAAAAGTGCTGCTTCATAGGGCTAACATCGGCTGACGATCATCCGCCTGGCAATGCCGAATGATCGTTTGGTAAAACCGAAACGCATCAAACTACTCAGTCAATACCAGCAATGACCTTGCCGACAAAAGTCGCGGGGCACGTTTTCAACGTGCCCGTCTCTCTTGAAAATAGGCACGGTAAAAACGCCCCCACCAAAAAAACGGGAATGAAGATCGGAGTGACGCTCGTGTGGGTCGTTGTTCCCGATACGCAGAAAGTGCATGTGCATCGAATCAACGGCACGACTCAAACACTGCGAGGCGATGACGAACTCAGCGGCGAAGATGTCGTCCCCGGCTTCAAATGCCGCCTGCCGGAACTCTTCGCATTCGATGAGGCCGACGAGACACCGTCGCCCTGATCATGTACCACTCGTTCCCAGGCTCTGCCTCGTGTCCGTCATTTCGAATCGTTCCGGGACTTGAGGCAGAGCCTCGGAACGAGTTGTTCTCAGTGCGAAAGCTGAATCTCGCCCAAGGAAACACCGCCATGCGCAGCCAATTTATCCTCGATCGCCGCACCTGCCTGAAAGGCATCGGAGCCTCGCTCGCGCTGCCCCTTTTGAACACGATGGGCTGGGCCGAAACATCGCCCGGCAAGCAGGCTAAGCCGCCCGTGCGACTCGGCTTCATGTATATGCCGCACGGCGTGATCATGGATCAGTTCTGGCCGAAGAGCCCCGAGACGTTCCTCACCGAACCGCCGCCAGCGCTCGAAGCGCTGCGTCCCGTGATTAATCAATGCCTGATGGTTAAGGGCATCTCCGGCGTGTCGATCAAACCGTTCAATGGGGCGCCGCACGCTCTTGAACTATCAACATGGCTTACCGCGAAGTTGCCCAATGCGGATCATCGCGGCCAGATCGACATTGGCATTTCTGCCGACCAGGTCGTTGCGAACTACGTCGGTGAGTTCACCGCGCTGCCGTCGTTGGAATTGGCGACGATGCCTCAGACTCATAAGGAGAATCAGGAAGGCCTCAACGAAGGTTACTACTCACATTGCAGCTTCCGCTCGGCCACTCAGGCGATGCCCGCAGAGATCGACCCGCGCAGCGTGCTGAATCGGCTCTTCGGCAAATCGGATAAGCCTGGAACTTCGACGCGGCGCGACCCACTCGACCGCAGCATGCTCGACCTGGTCATCAGCGGTGCACGCGAGCTGCGAAAGAAACTTCCGCAGGACGATCAACACAAGCTCGACGAATATCTCGATAGCGTCCGCACGGTAGAACGCCGCATCGCCGCGATTGAACAACGTCAAAAGGAAGCCACGCTGGAAACGGCCGGAGTCAGTTCGAGTAAGCGCGACACATCTGATTCGCCGCCCATCGAGATCAAGATTCCCGAGGGCGACAAACGCAGCGAATACATGCAGGTCATGTGCGACCTCAACGTGCTGGCCTTTCAAACCGACACCACGCGCGTGAGCACTTACATCGGCTCGACGCCGAACGGTGTAAGCTATCCCGAACTCGGATTCAGGGGCGAACACCACTCTTACACGCACCATCAGAATCAGGCAGAACCCATGTCGAAAGTCGCCGCCATCGCGGCTTTCAACATCTCGCAGTTCGCGTACATGGTGAAGAAGATGGCGAGCCTCAAAGAAGGCAACGGCACGCTGCTCGACAACTGCATCATGATGTGGGGTTCAGGCCTCGAAGATGGCGACAAGCACTCGCGCGATAACCTGCCCTTCATCATTGCCGGCAGCGGCGGCGGCTCACTCAAGACCGGCCGCTTCATCAGTGACGTCAAAGGCAATCAGGGCGATCTCCTCTCCACGCTGCTCGCTTGCATGGGCGTCCCACTCGACCGCCCCATCGGCATCGCGACCAAGCAGATCAAGGAAATGATGGCGAACTTCTAGGTGCGTGAAAGTTCCCGAATCGCGAAGGCAATGCGTCACTGAGCGGACCGGACAATACTCAGCCAAACAGCTCGCGAATCGGATCCCCGCCGGGCAACAAGGGGATTGGTCGGCCAGAGAAATTAGTCGGCGAAAGGTCCGTCGAAATCCCGAGGAAGCGGTACGTCGTGGCTAGCAAATCCGAGGGGCCGAGCGGACGGTCTATTGGTAAAGCGCCCTTAGCATCACTCGAACCGATCACTTGGCCGTGGCGCAATCCGCCGCCAGCAAACAGGGCCGTGAAAACATTCCCCCAGTGATCCCGGCCAGCGGTCGTGTTGATATTCGTTGTACGACCGAACTCGCCAAATACCTGCACCAGTACTCGGTTCAACAGACCACGCTGTTTGAGATCCAGAATCAAGCTCGACAAGGCCATGTCGAGCTGCGGACCTTTGGTCTTCGTCCCCTCAATACCGGGGCCGCCCCCCGTCCCGTGCAGATCCCATTCAAAAAACTCGTAGTCTTTCACATTGACGAAGGTGACCCCCGCTTCGACCAGCCGCCGCGCGAGCAGACAGCCCTGCCCGAGCCGCGTTCGTCCGTAGCGATCGCGCAGCCGCGGATCGTCTTCGCCAATCCGGACGACTTGCTCGTTATCGAAGCTATACTGATCCGGCCCGACATGGCACCTGAATCTCCCGGCCCGAAGTCCGCGCCACAGCCGAGCGTTGGCTCATCAACAACTGACGAAACTCCGGAGGCGTCAAACACCGGCAAGCCTTGATCATTGCGGAACAGGCGGTGCCCGGTTGAGCAGTCAGCAGTGATTCGCTCAAACGATGGCACCAGCCCTTCTGGATAGGACTTGATCTCTACTGACTCCCGTTTGAACTTCACCACTTCTGGCTCTTCGCGGACAGGCAGCAGATGGTTCAACTCCTGGCCGACAGGAATGCGAGGATCGAGGTCTGGAAGCGCAAGAACCAATACGGCTGGTGTCCGCTGTTGATTGCGGAAGGCATTCGTCCCGGCAACTTCAGACCCTCTGTCGAGACAATCGACGCGATCCATCGCGTCAGGCACGCGAATGGCATCACGCCGACTCCATTCCCTTCGCGCCCCGTGGTCGGTCCCCAAGGCTAGGACGCGAATCAGCCCGGCAATTGACGACGAGTGAACATCTCCTCGGAAGCCGGTGGCAAACTCCCGACGGGCATCATTTGCATTGAGATACCCGCGATTCCTGCGTACCGTAGCAGGCGCGATTGAATTCGTGTTTGACTGTGTGCGCTGCGGCAACGCGTCAGTGTCTCGCAGTCCGATCCTGCCAGTTTCCCGCCTGTAATCTCACCGCCCGTTGTTCGTCGTCACGGAAGCGCTCACTTTCATGCGTGACTTCAAGAACTTTTTCATCGTTCGCCTCTTGGGAATGCTGTTGCTTGTCGGTGGACTCGTCATTGAGTCTTCCGCAGACGAGCCAGTCGTGGCCAGCGCGCCCGTTGACCCGCTGAAGGCGTCCTTGAGCTTCACCAACGACATCGTGCCCGTCTTAAGCAAGTTGAGTTGCAACAGCGGAGGCTGCCACGGCAAGGCGATCGGCCAAAACGGTTTCAAGCTCTCACTGTTCGGTTTTGATTCCGCCTTTGACTATGCGTCGCTGGTGCATGAGGGACTCGGTCGACGAGTCTCGCCTGCCGCGCCGGATGATTCGCTGCTGCTGCTCAAGGCGACGGGTGCAATGCCGCATGGCGGCGGAGTGCGAATGACTGCAGATTCGGAGCCGTACCGCCTGCTGCGACGCTGGATCGAACAAGGCTCACCCTGGGGCCGAGACGACGAGCCACGTGATGTGAAGTTGGTGGTTACTCCGGACGAGCACATTGCGCAGGGCAAGTCGCAGCAGCAGTTGTGTGTTGTGGTGCATTACTCGGACGGTTCAACGCGCGACGTCACGCAAGTCGCGCGGTTTGATACTCAGCACCCGGACATCCTGACGGTCACACCCGAAGGACTCGTGCAGACAACCGGACGAGCCGGTGAGACATCGGTGATGGTGCGCTATCAAGACTGCGTAGCGACGTCGCGAATCGTGTCGCTCACAGAGCAAGCGAAGCCAGAGACAGTCTACGCCGCGTTCAAACCCAAGACCTTTGTGGACGAGTTAGCTCTGGCCAAGTGGCGAAAGCTGCACATTGTTCCGAGTGCCGATGCTGACGACACAGAGTTTCTGCGGCGAGTCTTCCTCGACGCGATGGGAACATTACCCACACCGCAGGAAGTGCGAGACTTCGTGGCGGATACTCATCCCAACAAACGCGACGCGTTGATTGATCGTGTGCTGCAGCGCGAGGAGCACTTCGATCTGTGGGCTCACCGTGTCGGCGACCTGCTGCGTAACCGCGTGGGTGATTCCAATGGCAAGGATAACACGATCGCGTTTGCCAAGTGGATCCGGCAATCGTTGGTCGAGAACAAACCCTATGACCAGTTCGTGCGCGAGATCATCACCGTCACTGGTAAACGCAGCGATCACCCGCAGATGGATTGGTACCGTTGGGCGATCACGAATGAGAACCGCGTCGAAGACACCGCTCAGGCCTTCCTGGGAATGCGCGTCTCGTGCGCCAATTGTCACAATCATCCGTTCGAGAAGATCAGCCAGACGGATTACTGGCAATTCGCCGCTTTCTTCGCCCGCTTGAAGTCAGTGACCTACGGCAACGTCGACGAACTGGGCCTCAACGAGAAGGGTGAGATCAAGCACCCACGCACCGAACAACTGCTCGCTCCGAAAGCCTTCGGCGGTCCCCGGTTCGACTACGTCGCTGGTGAGGATCCGAGGCTAAAGCTCGCCGAATGGCTGACGGCGCCGGACAACCCGTACTTCGCCCGCGCCATCTGCAATCGCGTGTGGGGACACTACATGGGAGTCGGCCTCGTCGATCCCGTGGACGACATGCGAGCCACCAATCCGCCCAGCAATCCAGAACTCCTGGACGCTCTCGCGCGGGACTTCGTCGCCCACAAGTTCGATCTCAAGCATTTGATGAAGACCATCTTAACGTCGCGGATCTACGGCTTGAGCTCTGCTCCGACAGACGACAACCGGTCTGATACTCGCAACTATGCGAGGTACTACTCACGCCGGCTGCAACCGCATGTCTTGCTGGATGCCATCAGTAGCACCACCGGCGTGCCACCGAAGTTCGAAGACTACCCGGACGTGAAGAAGGCCATCCTGCTGCCGAACGAAAAAGCCCGCAGCGACTTCCTCGAAATCTTCGGCCGCTCTGAACGGACTACGCCCTGCGAATGTGAAACGAGCTTGGCTCCGAATCTCTCCCAAGTCTTGTATCTCCTGAACTCGGAAGAGCTACAACGGAAACTGTCTGCCAAAGACGGAGTCCTCACCGAATTGGCAAAGCCCGAGAAGCCGAATTCCGAAGTCATTGAAGACTTGTTTCTGCGAACATTCTCGCGACGGCCACGCCCAGAAGAACTTCAAGCAGCAACCGAGCAGCTTGAGAAGTCAACCAACCGCCGCACGACTCTCGAAGACCTGCTGTGGACCCTATTGAATTCCAAAGAGTTCTTGTTCAATCATTAGTTAATCGACCTTTTTTGCACGATCGCCGAGTGAGGAACTCAAGAATGACTCCGACGCTCAAGTTCACCCGTCGAGGCTTCCTGCAAGCGGGAGCCGTCGCGTTCGGTGGTGGCGTCTTGACGGACCTGTTGCGCAGTGAAGCCCAAGCTGGCGCCTCTGAAAAGCGCAGCGTGATCCTGCTCATGCAAAAAGGTGGACCTAGTCAAATTGACATGTGGGATATGAAGCCGGATGCGCCGGTGGAATACCGCGGCGAGTTCTCCAGCATCCCCACCAACATTCCCGGCTATCGCGTCTGTGAATTGATGCCGAAGCTGTCGCAGATGTGCGACAAGTTGGCCATCTTGCGGACCGTGTATCACTCCATGATGGACCACGGCGAAGGCATGCACATCGCCATGACGGGCTACGCGCCGATCAGAAACATCAAATCGTCAGGGCAGCAGGCTCCCAGCTTGGGCAGCATTGTTTCCAAAGAGCTTGGCTGGCGAGCTGGCTTGCCTGGCTACATCGCCGTCCAGAAGGAAATCGGCTTCGGTCGGTCTGGCTACCTGGGGATTGCTCACGATCCGTTTGAAACTTTTGGCTATCCAACGAGCGACAGTTTTCGAGTGCGCAATCTCGGCTCGAGTGATGGAGTCAATTCGTCCCGGGCCGAGAACCGTCGCGCGATGTTGGAGCGGTTCGATACGTTGCGGCGCGATGCTGATACATCAGGCGCGATCGGTGCAATGAACACGTTCCGCCGACAAGCCTTTGAGCTTGCCACCAGTCCGCAAGTGCAAGAGGCGTTCGATCTCAGCAAAGAGGATGCAACGACTCGCGAGCGATATGGCCGCAAGAGCAATGCGGGCCAATCCATGTTGTTGGCGCGACGATTGGTCGAACGGGGCGCGCGGTTCGTGACGGTTGCTACTGATTATGAAAAGCCGTGGGACTCCCACGACGACAATTTCACGGCTCATCGCCGCAATATCCCGGGATATGACCATACGGTCTCCGCGTTGCTCGAAGATCTTGAGACGCGCGGTCTGCTCAATCACACACTGGTCATCATCGGTGGTGAATTTGGTCGCACGCCACGTATCAATGCCAAGGCCGGCCGCGATCATTGGCCGACTTGCTACACGACGATTCTGGTCGGAGGCGGTGTCAAACGCGGTATCATTCTCGGTGCCAGTGACGCACTCGGCGAGCTGCCGAAAGAACGGCCCATCAGCATTCAAGATGTCTATGCGACGATGTATCACCTGCTGGGGATCGACTACACGAAGAGTTATCTCAACGAGGCCAACCGCCCCGTCCAGATCGTGAATTACGGCCAGCCCATTGAAGAGATCCTTTAGCCAGTTCGTCGCAGAAGGATCACACCAGAATGAAGCTGCTTTTGAAGATGACTGTGGCAATGGGTTGGTGGGCGTTGGCTGGAGCAGCGTGCGTCGCTGCCGAAGCCATCAGCATCGAAGTTCCGCAGCGAACCAAGCCGGTCGATTTTGGAGCGGAGATCGCGCCGATCCTGCGTGCCAACTGCGTCGCCTGCCACAACGAAAAGAAAGCCAACGGCGGCCTTGTGCTGGAGTCGCCACCGGCGATCCTGAAAGGCGGCGAGCAAGGCCCGGCCGTCGTTGCGGGAAAGAGTACCGACAGCCTGCTGCTGAAAGTTGCCGCTCATCAGCAAGAATCGATCATGCCGCCGCCCGACAACATCGTCGGTGCGAAGCCACTGACTCCCGCGCAATTGGGATTGCTCAAGCTCTGGATTGATCAGGGAGCCACTGGCAGCGTCTCCGGAGCTCGCGAGGTTCGGTGGCAGCCACTGCCGACAGGATTTCAACCGGCGCTGGCCAGTGCCGTGACCCCAGACGGCCAATTCGCTGTGTGCAGCCGCGGCAATCGACTCGCAGTTTACCACTTGCCGACAGCCAAGCCGGCGACGTTATTGGTTGATCCCGACCTGAATGGTTCCGCAGGTCAATTGCCTTCGGAAATTGCGCATCGTGATCTCGTTCGTAGCTTGGCTTTTGATGCGAAAGGTGATCTGTTGGCCTCGGGCAGTTTTCGCGAGGTCAAGTTGTGGCGACGGCCGCGAGTAATTCGCATCGCTGAATGGGCACACGACGCTGTGGTTCAATCAGTGGCGGCCAGTTCGGATGCTCGCTGGGCGGCAACAGGTGACGAGAGCGGTCGGATTCGCGTCTGGGAACTCAGCAGTAGCAAGACGACGCAGGCGTTCGTAGCGCATCAAGCGGCAGTAACAGGAATTGCCTTTTCGCCCGACGCGACCACCCTGTATTCCTGCGGCAACGACAAGACGCTGCGAGCGTGGAACGTCACCAACGGTGAGCTGATTGGCAAAGCGATCGAGACGCCGTTGCCCATTCAGGCCATGACTTCGGTCAACAAAGGCGCGTGGTTGGTGACTGGTGGCGAAGACGGAGTCGCTCGCGTTTGGGAAACGAAGACGATTCGGGAAGCCAGTGACTCGCTGAAGCCGCTTCAAGAGATCAAAGCCCACGGCAGTGCAATCACTTCATTGGTGGGGTTGCTGGGTGATGCGAATGAGTTTCTCTCTGGCGGCCAGGATGGCATGGTTCGTCGTTGGCAGGCCGAGACGGGCAAACAACTGAGTGAACTGAAGAGTGAAGGGCCGGTCGTCGCATTGGCGATCAGTTCCGACGGTCGTCGCATCGCATCGGCCGGAGCAAACGTCGTCACTCTTTGGAGCAACGAAGGTAAGTCCATCACACAACTGAAGGACGATCCTCGCCTGACCGCAAAGATTGCGAGGATGGATGCGGAGATCACGTTCACGAAGTCCGCCATCTCACTCGCCCAGCAAGACCTCAAAAGCTACGAGGGACTGATTCGCATCTCGAAGGTTAGAACGGAAGACGTGAAGAAGGCCGAGGATGAGCTGGCCAAAGTCCAGAAGACGCTCGACGAAAAGAAGGCGGCTCTGGAGAAAGTCAAAACGGAAAATGGCAAGGTCGAGCCTGCGGAAAAGGCCGTCGCTGATGCCGAGACAGCAGTGACGGTTGCAGGGACCGTGATTGAACGAGCGAAGGCCATTGCCGAACGGACTGCCAAAGAATTGGCTGACGCCGAGCAAGCTGTGGTAGCGCGCGAGGAGTTCCTGAAGCAACTCGAAGCCACCAAAGCAGAGGGGGTAGCCGCAGGCAAGGCCATGCCACTCATGATCCGCTCGCTCGCATTCTCGGCCGACAGCCATCGTTTGGCGGTTGGTTGTGAATCGGGCGTGATTCATTTCTTCGATGCGGACACCGGTAGTTGGTCGGAGTCGCAGGCAGACCATCAAGGTTCTGTCCGCGCGATCTGCTCTATTTCGGATGGAAAACTTGTCAGTGGTTCCGCCGACCGCCGAGCATTGGTCTGGAATACGCCTAGTCAGTGGCAATTGGAACGCGTGATCGGTGGATTGCAGCAACCGGAGTTGCTGGTTGATCGAGTATTGACGCTGGACTTCAGCCGCGATGGTCAATGGCTCGCGACCGGCGGCGGTGTGCCTTCACGGTCAGGCGAACTCAAGATCTGGAACGTCGCTGATGGGCATCTGATTCGCGAAATCAAGGATGCCCACACCGAAACGATCTTCGCGGCTCGCTTCTCACCCGACGGCAAGCAACTTGCCTCAGCCGCAGGAGACCGGTTCATCAAGATCTTTGATGCTCAAACGGGTGAGACCATCCGCCGCCTGGCTGGTCACACGGGGCATGTACTCGGCCTCAGCTGGAAAGCCGACGGCAAGATGTTGATCAGCGGCGGCGCTGATAACGTCCTCAAGCTATGGGACGTCGACAAGGGGCTTCCGCTAAGAACCATGAAAGGGACGACGTACCAAATCGGCGCGTACAAACGCGACATCACCGCCGTCACCTTCATCGGCGCCAGCGAGCAAATTCTCGCCGCCTCGGGAGACGGAACCGTTCGCCTGCATCGCACCACCAGCGACAACGACATTCTGACCTTCACCGGCTCGAAGGGGTATCAACACTCGGTTGCTGCGACGCCCGACGGCCGATCCGTGATCGCCACTGGGGGCGATGGCACCTTGCGAGTCTGGTCCGGCCATGTCGCGCAACCCAAGCAATCCTTCGTTCCGTAACCTTGCGAATGCAAGGCAGCTTGCCCGATGAGCGGCAGTAATCCAGAGCTGTTGTCGATACTGTGCAGTACTGGTAGTCGATAGCAGCATGGAACAGCTGACATGAACCGAACGAAGAGCGTCTCAAAATATCTGCTGGCCATCTTCATGGTTGTGGCAGGCATCATGCACTTCGTGAATCCCACGTTCTACGTGACGATCATGCCGCCGTACTTGCCGTTCCACCTGGAATTGGTCTACCTCAGCGGCTTCTTCGAAGTCGCATTAGGCGCGTTCTTGCTCGTTCCTCGATTCTCACGATTAGCCGCATGGGGGATCATTGCTCTGCTGATCGCTGTGTTCCCGGCGAACATCCATCTCTACCAACACCAGGAGTTGCTACCAGCATCGCCGCTCGTGCATCTGCTGCGTCTGCCGTTACAAGGAGTCTTCCTGTTGTGGGCTTATTGGCATACTCGACCGAGCGACAACGTCGGTGCCAATGACATCGACAGGAGGATCACCGCCCGTGACGAGCGTTACGCGAAATGATCAAAATCATTTGAGCGGGATCGAGAGCTCGACGATGGCGTTCAACTTCCCTGCAGGATCATGCTGTTTTCTGCAGGTGGAGGCATCGCGGCTCAGGTCCCTCACGAACTTAACTCACCGGCTCCGACACCTTATGTACAGTTTCACTTGACGGCTGCAACACTCCGCATGTTCGCGGATTCGACGGCTTGATTTCGTCTTTGAGGTGATTGGGATCAGCTCACTGGCGAGGCACTTTCTGCTTCAGGCTGCTGAATCCAGACGCTACACTAAATCGCCCCGTGGTGGTGCCAATCTTAAGATCGCCACACAGTGCCGAAGCACAACCCTCGAAGAATTTCCCGCCGATATCATCCCACCCGTTCCGTCGCCGGTTTGACCATAAGCAGGTCCCCTCTCTCTGGTGCTGGCGTAAGAACGAAAAGCTGCCCATGAAAATAGTCAAGCTCAGCATTCTGCTTTTGTTCGGAAGCATCGGCACTATCCAGATCGCCGAGGGTCAGGAGACTCCGATCGCTTTAGAGGCGGCTAAAGAACAGGGACGCAGCAAGTCCAGATTCTTGAAAGAGACCAAAGAAGTCACGAAGGCTGTCGACGTCGCTCCCAAAGCAAATGTCGCATTCTTTCGGGAGTCGGTCGGACCGATTCTCAAGAAGAGCTGCCTGGCCTGTCATGGCCCCGAAAAGGCAGAGGGCCGACTTCGCATCGACCAACTGAATCCGGACATCCTGACCGGCCCAGACGCGGAGCGGTGGCGCGAGGTCTTCAACGCGCTCAGCAAATCCGAGATGCCCCCCAAGGACGAACCGGACTATGCACTCGCGGACGCGGATCGGGGCCGCATTGTCGATTGGCTCAGCGAGGAACTGAATACGGCGTCTGTCATACGTCGCAACAGCAAAGAGCATTCGTCTTTTCGCCGGTTGACGAAGTACGAATACAACTACGCTCTGCAGGATCTGCTTGGCCTGCCCTATTCGCTCGCGAATTCGCTGCCGCCGGAAACCGTGTCCGAGGAGGGTTTCAAGAACAGTTCGGAACTGCTGCAGATGTCTGTCATGCAGTTCGAGACGTATCGGGAGATTGGACTCAAAGCCCTGAAACGCGCCACCGTGAGTGGTGAGCGTCCGCAACCCGTCACCTACATCATTTCGATGCCGGAAGAGATGGCGAAGGCGGAGTCCAAAAAGGATGACAAGGAAACCGACAAGAACAAGAAGCCCACCAGGAAGCCCAAAAATCAGCAGCAGTTGTTCAATCGAGAGACGGACGACAGCGTTCCGTTTGGCGAGAGAAAGATCATGCCTCGTGCAGAGGCCGTTGCCGGGCAGACGCCCGCCGTTTCTCCCATCGTGCTGGTTCTGCCCCGATCGAACGAATTGAAGCTTGACCTGGATCGCTTTCTTCCCGACGAAGGCACGATGCGTGTTCGCATTCGAGCCGGTCGTTCGACGATGAACCCTGACGAGCATGCAAGCCTGCGTCTGATCTTCAGCGCGCATACCAGTAACAACGCCAACTTCTCACAGGTCGTCAGTGAGCATGATATTCCCGTCACGGCTTCCGCCGACGACCCGCAATTCATTCACTTCGACATCCAGCTAAGCGATATCCAGCGCAACCCGTTCCGAAAGCTCGCGACAACATTTCCAAGGCGGGATGAGTTCCTGCACATTCACAATGTCTCGAATGCTCACGGCGGAGAGCCCCTGCAAGTTCTGATCGACTACATCGAAATCAGCGCCCCGTTCTACGAGCAATGGCCGCCGAAAACTCACACGGACATTTTCTTTGAAAGCGCCAACAAGAGTAACGAGCAGGTCTATGGCCGCGAGGTGCTGAATCGATTCCTGAAACGTGTCTGGCGTCGTCCCGTCGTCTCGCAGGAAGTCGATCAGTTCATGGCCCTGTTCGCGAAGTACCGGCCGGGATTCACAACCTTCGAAGATGCGATGGTGGAAGTTCTGGCAACCGCGCTCGCCACGCCGGAGTTCCTCTACCTGACTCAACGAGTAACGACCGACGAAGCAAAGTCCTCGGCAAAGATCAGCGACTTGGAGTTCGCGAGTCGGCTCTCCGTATTTCTGTGGTCCAGTATTCCGGACGACGAACTGCTGAAACTCGCGGAGCAAGGAAAGCTCAGAGAGCCGGAAGTTCTGACCGCTCAAATCAAACGCATGCTGGCAGACCCGCGCTCACAACGGTTCTCTCAGAACTTTGTTGAGCAGTGGCTGGGTTTGGACCGGATGAATAGCGTCACTCATGTGACTGATAGCTCGTTGAGAGACGCGATGCAGGCAGAGCCCATCGCCTTCTTTGATGAAGTGCTGAAGCAAAACCACAGCATCATGGACTTCATCTATTCCGATTATGCGGTGGTCAACGAACGACTCGCGTCGCACTATCGGATTCCGAAGGTCTACGGTCCTCATTTCCGCAAGGTGTCGATCACCCCTCAAATGAATCGCGGCGGTCTGCTGACATCTGCCGCCGTCATGACCATGAACTCAGACGGCAAGGATTCTCACCCGCTCAAGCGTGGCGTCTGGATGCTGAAACGCATTCTTGACGATCCGCCACCACCGCCGCCCCCGAATGTTCCGGAAGTCGACCTGACCGACCCGGAGATTCTCAAGATGACTCTGAAAGAACGAATTGCCAATCACCGGAACAAACCGGCCTGCATTTCGTGTCACGCCAAGATCGACCCGTGGGGGATCGCGTTTGAGAACTACGATGCCCTAGGAACATTCCGAACTCAGATTAATAACCAGCCTGTCGATGCGACTGCGGAACTCTTCAACAAGCAAACGCTGGCTGGGGTAGATGGACTCAAGCGGTATTTGCTGACCGACCGACAAGATCAATTCGCCAGAGCGATGGTCCATAAGCTGACGGCCTACGCTCTGGGCAGACCACTTTCCTTCGGTGACCGTGCCGACATAGACCAGTTGACCGCAGCGTTCAGAAGACGGGATGATGGCTTGGGCGACCTGATCCACCTGATCGTTAGCAGCAACCTCTTCAACTCGAAGTAGAACAACCTGCAGACGTGTTTCTAGTAGCTGTCGAATTTGTAGGGTGGGACCAGCGGCGATTAGCCGCGCCGGCCCACCAGTTGAAATCATTGTTGAATCATGGTGGGCCGGCGCTCTAAGCGAGCTTGTCCCACCCTACGTACCTTTTGCATCGGGCTATCTAGCGTCCGCGAAAGACTATGAACAACAAATCCGCTTTGCTGAGTCGCAGAACTTTTCTTCAGGGCACCGGTTTAGCTCTGGCTTTGCCGTGGTTTGAAACATTCGCCGTAGGCAGCCCGGCTAAGAACGAGACTCCTAAGCGGTTTGTCAGCGTCTATCACCCGGATGGTGTTGGATTGCCACTCAAGTCTGATCCGGCCTGGGAAGACTGGAGCTGGTTCCCACGCGGTGGCGAAACGGATTTCAAGCTCACCAAAGTCCTGGATGTGCTCGAGCCACTGCGGAGCGACATCACGATCTATTCCGGGCTGTCACATCCCGCCGCTCGAAACGTGCACGGCCATTCGAATGCGGACCAGTATCTGACGGCTGCGCCAACCGGTGGTCATGGCCCGTATCAGAATTCGATCTCTCTTGATCAAGCGTATGCGGAACACGCTGGCGACTTTACTCGACATTCTTCGCTTGTCCTGTCGACCAACGGCGGCGTGGGCGGACCACGCGGTGCGCAGACTCAGTCCTTCAATCGAGAAGGACGGCCGATTCCGGCGATGAACAAGCCCAAGCAGATCTTCGACATGCTCTTTGTCACGAGCGGCAAAGATGCTGCCGAAAAATTATCCCGAAGCAAGAGTGCCCTGGATCTCCTGATTGAAAACACTCGCTCGCTGAATCGCCAACTCTCTAATCGTGATCAAGAGACGCTCAAGCAGTACCTGGACGCCGTGCGCGATACCGAGTTGAAGCTCGCGAAGGCCCAGAAGTGGATTGATACTCCGATTCCCCAGGTTGATACCAAGAACCTGCATCTGGAGGCTGAGCCCAAGGAAGCGAGGCTCTATTTCCAGACGATGTATGAGCTGATCTATCTCGCCTTCCTGAGCGATTCGACTCGCGCTGTAACGTTCCAGTTGGGCAGAGAAAACGGCGAGGGCCCGCACGACCTACTATCCCTGGCTGTTGGTATGGGTGGTGCTCATGGCCTGACTCATGACGTCAAGCGGCCCGGCGGCTGGAAGAACCTGGGTACCTACAACCGCTATCAAGCCGAGGAATTTGGTCGCTTCGCACAACGGCTGAAGGATACCCCCGAGCCGACCGGAGAAGGCAATCTGCTGGACAACACGTTTGCCATGCACGGCTCAGCGTCCAGCAGTTTCCACCTCTCGCGCAACTATCCGATCATTTCCGCCGGTGGTAAGAACCTCGGTTTTACCAACGGTCGGTATCTCAAGTTTGGCAAAGGCAACGAAGACAACCAGGCCGGCGCGGGAATCGATACCGATGCTGGGTGGCAAAGCAAGCAGGAGGTAGAAGAACTGCCTCTGTCCAAACTGTTCGTCACCGTCCTGCAGAGGCTCGGTGTTGAGACCGACAAGTTCGGTGGGTCCACTGGAACGTTGAGCCGGGTGTAAGAGGCGCGCTTGAGTGCAAGAAGGAAGGCTGGCCAAAGGCAGCGTCTTTCGTCGAGCAGAGCCTGAAACGGCATCAACAAGCCGTAGCATGGACGCCCCGTCCGTGCGTAATGAGGCCAGCACAGACGGGGCGTCCATGCTACGGGTCTTTACCTTGAGTTCAGGTTAAAAAGCAGAATGATCATGGCAAGCACGCGATTCACAGTCCTTGTGGCCCTGCTCTTCGTTTCCGTGCTTGTGGTTGATGCCACTGCTGCGCCTCCGGCTTCCAAGCCAAATATCGTCTTCATCATGGCCGACGATCTCGGTTACACGGATGTTAGTTGTTTCGGCAGTATGTATTACGAGACGCCGAACATTGACCGGCTCGCGACGCAGGGCATGAAGCTGCTGAGCCATCATCATTGCCAAAACTGCACACCCACTCGCGCCGCGCTAATGAGCGGACAGTACGGAGCTCGCACCGGCGTCTATACCGTTGGGGGAACGGAACGATTCGATTGGAGCAAACGCCCACTCCGGCCGGTGGAGAACATCACCGATCTGCCACTCGATCGCGACATCATCCCTAAACAACTCAAGGCGGCCGGTTACGCGACGGGTATGTTTGGCAAATGGCACATTGGTCAGCAGGGCAACTATCAACCCGGCAAGCGAGGCTTTGACGAGGCCATCGTGAGCATGGGGAAGCACTTCGACTTCGCCACGACGCCCAAGACCGAGTACCCAGAAGGCCAGTACCTCGCCGACTTCCTCACGGACAAGGCCGTTGACTTCATCAAGCGGCACAAAGATGAGTCGTTCTTTCTCTACCTGCCGCACTTCGGTGTCCATTCGCCCCACGAAGCCAAAGCCGATCTGATCGCGAAGTTCAAAGCCAAACCGGGAGTTGGTGGGCACAACAACGCGACCTATGCGGCGATGATTGCCTCTGTCGATGAAAGCGTCGGCCGGGTCATGCAGACCTTGGATGATTTGAAGCTGGCCGAGAACACCGTGCTCATTTTCACCAGCGATAATGGCGGTGTTGGAGGTTACGTCCGCGAAGGCATCAAGAAGGCAGGTGATGTCACTGACAACGCTCCGCTGCGCAGTGGAAAGGGAAGTCTGTACGAAGGCGGCACGCGCGAACCGTTCATCGTCCGTTGGCCGTCCATTACGAAGCCTGGATCGACGTGCAACGTGCCGACCATTCATGTGGATATTTTCCCGACGATGCTGGAATTGGCCAGTGCGCCCAACCCTCGGCAAGTGCTGGATGGTGAGAGCCTGGTCAAGCTTTTTCAAAATCCGAGCGGGCAACTCAAGCGCGATGCTATCTTTCAGCACTTTCCCGGTTACCTCGGAGCTGGAGCTGATAACTGGCGCACGACGCCGGTGAGCCTCGTTCAAATCGGCGAGTGGAAGCTGATGGAGTTTCTCGAAGACGGACGGCTGGAGCTCTACAACCTCGCCAACGACATCGGCGAAACGAAGAACCTGGCGAAAGAGAATCCCGACAAAGCTAAGGAACTCCACGCTCGCCTGGTCGCATGGCGCGCCGAAGTAAACGCTCCGATGCCGACCAAGAACGAGGGCGAGTCCGCTAAACCGAAGGCCAAGGGCAAGGCAAAGAAAAAGGACGCCTGACATGCAACACGCGCTCAATGTGATTGTCAGAGTGTTGTTCATCCTGCTGGCAGCCCTGCCAACGGTGGAAGAACTTTTCGCCGCCGAACGCAAACCGAACCTGGTCTATATCTTCACCGACGACCAACGCTGGGATGCGCTGGGAGTGGTGCAACAGGAACAGGGAGAGAGGGGGCGGTTTCCTTGGCTGAAGACGCCAAATCTTGATCGGCTGGCCGCGGAGGGTGTGCGGTTTCGGAACGCGTTTGTCGTGAACTCGCTGTGCGCGCCGTCGCGAGCGACCCTCATCACCGGCCAGTACGGGCATGTCAACGGCGTGGTTAACAACCATACGCCGCATCCAGCAGGCAATATCAGTCTGCCCTCGCTGCTACGTCCGGCCGGCTATGTCTCGGCCTACATGGGAAAGTGGCATCACGGCAATCAGTCCGGGAAGCGTCCCGGTTTTGACTACTCGGCCAGCTTCGTCGGGCAGGGCAAGTACTTTGACTGCCCGTTCGAGGTGAATGGCGTGGCGACTCCGACGAAAGGTTTCATCGATGATGTGACCACCGACTACGCCGCTGGATTCATCCAAGAGAACAAAGACCGACCTTTCTTGCTGATCCTCGGCTACAAGACTTGCCACGGTCCGTTCACTCCGCCGCCCCGCCACGAAAAGGCGTACGAGGGTGAGGAAGCTCGACGCACTCCCAATCTAGGACTGCGAGCACCTTATCGAAGTGCCGATGCCGGACAGGGCGGTGCGAAAGGCAAAGCTGCGGCGAAATCGTCTGACTCGCCAACTGTTCCGACTAACC
>CAYLTY010000114.1:0-25167 GCA_964386705.1 uncultured Planctomycetaceae bacterium
CTTGCTCATATCCACTCGCACGTCACCGTTGAGGAATGAAACGCGGCCCTGCTCAGGGAAATCGGGTGAATTCAGCCAATTGCGAAACGATGCCTGATCCACAACGTGGTTGGGAACATGGACTCGCGCTTCGTCGATGATGAGTGTGTGCATGCTGGAATCTGGACGTACGAAGCGAGAACTCGGCGACCCCGACGGATCGCGGGAAGATCAGTTCAGTCTCAACATTACTTGGCATCCGCTGCGGTGCGAATACCGAACTTCTCGACGTTGATCATCAGGTAGTCGCGGGCGCCGCTGCGAACCAGGATCTTGCTCGGGAAGAAGCGGCCATCGGCTTCGCTCATGGTCGCGAAGAAGACTTCGCACTCGTCGAGGTCTTCGGCCAACTGGCTCGAAAAACCGACCAGCGACGGCGACTGACGGCTGAAGTACCAGCGCGTCTCGACGCCGTTGACGGTCGTCACCAGCACATCCACTGTCTGGCCAGTCAGGCTGAGTGGTTCGCTGCCGAGGTAGTAGTATTCTGAGAATCCGGCCTCGCCCTTGGTGAGCAGCAGGCGCAACTGGTGCATCGCGACGAGCAGACCGCCGCTGCCCGGTGGTTCGTCGGCGAAATCGCTGCCGTCGAGTGCCTGATAGTACGGGTCGGTGCCCAATTCGAGGCCCAGCGCTTTGTCAGACAATGTGAACTTTACCGAGTCCTTGATGCCGGACTTGCCAGTGATCAGCCACGGTCCTGTGAGTTTCGAATAGTCGCCCCAGGCAGCGATCAGCGGCTTCAGACGCTTCTGCTCTTCCAGATTGAAGTACCAGTTCGCGAAGCCCGGCTTTTCCGCGAACATGTGCTTGTAAGCCTCTGGTGGCTTGGCCTCGGCTTCAGCATGTGGATCTTGTTGAGGTTGGGGCTGCGGCTGAGGTTCCTCTTTGGGCTTCTCACCGTCTTTGGGTTTGGGAGTGTTGGGCTTCGGACGCTGAGCCGGCTTCTTCTCCTTCGGCATCAGCTCGGACTTCGTATGCACGCCACGCAACCGTGCTTGAATCTCGGTCTTCTGTTCATCGCGACGGTACGTGATGGGCAGCCGCCAGCCCTTCGGGTAGATGCCGAGGATGTTCTTGAACTGATTGACCGATCGAATCGGGCGACCGGCAAAGAGCACAATTTCGTCATCGAGTCGTAAGCCGCGACGGTAGGCCTCGGATGTTTCGAGGATGCTGGCCACAACCACTCGACCATCAGGCGTCGTCTGCACTGTCGCGCCGAGTGTGGCGTGGTCGACGACGGCCCCCGAACGCAGGTGATCCAGAAAGTGCTTGATCTGATTGATCGAGATCGCGTAACCGGCGCCTGAGTTCACTCGTCCGCGCTTCTCGAACGAGCCGCGGCCATTGATGCCGATCAACTCGCCCTGATCGCTGAACAGCGGGCCGCCCGAGTTGCCCGGATTGATCGATGAATCGACCTGAATGCAGTCCGTGTATTCCAGAAACGACCCGGCCGGGTACTGATAGCGATGCACGCCGCTGACGATGCCGTAGGTCACGGTTGGAACAAAGTCCGTCGCCAGCAGGAAGGGATTGCCCATCGCATAGGCCCAATCTCCGACCTTCACCTGATCGCTGTCACCCATCTTCGCGACGGGAAAGTCATTACGTCCGAGCAGCTTCACAAGGGCGACGTCACCGGTGGGATCAATACCGACAATGACGGCGTCGTACAGCACACCGTCGTTCAGCCCGCACTTCATGAAGTTGCCGGCGCCGCTGGTCACGTGAAAGTTCGATAACGCATAACCATCCGGAGTAATCAGAACGCCTGAACCGCCGCCGTTACCGCCTGCTCCGAAGATGGCGACCACACTCGGAGCCACCTTCTTCACGACCTCGATACGCCGCTGTTGAGCTTCGAGCACCACAGGATCGACCGCCCAGCAAAGATTGCCGACGGCCAGCAACGCGGCGCACGACATCAGTCGCAGAGTGGTGCGGTTCATCACAGACATGATGGAAGTTCCTTCGGACGGAATGCGATCAACAACCTGCAGGTCTCAGTTGAAGCAACGGTCAGAATTTACCGATTTGCGAACTGATTTCTTTATCTCCCCTCGCCCCGGTATTGCCGGGGCAAGGGGAGCTAACTCTCCAACTGTTGTCGAATCACTTACTCCTCAATGCGATACAAGTGAGTGTCGGTTCTCAGAAAGAGCGCTTTGCCAGCGACGGCTGGTGAAGCCATGAAGCCGCCTTCGAGCTGATTCACTGCCAGTTCTTTGTACTGGCGGCTGGGCGCGATGACCGTTGTTTTTCCTTCCTGGCTGCAAAAATAGATGCGGCCATCGACGTGAATCGGCGACGCCGAATACTGCCCCGGCATGCGTTCGCGCCAGCGTTCCTCTTTGGTCTTTGCGTCCAGACACACGGCCACGCCCTTGTCGTTGACGAAGTAGATCTCGTCGCCAACGAGGATCAACGACGGTTTCTGCGGCACCGCGACATCGTGCTTCCAAGCCACGTGCGATTCCGTAACGTCGCCCGAGCCATCCAGCTTCACGGCCAGCAGCCGCGACTGCATGTAGCTGGTTGCAACATAGACCATGCCGTGACCAATGATCGGCCGCGGCACGGTCGAGAACCCCAGTTGGCCGTAGCTGGCCTTCCAGATCTCGCGACCGCTGATTGCGTCGTAGCCATAGACCCAGTTGGCTCCCGGCGAGATCACCTGCATGCCCGTCGAACCCTCGGCCAGCACCGGCGTGCAGAAGGCTTTCTGCATGTCGGGCCGATCGTCCATTTTGCCAGACCGCTTGGTCGCCCAGGCGGTCTTGCCGGTTTCCTTATCGATGGCCACGACGAACTGCTTGTCGGTCCCGTCAAAGTTCATGAACAGGAATTTGCCCCAACTGACGGGCGAACTGCCCGGTCCGGTCTGGTGATCGATCTGATGTTCGGTGCTTTGCCAAAGCACCTTCGCCGTCTTCGCATCGAGGGCAAACGTACCGTAGCTGCCGAAGTGACAATAGACCCGGTCGTTCTCCAGGACCGCTGTGGGCGACGCAAAGCTATTCAGAGAATGGACCGGCTGTGGTTCGTCGACCTTCGCCAGTTCGATGTCATGCAGCACCTTGCCGGAATCACGGTCGATGCAGATAGCTCGCAACGAAACCGGCCCCGCGACATCCAGACCTTGCGAGTTTTTCAGCTTGGCCAGCCGCTCCTTCTTCTCCTCGGCGGTGAGGGCCGTCTCGACAGCGGTCGTGACCCAGATCTGGTTATCAGAAATCACCGGCGACGAATGCCCTTTGCCGGGAATCGCAGCCTTCCACTTGACGTTCTGAGTTTCGCTCCAAGTCAACGGCACGCCGACGGCTTTGGCATGTCCCGATCCTTCAGGACCGCGGAACTGCGGCCACTCGTCTTTAGCGACGGCCATCGAACCAGCGACCAGAACAACTCCAAACAACGAACTTCGCAACAAGGCGGGCAGCATGAGGCGGGACTCCGAGACTCCGGCGGAAAATTTACGGCGCGGTTGCTGAAATCAGCGTGCGCAGAGTGTCTCGGAGAAGTGGTCCCTCGGCAACGTGGGTAGCGCCGGCAAATCAACTTCCGGGCAGATAGTTGTCGCAGGCCGTCTTCATGAATTCGGCGACTTCACGCGGGTGTGACACCGGCAGCGTGTGACCTCCTCCGGCAACAACCCGATCGGGCGAGAGAAACCGAATCGGAAATGTTTCGTCGAGATCTCCGTGAAGTTGGAGCAGACGAAATGGGAGCGGCCGGTTACTCGGCCGCCAACTCAACACGGCGGATGCTGCCCAGCGGTACCACGCGCCGGACGAACCGTTCAGCTTCCGCAGCCGGACTGTCGAGGCCGTCCGCACCTTGCGAGGTACCCGGTCAGCGAACGTTCCTATGCCGCGCAAACCGAGTTCGATGCTGCTGCCCGGAATGATTCTGAGCATGCGGAACCACGGCGGTAGTTCGCGCGGATGGCGGATACTGGAGATCAACACACAGGCCCGCACCGGCATACGCCAAGCCAACTCTTGAGCAACGATTCCGCCAAAAGAGACGCCAGCGACGATGCACGGCTCCGTCTGATCGAGTGAGTTCGCCAGCCGCGCAGCGTAGTCCGTCAACGGTTCACGTGACTTAGGAGCAATCCAGTCGATGACCTGAGCGTCTGGCAACAGGGGTTGCACATTCCGAAAGAGATCATCGTTCGGAGTCATTCCGGGCAGCAGCAGAATTCGCGTGGCCATGCTGCACTCAGCTTAGTTCGCGGGATTGCCAAACCGCAGGATTCGTTTCGAGCGTTGCAAAGAATCAACGTACAAAAAAGAAAAAGGCACCGGGCTGAAGCCGGTGCCTGAGGGGAGGGAGACTCCCGCGAGCCCAGTGGGAGGGACTGGGCTCGCGGGACACGCAAGGGAGGGAGGAAGGGAGACGAGACAGGCGAAGAGAGAGACTCTTCAAGGGTTTGCGACTGGGAGACAGCCGCGGGAGGGGTAACCGAAAGCAGAGGTCTTAAGGTGGAGGAGGGGAGACCTCTCAAGCTGCAGAACTAGCGAGTCGAGGCAATCGCCGTTGCGGCGGGCAACAGCAGAGGAGTGCGATCTTCAGAAGCAGTCGCGGTGTTGGTGGCTCGCCATCCGCCGACGCGAGCGATCGCGCTGGCCTGCTTCGAGCTGGGACCGACGGGCACGAACAGAGACTTCGTGTCGCGGTGACCGAATTCACGACTCGACGAGCTGTCGAGTGAACCGCTGCGAGGAGCTGCTTCACGCGGACGAACCGGTGTCACAGGACGATCATCGAACGCATCGTCAGACGCGCGGTTCGCGGCTCGGGTAGGCGTGCTGCTGGATCGCGAGCTGATCGGATCAGCGGTCGGAGCGAGACTCAAGCGTGAGCTTGGAGCCATCGGAGCCGAGCTGATGACCGTTGCTCCGGCAGGAGCGTAGGTCCAGGCGGTCTGAGTTCCGGTCGAAACCGTCTTCATGACCGTGATCGGCTTCAGAGCAACGACTTCGTGCTCTTCCCAACGCACCTTATTGATCGCCACTTTGCGAGTGGTGGTCTCGGGCACGTACTTGGTGACTTGATAAGACTGCTTCTGCACACAGGTCTGAGCAACTTTGCGAGTGACCGGCACTTGCGAAACGCAAGTTTGTGGCACCCATTCGCGGCTCGCGACCATGTTTGGCGTGAACGCCTTGCGGACCGAATAGGCCGAGCGGTTCATGAAGCCGAAGACGTCGTTGCGAGGATCGTACTCGCAGGCCGAGACCTTCTTATTGCAATGATAGTTCGTGACCCAGTGGCCCGACTGCTTCTGGACCGTCTGGTATTCGACGACGTCCTGATAGCTCGTTACCGGCACATCGACCGTGCGGGTTTCGACAACGGGGCGGTAGGTCGTGCAGGGCTCGTCGACATAAGCCACCTCAGTGACCGGACGACGAACTCGTTCACGAGTCTGCTGATACTCAGTCACGGCCACCTGCTGGAAGCACTGCTGAGTCACCGGAATCGCCTGCATGGCGGGCCGGCAAGAGTTGCATGAGGAGACAGGGGCATAAGCGACGGGACGCGGTGCAGGAGAGGAGCAACCGCAGGAAGAGCTCGGCCCCCATTGCGCCAGGGCCGCTGTCGCGGATGCCACAACTGAGGCACCTGCAAGCGCACGGAGAGCGCAGCGGAAGTGTGGGAACATGAGGATCCTTCCTAACCTTCAATGAGAGGAGATCACAAAGACGTGCCGTGATGAGGCGGGTCTGACGAACTGGTGTGGCCGGAATCGAGCTTGATGATTGGGACCAATCATCGGAACAGCTCTGAGGGGTGATCCCGCCGCGATAACGATTTGCTGTTGACTGCGCGTCGTTCAGACAGATGTCAGATGGCTGGCAAGAGGTTTTGCAATCAGTTTTGAAATGGCGAGCCGAACGGCCTTGAGGAGAGTCATTTCACCACTGTTTGCGAACTGTCGGAATGAGCTGCGAAGCTTGCAATTTCACAGTCGCGAGCGGCTGTTTGCTGCGTGCGTCGAGCGTGGGGGATATGTACGGGCCACCCGATTTTTCCGGCAACACCTTGTTCTCTCGCAATGCCTCGGGATTGCAAATTTGACAACGGATTCTTGAGTTTCATTCAAGTCCCGACATCAAACCGCCGACAGCGGGCATAGCTTGCAAGAATTACAGCTTCGTTGTTTTGCCTCAAAAGCAAGCTGTTTTATGCATTCTTCAGAGGTGGCGGGCAGTCTGGGGTTACGCGGTGCGAATGTTTTCGAGTGGCGAAGAAGGCCTTGAGCCGGTCGAGTCCGCGCAAAGAAAAACCGTCCGGCAGGCAACCTGCAGGACGGTTTGATGAGTTCTGAATTGGCAATCCTCGGCTTACTTCTTCGCACCCTTTTCGAGGCGGTTGAAGTATTCGTCGAGGCCAGCTCGGAACTCTTCGGGGAGTACGGGGCCGGTCGTGCCGGAGGACTGCTGCACGGCGTGGTCTTCTTTGACTTCCTTCTCATTCAGACCAGAGCCCAGCAGAGCCAGTGCGGCGTCAGTCGTTGTGCCGCCACCACCGCCGCCGGGTGAATCTCCGCCGCCGCCGCCACCCTTGGGATTAAAGCGTTTCGACTTCAACAGCAGTTCGATCGCTTCCGTTTCAGCGGCAATCGCCGGGCTCGCCGTGTTGGGCTTGGCGAGGATCTCCGTCGCTTCGTCCATCACGTCGCCAACCTGTCCCATCAGAGCAAGTTCTTTGGCGAAGTTCTTCTCGGCTTCGGGTAGTTCCTTTATGCGTTCGACGACCTTTTCAATGCGGATGGCAAGGTCGTCCTGAGTCTTGGACAAGGCCAGAGCCTTCTTGGAATACGCTTCCTGAGTCTCCGCAGCCTTAGCCTGCTCGGTCACGCGAGTTTCTTCACGCAGCGCGATTTCGGCTTCGAGCACCTGTAGAACTTCCAGCACGATGGACGGCGGCAGGCTGTCACGCGACTTGCAACCAGGGCACGCGCCGCACTTGGACGGATCAACCAGGTCCTCAGCCCAGCGGTCGAGCGTGTCTGACCAGTACTCGGCCTGAGCGATCGACAGCCCATTTTCTTTCTTCAGGTCGTCGCCCAACTGTCGCAGGCTGCCGACGGCGTCGACCTTTCGCATCTCGTCGAGCACGGACTTGAACTGCTGCATGCGGCGGCGTTCAAAGTACGCCTGCATGTCGTCCATGATCGTCGAAACGTCGTGGCTGCTCTTCGATTCTTCGGTGGACAGTTCGGTGAACAGCTTGGATGTCGCTTCTTTCGGACTGAAAGTCGCGGCGCCGAAGACTTCGTTGACCTGATCGCCCAACCGACCGGCGATCTTGTATTGCAGCCGTGAAGCCGCTTTGAGCCGCTTGACCAGCGTGCTGCCTTCGAGATTGGCCAGCACGCGGTTCAGCTCATCAGCGATCTTGTCGAACTCGGCCAGCAGGTCACGCTGCTTTTCAACGGCTTCTTCGACCTTCTCAGCTTGCGGCTCTTCCTTCTTGTCGTCCTGCTTCTTCTGGCCACCACCAGCCAGCTGCGTGGTGGGCAGCGTCAGACGAGGATTGCTTTTACTCTCCTTGGGCGGCGGTACTTTGCCGTCGGCTTTGTCCTTATGTTGCGTCGATTCCACATCGGCGATGGTCGGAACGGCGTTCGGCTTCTTCGGTTCGCCTTCCTTCTTTTCACCGGGGGCACCGGGTTGCATGCCCATCTTGTTCTGGCCCGCCTGACGGTTCTTCTGAGCGTCCTTCGGCGTACCAGCCACTTGAGTTTGAGCGGCCTGCTTCAGCAGTTCCGCGACGGAAGGCATGCGGTTGCCGGAGATGTCTTTCATGATCTGTAGCATCTCGGCCCACTTCTCGATGTGCCCCACGCCGAAGTCTGGATTCTTCATCGCCTGACGAACCAGCTCCTCGCCCTGACCGACCAGTCCCGTTAATCGGCGGCCGTTAGCGCGTTCGGCTGCTGCCTGAGATTCCAGACGCTTGCGATTTTCGGGCTGATCCAGCTCTTCGGAGGACATGCCGCGAAGCTGCTTGTTGGTTTCGTGCAGCGCCATTTCCTTGTCGCGAACTTCCAGCGACTGGCGGTGCCACTTGCTGAGTTGCTCCGTAATCCAGATGGCGTGCTGTTCTTTGTTGAGCACATAGAAGAGGTACGGCGTCGAATACACTCGCTCGCGACCGGGCAGATAGTCTTCGACGAACAGCCGCATCTGCACGGGCTGTGGTTCAATGCCCAATGTCACGGCGGAGAACGTTCCGGCTAGTTCCAGCAGTTCTTTTTCGGGGTCACCGGCAGCGAGCACTCGTTCGCCCTTGGCGGGCTTGGAGACAGTAGTCTTGTCGACGCCTTCCCAATCGAGGCCGACTCGCTTCACGCCGAAGTCGTCTGCGGCGCGGACCTTGAAGCTAAGCTGCTCGGAATCCAAAATTACCTTTTGACGTGGCAACTCTTCAGCGGAAATGGACGGTGCTTCGTCGTCCTTTGAGTTGACCGTCAGTGTAAATGGTTCTTTGCCTGCCAGACCGAACTGGTCCTTCCACTGGAATTCAATCTTGCGCGAGCCATCGAAGCTGGCGCGGGGGCTGGCGACGGTCGCTCCGGTCGGCTGACTAGAGGTGCCGTCGACTTGGGCGGAAGCCAGTTCGCGGCTGACGGTGGCGACGAACTCAGCGTTGCTCCCTTTGACCAGGGTAATCACGCCGCCGCGCACGTCCTTTTTCTGGTCCTGCTTGCGTTCGAGGTACGACGGTAGTTTTACGTTGGCGGCCAAGCCGGTCAGTTCAGGGCGCAGGGTTGGCTCGACTCGCAGCTTCTGATGGAAGTCGCCGATACGAATCGTCAATTCGCCGTTGTCGATCTGCGCGGGCAGTTCAAAGGCGTATTCAGTGTCCTTCAGTTGAGCCGTTACGGGCTGCTGACTTCCGAGTTGAACTTCGCCGTCCTGCGGTCTCCAAGCTGAGTTCTTCACCAGGTTGACGCGGAACGTGAAGGGTTCGCCGTGCGGGACGATCAGCTTCTCGGGCAAGCTGTCGATCGCGGCAAAGGTGTAGCGCGGGGTGTCGCCCCAAGGCTTGAACAAGCGAGCCCAGGCGTTGGTGGCGGCGTCGGGCACGGCAATTAAGAGAACAACCGCGACGATGAAGCCGGTGCTCGCCAGGACGGCGCGGCGACGGTGCTTCGGATTGGGGACCGAGTCATTGAAGTCACGCTTGGCGGCGACCTCCGCCACCTGCTTGACGGCTGCCTGGCACAAGGTGAGCGAGCGAGCTTGCTCATCTTCATTGCGGACCAGTTCGATGATACCCAGCAGTTGATCGCCGACGCTCGGATGGCGCCGAGCCAGCAGGCGGGCCAACTGTTCCAGTTGTCGTTGTCTCCAGACCCACCGATGCAGTGCCAGCGGAACCATCGCGCAGCCGAGCATCGCTCCGAAGAAAATGGCGGTGCGCACGGCAGCCGGTGTATCCCAGACGCGGTCCAGGCCAAACGTCACCAGAAAGGCGACGAACAGGCCAAAGAGTGCTCCGCAAACGGCTTCGATGGACTTGATCGTCCAGACTTTGCGGCGGAATTCGAGCAACTGCGTTTGCAACGAATCAGGCAGTTCCAGCCGGCTCTGCTCCAAACTCATGATCCACCTCGCCGAAAGAATCAGGCGCCATTCGCGTCAGCCCGTTGTATGTCGGTTAAGCGACGCGGCGTCCCGAGCACAAATCTAGTGAAAATGTGCTTCGCAAGTCGGACATGAGAATAACCGACCGGAACCAGCAATCAATATGCCAGTCGGGGGTCGGGATAGGATTCTTTGAGTGCCACTGGCTTCGGCAGTGCAGAAATTGGGCGCTGGCAAAGCTGCGGCACCGAACTGAATCTGTACGACGGACTTCCAGTCCGTCGCAGCCAGTCTTTGCCGACGGACTGAAAGTCCGTCGTACCCCCAAAATCGCAGTGGCAGCGCATTAGTAGTCGTATGCGTTCAGGTCGTTCGTATTGACCTCACTCACCTGTGCATTCAGCGTGAAGAGATCATAGATCAGTCCAAGTCCGCAGAGTCCGGCGGTACACAGGTAGATGATGCCGGTGACCCACTTTCGCATGTAAAAGCGATGGGCGCCAAAGATGCCAAGGGCTGCGTAGAGAATCCAAGCCACCGAATAGTCAGTCGGTCCGGATTGGTAACGGGTTTTGGCCTCGTCCTGCATGCCGGGGATCAGAAAGAGGTCGATTGCCCAGCCCACTAACAACAGACCGCCAGTAACCGCCCACAGCAGGCCGGTCAGCGGCTTCCCGTAGTAGAACCGATGCAGCCCGATGAACCCGAAAACCCACGCAATATATCCTAAGAGCAGGCTGTGGGTGTCCGGCAGCCGCTCCATTTCATGAGCCCCATAAACGCTGCGGGCTTCAGGCGTCATGGAGATCGTGTCCTGGTAAGTCATGGTTTAACCCTCCGACACAAAATCGATCGGGACAAACGTGTCCGAATTGCTTTGGGGCGACTTTGTGAGAAAGCACGTAGAGAATACGCATCACAGAGTTGTCCCAGTGGATGAATCACCGTGGCCGATCAGGCAATCGCCAAGACGCGCAGCGGGCTCATTTCAGTCTTCAACCTCGGGAATCGGGTCATTCGGTCCGATGGGTTGGTTCTCCCAAACAGCCTTGCCGTCGATGTAAGTCAGAATCCGCTGCTGGCTGCCCGGAGCGGGCGGGGCGCTCTTCGCCGGTAACCAACGGCGTAGAGCGGCTTTCGTGGTCGCGTGCTTGGGATCATTCGCGAGGTTCGTCCACTCATTGGGATCATTTCGCATGTCGTAGAGTTCTTCCGAGCCGTCCGCATAACGGATGTAACGCCAGTCTTCCGTGCGGATGCCGTGATTGTCGTGGTTGTGAGTTGTGATCGCGGGCCATTCACGCGGCGCCTGGGCATCTCGCAATTGAGAGACGAGACTGTGTCCCTCAACGCCCGCAGGCGCTGGCAGATCACACAGTTCTGCCAGAGTTGGGTAGAGATCCAGAAGTTCCGCCGGACGTGAGCACTTCGCCCCCACGGCAACGCCGGGACCGGCGAAGATCAGTGGTACTCGCGTGGATCGGTCCCACAGAGTGTTCTTGCCGGTGATCTGTTTCTCGCCCAGATGCCAGCCGTGATCAGACCACAACACAATAATGGTGTTCTTCGCGAACGGGCTGCGATCCAGAGCTTCCAGCAGCCGCCCGACCTGACTGTCCACAAAGCTGATGCAGGCCAGGTACGACCGTACCAGATTCTTCGTCTGCTGCTGCTCTTCCAGAAACTTCAAACGCGGCTCGGGCAACTTCCAGTGCAGGTACCAGGAGAATCTCGGCGTGTCGGCACGGTCGTTGGGTTTGATGGGAGGCAGCAGGACCGAGTTTTCGGGATAGAGATCAAACCACTTCTGAGTTGCATAGCACGGCACATGCGGCAGGAAGTAGCCCACTGAGAGAAAGAACGGTTCCTGCTTCTGCTCCTTGAGCTGCTCGACGGCCCAACTGGTGATCTGCCAATCGCCCTTGTTTTCGTCGCGATGCGGGAACGTGCCCCAATCCACCAGCGGATGCTTGCTCGGCGTTTGCACCAACGGCTTGGCCGGCCGCGCACCAACGCCGGAACCGGGGCCAAGCACGTGAAACTCGGTGTCGTTCTTTCCGCGACCGTAGTTGCCGTGAAAGATCTTGCCGGTCGTCAGATTGCGATAGCCATTCTTCGCCAGATGCTGCGGCAACGTGACGTGCTCCCGGAATGGTTCAACATTACGGAACCACGGGGCCAGTCCGTAGATGCCCGTCGTCGATGGCCGCAGTCCCGTCAGCAGGCTGGTGCGCGATGGGTTGCAAAGCGGTGCCTGGCAATGCGCATTCGTGAAGAGCGTACCTCGCGACGCCAGTTGATCAATATGAGGCGTCTTCACCTGAGGATGCCCGCCAAGGCACCCAATCCAGTCGTTCTGATCATCGATCGCGATGAACAGAATGTTGGGCCGCTCGGCCGCCGGTGCGTTCGACGAACTGATCAGCCACCCGGAAATTACCAACACGCTCAGGATCAAGAGACCGCGCATCGCAACAAGCCTCGCGCAAAAAATGGCTGGTGGTTGATCGAGACTGATGTAGGGCGGACAATCCTGTCCGCCGCCGGACAGGATTGTCCGGCCTACTTAAGGAATCAATTCGAACGCTAACACACTTCAGCCTGAAGTGCCCCGGTCAGCAGGTAACTCGGCGGCTGGCGTCGAATTGCGTAGAACGTGTCGCGGCGCTCCCGCGACGGCGGTCGAGATTCTGCAGCTCGAAAGAAAACTCACTCCTGTCTCAAGGAGATCTCATGCCACGCTTCATCGTCTCAATTTGTGTTGTGCTGGCGATTGGTTGGAGCGACCTCGCAACCAGTATCGCGGCGGATCATCCGTGGAAGATGGCCTCGGGCGGTCGCTTCGATCTGAAAGCGGATCAGGCTGTCGGCGAACTGCGTGACGGAGCCGTCGAGCAAGGCAACGTCCGCATGGACCGCATGAACTGGTTGCCCGCCAACCAGCAGGCCGCTGGCTTCACGTTGAACGGCAGCGTGACGCATCGCGGCTGGCGGACGTGGGCGGTGAAGTTTACTCCGGTCAGCAGTGGTACAGTTTCGCTGTCGCTGATGGGACCGTGGGAAGAAGCATCCAAAGGCGTGATCTTCCGGCAGGACGTGTTGTGGGATGCGATCGAAGTCACCGGAGCCACTCTGGAAAACGGCAGCTTCGAGAACGGGTCTGGCAAGACCGCGACTGGCTGGGCGGGCGGAGTTGAGATTGTTTCCTCATCCTCTGAGACGCAGGCTGTCGAGGGACAACGCCTCGCTCGCACCTGGCACAACGCGGCTCTGACGACCAACCTGAAAGTCACCGGCGGCAAGTCGGTGCAGATCAAACTGTCCGTGCGAGCGGCTGTCCCTCCTGACTTCAGCGAGATGCCGCGCATCACCAGTCGCGACACTCCGGCACATAAAGCGGTGAAGCGTTTCGCGAAGGGCACCAACTTCGGCAACTACCTGGAAGCTCCGAAGGGGCAGGACTGGGGAGCGAAGTGCACTCCAGAAGATTTTCGTTTGGCCAAGGCAGAGGGCTTCGATCATGTGCGCCTGCCGATTGCGTGGCACCACAATGCGAGCGGCCCCGAGTTCACTCTTTCCAAAGAAATCTTCAGCACGGTTGATGAACTTGTTAGCGCGGCGGTGAGTCAGAAGCTGGGGCTCATCATCGACATTCATCACTACGATGACTTCACATCAGATCCGGCGAAGCACCGCGAGCACTTTCTGAAGCTGTGGCAGCAGATCGCCGAGCACTATGCGTCTCAGCCGGATCTGGTGGCTTTTGAACTGCTCAACGAGCCCAAAGACGCCGCGACGACGGACGTGCTGAATCCGATCTTCGCAGAAGCGATTAAACTCATCCGCAAGAGTAACCCGCAGCGCACGATCTTTGTCGCCACCGGTCGTTGGAACAGCGTGCAGGAACTGCCGAACCTTAAACTACCAGCCGATGACCAGAACCTGATCGTCACGCTGCACTGCTATGAGCCGTTCTATTTCACTCATCAGGGAGCTCACTGGTCGGGCGACGACACGAAGGTCACCGGTATTCGTTTCCCCGGACCGCCGGACAAGCCGCTGGTGCCGGACGCCAGTTTGAATGTCAAGCCTTACGTGCTGGACTGGATCCGGCGCTACAACACGCTGCCGACAGATCAGAACCCGAGCAGCTCGCGAGCGTTTCAGTCGCAGATTACGGATGCGAAAGAATGGTCCGATTACTACGGCCGCCCGGTGCATTTCGGTGAGTTCGGGTGCTACGACAAGGCGGATGTGGAATCGCGCGTCCGGTTCTATCGCGAGTTCCGCACGTCGCTGGATCGCGCCGGCATCGCGTGGGCCATCTGGGACTGGAAGGCCGGGTTCCGTTATTGGGATCCTCAGACCAAACAACCGGTTCCCGGCATGCGCGAGGCGCTCTTTACCCAACCCGCGAAGTAGATCACACCATCGCTTTGCTGATCTTCAACTGTGGAACTTCTATGACGATCGAACACGCTACTGGTGATGGCGAGAGCACCGCGACCACTGACTGCTGCGGCTCATCTGGCTGCGGAATTGATGTGGCGACGCTGTCCCTGACGGTGGTCTCTGCGGATGACGCTGCGCCAGAAGTCAGACCAGACTTCGTCCAGCATCTGAGAGCAGGCGTCAGCGTGCTGCTGCTGGGCGAGGCGGATCAGGAAACTCGCACCCGCGCGGAGCAGGCTGTCGGAATGACGGGGCGAGTGATTGCCGTCAACCCATCCTCAGGACGAGTTCACGACCTGCTGCTCGATCTTGCTCGCTTTGAGAATTATCTCGCCGAGCATCCTGTGCGGACCAGCGCGGATTGGCAGAAGGCCGAAGCTTTTGCCCAACGGTTGCGTGATGAGTCGCCGTTGGTGGCGAGTGACAGTATTGATGTCGTCATCGCGAGCGATGTGCTGAGTCTGATCTCGGCTGCAGAACGCAATCAGTTCTTCGCCGAACTGTTCCGAGTCCTCCGGCGCGGCGGACAAGTCATCCTCAACGACATCGCCAGCGATGAAGACCTCGCCGATTCGCATCGCCAGAATTCGCAGTTGCAAAGCGTGCGGCTAGCGAACGCTCTGCGTGAGGATTTGCTGCTCGATGCCTTTGAGGACGCTGGTTTCTATGGCATCGAGATTCTGCATCGTCAGACCAAACCACACACCACAGTGAACGGCATCGAATTCCGCTCGCTGACCGTGCGCGCCTGGAAGGGCAAGCAGGGGGCCTGTTTAGATGCCCGGCAGGCGGTGATCTATAAGGGGCCGTGGAAGATGGTCGTCGATGACGATGGCCACAAGCTGTTTCGCGGCCAACGCATGGCGGTCTGTGACAAGACGTTCCAGATCTACAGCCGCAGCCCATACGCCGAGCACATGATTCTCGTGCCTCCCGCCACCCCGGTTCCGCTGGAGATGGCCCCGGCGTTCTCTTGCCACGCCAGCGCGGTGCGGGACCCGCACGAAACCAAAGCGGGTGACCTGTCGCTGACACTCGTTCCGGACGGCAGTTGTTGCAGCCCCGGCGGGAGCTGTTGCTGACGCATCGCATCGGCGCCGTTTTGTGGCATGTGCCTTGCGTGTTAACCACAGGTCGGACGGGCTGAAGTTCGACACACTTGTTTTTTCGAGGTCGCGTCTGCAGGAATTGTAAGTTCTCCAACGCGGCTTTGTAAAAATTGCAACGACAGCAACCTCGCACATGACGTGTCGAGGCAGATTCTCCAAGGACGGAGCGTGGCATGAGCACATTGGCGACAATGGCTTTGTTGATGGCCTCAATCGGCGGCACACCGGACGGTGTAGTGCTAAACTTCACCGCAACCTGGTGCGGGCCGTGCCAGCAGATGTCCCCGATCGTCAGTCGTCTGCAACAGCAGGGATATGCGATCCGCAAGGTGGACTTCGATCGCGAAAAGGCTCTGGCCAATCGCTTTAACATCACCGGCGTACCGACTTTCATCCTCATCGTGAATGGCCAGGAGCGCGAACGCTATTCAGGCACACTTAGCGAAGATCAATTGCGGCGGATGGCCGCCTCGATCCCCGAGAAGGCTGAGCCAGTTACCACTCCCAAACCAATACTTGTTGCGACACCCGCTACAAACAACAGCGTCGCGGCGACGATCGGCAACGGCATCAAGGCTCTGAATCCACTCGCCAGTCGGCCAGCTTCAGGAACGACAGCCGCCGCTCCGGTGATTCGAGCCAACGTCACGGCGTCTGATCAACAGGTTTACGCCATTGATCCGATGCAGGTGGTGACTCGTATCCGGGTGACCGATTCGAAGGGCATGGACTTCGGCTCGGGCACGATCATTTCGAGTGAACCCGGTCAGGCACACGTGCTGACCTGCGGGCACATCTTCCGGCACTTCGACCAGCAGGGACGCATCGAGGTCGATGTCTTCAGCGGTGAGAAGTATCAGCGTTTCGAAGGCAGCTTGATCCGGTTTGATCTAAAGAAGGACATCGGTCTGATCTCGATTAAGTCCGACGGGCTGCTGCCGATCGCTCGAGTAGCAACGGCACCCGTGCAGAACGGAGATCACGTCTTCAGCGCCGGGTGCGGCGGCGGTGATCCTCCAACCAAGCTGCAGCACATCGTCACCAAGACGACGGGCTATCAGGAAGACATCGTCGAATGCACCAGCACGCCGGTTCAAGGTCGTTCGGGCGGTGGGTTGTTCACGACCGATTGCCAGGTGGTCGGTGTCTGTATTCTGGCCGATCCGAATGGTCGTCGCGGTCTCTACATGGGATTGAAGACCATTCATGGGCTGCTCGATCAGTGCGGTCTTACCCACCTGTATCGTCGCGGCAGCGACAACAATGCCAAAGCCACGTTGGCCACGAACTCAAAGGCTCCCAAGCTGCCTGACTTCAATCCGATCTCGGTCGGTTCGACGCGTCCTGATTTCTCAGGTGATGCGGAAGAAGTTGCTGGCGATGAGCTTGCCGATGACAAAGTCGAAAGCCTGCCAGCATTCGAGCCCGAAGCTGCCCAGCGCAGACCGCAACGGACCTCTGCTCTCCGGGAAGAAGACATCTTCGCTGATGCCTCTGATCAGCTTGGACCTGCTCCTGCCCCTAAGCGCAGCAGCCTTGCTGACAACTCGCGTCGCGGACCGGATTCGGTCGTTGCTGGCCCGAGCATCGACTCGCTGGCCGAAACGCTGGATGCCGCGAAGGGCGCCGAGGTCGTGTGCATCATTCGCGACCCCAAGCTGCCGAACGGAGCCAGTCGCGTCGTGATCATTCATCGCGCCAGCGAGAAGTTCGTCTCGGACCTCACCGGCGAGCTGGATCATCAGGTGCAGCGTACGTCGCTGGGTGTTCGCCCGGCTGCGAAATCGGTCCCTGTGAAGACGCCGGTGGAGCCGGTCGCCATGCAGCGGTATCGCCGGAACCGTCAACCCGCAGCGGACTGAGGCCCATGTTTGCCAAGCACTTTGCACTCTTAACCTGGCTGCTGGTCAGTCTGCTGGCAGCGCCGTTGGCTGCTCAGACAAAGCCGGTGACTGCGTCGTCAGCCGCGCGACAGGTGGCGGTGCACCCCTGGCAGGACGACGCGGCTCTGCACGCCGTGCAATTCGTCGGTTCCAAGTCCGGCTGGGCTTGCGGTGATCATGGCACCGTCTGGCAGTCTCAGGACGGCGGCCAGACATGGTCGTTCCTGCCGACGCCCACTCAGGCTTCACTGCGTTCGATCTGCTTCCTGACGAATCGGATTGGCTGGATTGCCGGTCGGACGACTCAGCCTTTCACCGGCATTGGCATGGGCGTGCTGCTCAAGACCAGCGACGGTGGTAAGAGCTGGGAAGAGTGTCCTGTCCCGTTACCGCCGCTGTACTACGTGAAGTTCTTTGGAACAGACGAAGGCGTCGCAGTCGGTGAAGCGACAAGTCAGTTTCCAACCGGCGTTTTGATGACGAGCGATGGCGGCGAGACCTGGCAGCCCGTCGCGGGTTCTCAATCGGCGGGCTGGCTAGCCGCTGACTTTGCTGGTCTGGAGAGCGGCGTGGTGGTCGGTGATCGCGGCCGTATTGTACCGGTCGCCGATGGTGCCGTGGCGACTCCTCGCAGTTCGCGCAGCAGCTTCCGCTCGATGCGCAAGGTCGACATGGTCGATCCCTTGAACGGCTGGGCGGTCGGCGATGGCGGTCTTGTCTTGAAGACCATTAACGGTGGTGTCTCGTGGCAAAGTCCAACGCAGGCGCTGCCTGACGAATTGAATCGCTTTGCCGACTTTCAAACCGTCGCCGCGCGCAAATCGAAGGTCTGGATCAGCGGCAGCCCCGGCGGATGTATCTGGCATTCGAGCGACGATGGCCAGTCCTGGCAGCAGCAGACGACGGGGCAGACGACGCCGTTGCATGCCATAAATTTTTCGTCGGATGACACCGGCTGGGCGGTCGGCGCGTTTGGCACCATTCTGCGCACGGTCGATGGCGGTGCAACGTGGGTAACTGCTCGAGCCGGCGCGCGTCGCGCAGCCTTGCTGTCGATTCATGCTCGACCAAACCGACTCCCTTTCGGGGCGTTGGCGAAATACTCGGGCGATCAAGGTTTTCGCAGCGTCGCACTGGTGCTACCGAAGTGGTCCTCGACAGGCGAACGCGATGCGGTCGGTCCCTTTGAGCGGCGTGCTCAGGACGCCGTAATCACTGTCGGTGGCAATGCACTGTCGCTTGGTTGGCGATTGCCGATCGCGTTGCCGGAAGTGGATCGCAATCTGGATCAGCTCACAGCGGAATGGCAGAAGTACACGGAAGGTCGACTGGTTGAAGTTGTGGTTTCGAGCCTCGTTGCCGAACTGCGGCAGTGGCGTCCGAGTGTCGTGGTGATTGACGAACCTCAACCTCAAGATGCAGCCGGTCGGCTGGTTGTGGATGCCGTGCAGCGCGCGATCGTCGAAGCCGCTGATCCGACGCGCTATGTCGAGCATCAGCAGCTTGGCGGTCTGCCCGCGTGGAAAGTGGAACGCGTCTTCCGGCAGATCAACGCGATTGACTCAGGCCGCATCAACATTGAGCCGTTCGAACTACTCCCCAGCGTCGGCACGACGGTCGAACAACTGGCTGGATCTGCGCGCGGGATGCTCTTTCCGACGGTGGGTCAGGCGCCGCGCCGCGAAGTCTTTGCAGCGGCTATGGACGAAACAGAAGCGAAGTTTCAGTTGGCTTCCGCACGCGAGTTCTGGGGTGGCTTAGCCATCGGGCCAGGTTCCGATGCGCGGCGTCCGCAGATCGCGATTGACGAGCGCTCGCTGGATCAACGGCGCGAGCAGGCGACTCAGCAACGCAACTTTCGAGGCATCGTCGATCAGACATTGGATGACCCGCAGCGGGCCGCGCAGATGATCGCCGAGTTGCGCAACTTCACGAGAAAGCTGTCGAAGGCTGATGCCGCGCTGCAGTTGTCCCGACTGGCGGATGACTATCGACGACGAGCCCAATGGGATCTCGCCGAAGCGACGATGATTGAACTCGTCGACTTCTACCGCGACGAACCAATCGCCGCTGAAGCGATGTTGTGGTTGCTCCGTTTCTGGAGCAGCGAGGAAATGTCCTGGCAGCGCGGTCGCAAGGTTTCGCTGACGGCTCGACGTGAGACGGTCGATCGCTCGGCGTATCTTGGACGACTGCAGAAGCTGGCAGAATCGCTTGGTCAGCCGCAGGACGATCCGCTGCGTTTGAAACGAGAAGCCGCAGGCGAGTTGGTCAACCTCGGCAATCTGCCGTCGCAGGACGCAAATCAATGGCGTTCCGCTACCGAACAGGCGTGGTTGCATCAAGCCGTGCATCTGACACGTGTGATACGGCAGCGGCATGGGCAGCTCTTCGCGACTCCGCAGGTGCAGTTGCCGCTGGCATCCGCTTTGCGGCGCGCGGGCAGTCATCAGCTCTCGGATTCACTGATCCGCAAATTGATCCAGACAACCTCCAATTCCACTTCGCCGCTGAACGAACTCGCGGCGGGCGAGCTGTGGTTGGCTCAACCGACCCCGGACGCTCCGCAGGTCTTTGGAACATGCCAGTTAACAAACGCTCGTCCGATGCTGGATGGCGTGCTCGGCGACGAATGCTGGCAGGGCGCCAAAGAGATGCGGCTGACGTCCACTGACGACGCACTCGCTGAGTTCAATGGCAGCTACCCGTTCATCCTGATGTCCGGCGACGACCAGTTCCTGTACGTCGCCGCCAGCCTGCCGCGTTCGCCGGATGGTCCTCAGGATGGTCCGCAATACAAGGGCCGTCAGCATGACGCTGACCTTACGGGTTTTGATCGACTGGCGATCAATCTGGACGTGAATCGTGACTACGCGACAAGTTACACCATTCAGATCGATCAGCGCGGGCATGTGTCCGAGTCCTGTTGGGAGGACTCCACCTGGAACCCGAAGCTGTTCGTGGCCGTGGCGGGTGACGCTGATCACTGGCGGCTGGAAGTCGCGATTCCGGTCGCGGAACTGGTTTCCGCTCCGCCGCGCCGAGGAGCCGCCTGGGCGGTCTCTTTCGTACGCACCATGCCATGCGTGGGGCAAGAAAGCTGGCCAGCGGCCCGGCCTGAGTCCACACTGCAGCGAGCGGGGTTGGTCCAGTTCAAATAACTGAGCCTGAGCGCCGCAACGGCATGCCGCTCGTGTGGACGATTTTTCACACCCGGCTGGTGATTCTTTCGCCGGTGCTGGTCGAGGATTCGCCAGTGGGTGGCTACAACTTAAGCATCAGGTCGTCACGATAGCTGCCCTTTCGACGAGTCCTCCTGCGGAGCGTCGTGCGGCTTTGTTCCTCGTGAATTCTGCCGGTGTTGAACAAAACGCCGCATCTTCCATCAAGGATCTGTTCATCATGTTGCAAATGAAACAATTTGGTCGTCGAGCGTTCCTCGGCATGAGTGCGGCGCTGACCTTCGGCGGTTCGACGGTACTGAATGTGTTCTCGTCGGCTGCTCGCGCTGCGGATCCTCAAACTACTGTCGACGCGAAGACCGTGGCCGCCTTGCGTCAGAAGGGCATCGAGTACCTGAAGGTCTCGCAATCGGCTGACGGAAGTTGGACAACTCCAACCGTCCCGGGTATCACTGGCTTGTGCACCACCGGCTTGCTGCGAGCAGGTGCGCCCGCCTCCGACCCGAACGTAGCCAAGGGCCTGAAGTTCCTGGAAGGTCTGGTTCAGGCGGACGGTGGTATCTACCTGCCGACGTCCAATCATAAGAACTACGAGACGGCCATCGCCCTGATGGCCTTCGCCGCCGCCAACAAGGACGGCAAGTACGACGCGCTCGTGAAGAAGGCGGGCGACTACTTGCGTGGTATTCAGTGGGACGAAACTGAAGGCCAGAAGCCTGCAGATTTCAATTATGGTGGGGCGGGCTACGGCAAGAGCCAGCGCCCGGACCTGTCCAACACGGTCTTCTTCCTGGACGCCTTGAAAGCCGCTGGAGCTAAGTCTGACGACCCGGCGTTCCAGAAGGCTCTGAAGTTCGTGTCTCGCTGCCAGAATCTGGAAAGCGAACACAACACCACTCCGTTTGCTGCCAAGGTCAACGATGGTGGCTTTTATTACACCCCGGCGGCTGGCGGTAATTCACAGGCTGGGAATGACGAGAACGGCGGACTGCGATCCTATGCCAGCATGACCTATGCTGGTTTGAAGAGCTATATCTACGCCGGTCTCACCAAGGATGACCCGCGCGTCAAAGCTGCGACAGCCTGGCTGCGCAAGCACTACTCGCTGGCTGAAAACCCGGGCATGGGATTGCAGGGTCTGTATTATTATTATCACACTGTCGCCAAGACGTTGTCGTCGATGGATTCTGATACCTTTGAAGACGACAAAGGCACGAAGCACGACTGGCGCAAGGAACTGGTAGACGTGCTGGCGAAGGCTCAGAAACCAAACGGAAGTTGGATCAACGCGACCGACCGCTGGTATGAAGGTGACCCGAACATCGTCACCGCTTACGTGCTGATGACTCTCGAACACTGTGACGCAAAGGCTACGAAGTAAGCCTCACCGCTTACTTCTTAATCCTTAAGAACCGCGTGTTTCCCGACACGCGGTTTTTTTGTTTTCACGGGGAGTCGATTGCGACTTCCGAGCCAATCTCGCAAGCTGAAGTACGTATCGAATATCTCCCCTCGCCCCTTCGGGGAGAGGAGTAGGGGGGTGAGGGGCGATCACAGCAAAGGTGACTCTACAACAGGGAAGTGCAACCAGTTAGCTCATCTGGGGCCGGCCTGAACTCCATCAAGGGGACAAGCATGTCGATGATTGGTCTGACATTGGCGTTGCTGTTGGTTGGAGATGTTCCTGCCGTTGCTGAAGGTGATGCGCCGCCGACGGTGCAAGAGGTTCGGGCCGCCGTCGATCGCAGCCTGCCGTTCCTGCTGGAGGGCGGCGAAGCCTGGCGCGACGGAAAGGCGGGCGGCGGACAGAATGGACGCATCTGTTCCAGTTGTCATCAACTGCCTTTCACGATCTGGAGTCACAACGAAGCCAAAGCTCGCGGTTTCAAAATTGAGCAGCAGCGACTCGATGACGTGACCAACTGGACTTTGGACTGGTGCTCGACGCAGAAGCATCCCAAGACCCAGACGCATACCGGCGGCTTTCTCTCGACGATGCAGCAACTGCTCATGGGCCGCAGTGCGACGCCTCCGGATCAGACGGCGCTCGATACTTACGCACTGTTTGGCAAAGTGATCGGGACCATGCAGAAGCCCGAGGGCTGGTGGAGAGAAGGCAATCAGATTCGCAGTAAAGCTCCCGAACGCGAAGCCGACGAAGTTGATACCTTGTGGATTATCCTCGGCCTGACCTCGCTGGAGAAACTGGAAAGCATTCCCCAAGAGACTCGCGAAGCCGCCGCCAAGACCCGCGAACTGGGTCTCAACTGGCTGAAGGAGAGTAAGCCCGGCACGCGCTCCGACTGGCTGGCCTTGCGCATGCTCGTCGAACGCGAGTACGGCGAAGCACCGCAGGCCCAAGCCTGGCAGCAGCAACTCCTCGCCCAACAAAACCCCGACGGCGGCTGGCCTTTGCTGAAGGGCGAGCCCAGTCACCCGCTCGTCACCGGTCAGAGTCTCTACGCCCTCAACATCGTTGGCCAAAGTCTCGACACCCCCGCCATCCACCGCGCGCAGAAGTATCTACTGACGACCCAGGAAAAAGACGGCTCCTGGAAAGCCCCGAGCCGCAACCGCCCCGATGCGTCGAATGTCGTCACCATCTATTGGGGCACCGCCTGGGCCACCATTGGACTTGTGCGTAGCCTGCCCGAGTGACTCATTGGCGGAAAGTTGCGAACAATTATCACGTGGGCTCGCCCGAGGATTCTCTTTCAAGCTGCTCGCTCGATTGCTCGGCGGACTCACTATTCCGCTGGTGCCGAGTGATGAATTCATTGATCCACGCGATCGTTTCTTCAGGAACGCTTTCCGATCGTGCATTCCGATGCTCAAGGGAGCCAACGTACCTTTGAGCCCCGTGAACGACATCAAGAACAGGGAGATCTTTCTCGCCCAGCGTCTCTGTGAATTTCAGAAATTCAATCGCCTCGTCTACACCATCCATTTGGTCCAGGTACTCGTAGACACTCCATTCGCTGTGTCCGAGGCTTCTGACCAGGCGATTTCGCGTCACGTCCAAGACCCATTCTGGGGCACGTTCATCCAAGGCAGTCTTGAAGACTCTCCAAGTGGTCGGCCTGGTCTTGCCGAACGCGAGTCGTGGCGGCGGTTCCCAATGCGGTGGGAAGTCAGACTGTTGATGCCGGGACATCAGCAACACGGCCGCTCGCAAGTCGCCGGCACGAAACAGGTCTTCCGCTCGAGTTCGCAGTTGCTGTTCCGGTTGAGCCGCAGCCAGCATTGGAACTCCGACGAAATAGAGGGCCACAGCCCCCGCCCATAGCGGCAAGGCGACTCGCGGCACACCGCGATTGACGTCACCTGCTGGTTGATCGGTTGCCGGTGCTGCCGGTGATGTTTCTGGCTCCAGAGCTTCGTGAATGAGATCGCCGGATAACTCGTGCGAGCCTTTCATCCGTGAGGTGAGAGCCCAGGCGAACCATGACCAGACGATGGGCAACCCCACGATGGAGGCCAGGCGTGAAAGCAGTAAGACACCGAAGAGATTCGACTCTGCTGGCGACAAGCGAACCCCGCCCATCACATAGAAGATGGGCATCCGGATATTCCATGTCAGCAGAGCGAAGACCGAGAACGAAAAAGTGAGCACTGCGCACACTGCCAGCCGAGTTGATACTCCGAAGAGCGTTCTGACAACTTGAATCATCAGCACGACGCGCCACGTGGCCACAATCAGCAGTAACCACATATTAAAAAACGCGGCTCCGCTTTCGGCGTTCCAGCGTTCGACGGGCAAGGCATAGATCCACGCCATGGGCGCGGTCATCCAGTAGCACGCGAGGAAACCGCGATAGCCGGCTGGAGATGTACCATTCGCAGCCGGAACGTAACCTGCCAGAATCCGGGCAACCCAGTACAGCGCGAACGATGTCGCCAGCGATGCTACCAGCGGAACGAGCAGATAGTACGGTTCGCGCAACAGGTCCTCGCCATCGTATTCGCGCGGGATGCCGGCACTGAGGACGAACAGCAGTCCCAGCCACACCGCCTGCGGGCAGTTGGCAATCTCGCGAATAGCTTTAGAGTCGCCGCGCAGGAATTTCAGCCAGGTCATGACGGACATGTTGCTGAGCCTTTCTTGCTGAATCCGCGCGACCAGATCTCTTCCCGAATCGCAGCGCGACGATCGCAGGCGGCGTTATTGAAGACACGACTGACTGCGGACCTGAAACCTGCTTCGAGTTCCTCGACGGTCATCTGATCGGGCTGATACGTGACGTCAAACAGTGTGTAGAAGGACCAGTCACGATTATCAATAAGTCGCCCCGCGCGCTGCAGGCGTTGATATAGAGCCGTGCCGGGAAAGGGCGTCTGCAGAGTTAATTGCACCTCAGCAAACGGACTGCGTTCAATGAAGTCGACAAGTCGATCAATCGATTCCCTCGTCTCTCCATCGGCGCCCACAATGAAGCACGCATTGACGGCGACACCGGCGGCCTGAATGGCTTCAACTGCATCCACCATGCGAGCGAGTTCCGACTGCTTCTGCCCCATGCCGGGATAGCGGAACACGATGGATTCGATGCCCATCAACACTTGCAGACAACCGGATTCCGCGAGGCGTTGCAATACGTCCGGCCGCTCACCGATCCGCCAGTCGGCTTCCGTGAACCAGCGGGCACCGGAGTCGGACAGAGCTTGCAGCAACTCGTCAGACGATCGTGATCCGGCGAAGGTGTTGTCGTCGGCAAGTTCAATCAAAGGCCGCCGCCGAATGGCGGTGATCGCAGCCAGTTCATCCCGAATTCGCGCGGCTGGCTTTTCCGTGAAACGACCGAGCAGCCGACTGGCTCCGCAGAACTCACACGCAAACGGACAACCTTTTTGTGTCTGCAACGTAAATCGATGTGGCCGGTCACCGAGCAGG
>CAYLTY010000115.1:0-24959 GCA_964386705.1 uncultured Planctomycetaceae bacterium
AACGGCTACCGAAAATCGACGACTCCATCGGCCTTGTGAGACATGCGGGCTAGCGTTCTGCCACTGGAAAAGACGCTGAGCCGCTGACACGCTATCGGAGTTCGAAGCATTCGTTTCCTGGATGGATGCATTATGCAGGATCATGAACCGATAGCCGATGCGAATGACCCGCCGCGGCGAGCAGCGCTGGCCTGGCTGGCTCAGCCGTGGGTGCTGCTGGCTGTGAGCATTGTGATACTGGTCGGAGGCTGGGTCGGCTTGGGCCTGCTGACGGAGCATCGGCGACAGGCCGCACTCGACATGCTGGAACATCAAGGACGTGTCGAGCTGGCTCCGTCCTGGGGATGTATATCATCCGGGCGCCTGCCCGACTGGTTGCCAGGCTTCGTTGGCCACAGATTGCCCGACTCTTTGCAGTTCCAGACAGACTTTATGATCGATTGTCGATTTCTCGGCCGCGCGACGGATGCTGACGTCGCCCTGGTGAATCGCATCCCTGAAATCATGAAGATCAAGTTCGATGACGCATCCGAACTTTCTGAGTCCAGCCTCATCAAACTCATGGTGGCGCACGATCTCAGGCACTTGTGGTTTGAAGTTGCGCACCGGCCAACCGCGGCCCAGTATGCTGCGCTTTCACAACAGCAGAACCTGTATCACCTGGGAACGCTCGCTGGCCCTTTCGATCAACACGCCATCAACAGCCTCAGTCAGATAAAAGTTCTGACGATGCTGTCACTCGATGGCCCTGCGACCGCTGCCAACCTGGTCGGGCTCACCGGGCTATCGAGCGCCCGCAGCATTAACTGGCAGCATTCGAATTTGACCGACGAACAGTTTGCGCAGTTGGATGGCCTCGGCAAGTATTTTCATCTGGGTCTCAAGGAGACTGGCCTGACAGCCAAGTCCTGGCCATTACTCTCCGGTTTCAACGCGATATCACTCACTCTCGAAAGCCCTTCTATCACCGATGAGACTCTGCACTATCTCGCGAAGAACACGAAACTCAGCGCTGTCAGTTTGAGCGGAGGGCTGATCACTGATAAGGGGATCGCAGAGCTATCTTCTGCTTCAAAGCTCAGTCATCTGCAGTTAGACGCAGTCGAGCTTAGCCTTGCCAGTGCGCGTGCTCTTGCCAGCATGCCAAAGTTGTGCAGCATCACGTTGCGGGACGGTTCGGACGTCACGGATGAGTGGCTCACAGAGTTAAGTCGTCTGGAGCTGCGTCAACTTGATATTAATTCTTCACAAGTGACGGACGCCGGCGTCGCAGCTCTTGCGGATCAACCGTTGCTGGATCAACTCAGCCTCGCAGAGAGTCATATCACGGACGCCGCTTTGTCGACGCTCGGCAGACTTAAGCTGTCTTGCGTCGATCTGCGATACACGGCGATTACGGATTCCGGCCTGCTGAGTTTCGCAAGGCCGGTGGACAGCAAGACGAACGTCAGATTGTACGTAGCAGGCACACAGATTACGAAGGCAGGAGCGGATACGTTTCTCAAATGGTGCCCGAACGCGCAAGTGATTGGTGTCCCAGGAGGAGCCTCCGTTGACCACCCTGACTGGGTCATGCCCCTGAAACGACGATCGCCGACGCAGAGTAAGTGATTATAGCAGATCGAGGTTTCCCGGAGCTTCGCATGATACAGGAATGCAAAGTGTCTCCCGAACCAAATAGAACCTGGCGATCAGCAATCCGGGACTGGATCACGAAGCCGTGGATCATGATCGGTCTGGCGAGCCTGCTGGGGCTCTGTCTGTGGGTGGCAATCGGGATGTGGATTGAACACCGGCGGGAGTCGATCCTCACTGAACTCGAGAAAACGCCCGGCGTCAGTACCAGCGTCTCATGGTACTATCCGTACCGGTATCCCATCTGGTTTCCGGCGCGAGTTGGCTGGATGTTGCCGGAGGACGCCGATGTCCGGGTTCGGGGCCGTATTCATGTGGAGTTCTATCAACCTCCAACCAGCCAGCAGCTGGACCTGATGAATCGAATTTCAGGACTTGAGGGTGTTCATTTTCATGATTCATCCGGAGTTTCTGATGAGGTATTATTGAATCTGATCGAAACACATCAGGAGCTGATGGCGCTGGCCTTCCATCGCCCCAGAAAATTGACGCACCAGCACCTGGCAGCACTCGCGAAAAAGGAAATCTTTACCTCGCTGAAGGGCATCGAAGGCCCATTCGATCAGACAACTGTGGATGCCATTGCCGATATTCCGTTGCTGACGTCTGTCACGCTGCATGGTCCAGCGACGAGTTCCGTCCGTCTTTCCAGCCTGAGCCGACTGGCTCGATTCGATTATCTCACCTGGCACGATTCCCGGCTAACCGATGACCAGTTTCTGGAGCTCACATCCTGCGCCGCGCTGCACGGGCTGACGCTGCGTGCGACTCAACTCACGCCCCGATCCTGGCCGCTGTTCACACCGAGAACGCTCCAGAGCCTTGACCTCGAAAGCCCCCACATTGATGACCACCTGATCGATTACCTGATTGCTGTTCGTGCTTTGTCTGATGTCTGCTTAAGAGGAGGCAGGATCAGCGATCAGGCATTAGAGCGACTGCTCAGCGCCAGCGACCCCTGCAGTGTCGAGATTGATACTCGCGGTCTGTCCGTCGAGGCTATGAAGCAATTCAGCACAAAAGGCAGATTGGGCCGCATCGTCCTGCGCGGCGACTCGCAGGTGACTGACGAATGGCTCGCGGAGTTAGCAGACGAACGGATCAATGAACTGGAGATTCTGAATTCATCAATCACAGACCGCGGAGTGGAACTATTGAGGAATAATGCGAGTCTTGATCGCTTGGCTCTGCCGGGCAGCAAGATTACCGACGCCAGCATGGATGTATTCAACACGCTATCAGATCTGCGTTATCTGGATCTTCGCGACACAGAAATTACTGACGCCGGCTTGCAGCTCTTATACATAGCAACTGATGGAGAGCAATGGAGATGGCTGCACGTGGGAGGAACGCGAGTGACTCAACAAGGCGCTCGCGAGTTCGTAGCGCGTTATCCTTACGTCAGTCTGCATGGAGTTGAGGGAGTCCAGCCAATCGAACGTGACGAATGGGTCAAGCCGCTGGACAAGCAGAAATCACACTGACGGTTCGGCGGACTTTGGCGTTGTGCGAAAGCAGTCGGCATGCAACAGAACGACGGAACATCACCCATCACCGACAGAACACAGCCTTCGGTCTGGTCGTGGCTGAAGAACCCATTGTTGTTGTTGCTTGTCTGTGGTGCCATCCTGCTGGGCGGCTGGATGGGAACGGGTGTGTGGATTGAGTATCGAGCTCAATGAGCCATCGAAACCCTGGACATTCAGGGCCGCGTGGAGTTGACTCGTGGCGTCGGGTTCGGCGGTAGCCCGACCGAGCGTCTCCCCGTTTGGTTGCCAAGCGTTGTTGGCGACAGATTACCCGACGCATGGCAGTTCGGCGTCGAAGAGATCATTAGCTGCAGGTTTCTTTCGGACGCTTCCGATGCAGAAGTGCTCCTGGTTAGTCGCATCCCTCAGATCGCTCAGATTGACTTCGATAACGCCTCTAAGATCTCTGACGCGGCAATACAGACGCTCATCGAAGCGCACGATCTTGAGTCGCTCGTCTTCAGACGACCAAGACGGCTCACTAAGCAGCAGCTTGATACTCTGGCTCACAGGAAAAAACTGGAGTCGCTTCAGGGAGTAGAAGGCTTCTTTGATCAAGCGTCCCTTGATGCGCTTGCGCAGATGCAAGGCCTTAATGGTCTCGGTCTCGTGGGACCGATCTCCTCTGCAGCGCGTATCGATACGTTAGGTCAACTGCCCGAAGAGCTCAGCCTCTACTGGGAGAAGTCGCAGGCGACCGACAAGCAATTATCAGCTCTCGCAGCATGCCTGAAACTGGATGGACTCTGGCTCTACGACACGCAAGTCACCGCCGAGTCCTGGAGACTTCTGGGTTCCCTGAAACTCTGGGCGCTGGTGTTGGAAAGCCCGCATATTGATGACCAACTGGCGGCTGAACTGGTTATGAAACCTGAGTTGATGCATGTGGGGCTGAGGGGCGGCCGGTTCAGCGACTGCGGACTCAAGAAGCTGTTGGAGAGCGGCGTGGGCAGTCTGGAGATCGAAACACGGAATCTTTCTCCGGCGAGTGCAAAACAACTCACCGCAAGTGAGTTACTACATACTGTCACCTTACGCGGCGGTCCCGAAGTCAACGACGAGTGGCTTAAGGAACTAGCACAGGGTGATCTGTTCAATCTCCACATATTAGGCTCCTCAATCACCGATGCCGGCGTTGAACATCTGAAGGGTTGCGAGAGCATTCGCCAATTGGCGCTGCCGAACAGCCAGATCACCGATCGTAGCATGACGATCTTCAGTACCTTAAAACATCTGGATTATCTGGACCTGCGTAATACGGCAATTACGGATGAGGGGCTGCGTCAATATTTCTTAGCCGCGAAGACGCGCCTACAGGGGATGCACGTGGGTGGAACACAGGTCACCCGCAAATCTGCACTGGAGCACCGGGAACGTAAGCCATTCGCCGGTATCGGCGGAATTGAAGAGTTCACGATCGAATGGGCAGAGCAGTGGCTCCAGCCACTGAAAGGCGAGGAATTGCCCTGACAAATGAGATTGACTCACGCAGAGCGCCAGAACAACGTGTTGTTAGGCTTTCAAGCGTTTCTTTACTAATCTTCACGATGGTACGTGGGCTGGGAGGGCGAGGCTCCTGCCGAGCCGCATGCGCGAATCAACCTGGCCACAAGCCCTCGGCTCGGCAGGAGTCTCGCCCTCCCAATCATGCTTCCTCGCACGTACCAATGTGTGGTTCGGTAAACCCGGCAGAGCCTGAAACGAACGGAATCGTTGGTGCCGCTCGTAATGCAGGACTCAGAGACATCCTCAACAGCCGCTGACTCTCGACAATCTGCGACACACCGTTTCCTCTTCAGGATCTGTGGCAATTCACAGTTGAACCGACGATCGCTGTCACAAACAATCAGGAGCGCAATCCCGCGAACGAGGACTGAGATCGAGATGCCATCCAACGTCTACTCTCTCGAAGAAGGCTTTGCGGATCGTTGGGAAGACACGATCCGCAAGTTCGCGCGCGCCCGGCTGGATCAGCAGAACTCTCGCATCGAAGATTTTGTACCTGCTGACGCTGTTGCGGCCAGACATGTGCTTCCGCAGTTGGTCATGGCTGATCTCGAGTTCCGGTTGAAACGACACGACAAGGCACGCGTCGAAGAGTATTACATCCGGTTCCCGCAATTGTGCGCCATCAATATTCTGGAAGAGCTGCTCCGCACCGAGTGCCTGTGGCGTTCCAAATTTGAAAAGTTCGACCCGCTGGCCGAGTATACTCGCCGGTTTCCCGAGCTGCGGGATCAAATTGAAAAGTGGGCGCCAGCCGTTGATAATCTGCCGCCTACTGTTTTTTATTTTCAGAAGAATGGTGCCGAGGGATCGGCAGCCGAACCTCAGCCGGGAAATCAGGATCAGCCCGACGGCGCGGCGCCTGGAGCCGACCACACGCTCAATCTCGATGTGTTCGGTGCGGCGGCGGAAGTCATGCAGGACTTTGCTCTGCGGAGCATGCTGGGGTACGGCGGCATGGGTGCCGTCTATCTGGCGTGGCAGCACAGCCTGCAGAGGCATGTGGCAATTAAGGTCCTGGCCGATCCCGGTCTGCGAGACGCCGAAGCGAGATCCAGATTTCAACGCGAGGCCGTGGCGATGGCACGGCTGCAGCATCCGAATATCGTGCAGGTCTACGCGACCGGGGAAGCCGCCGGACGATTATACTATATTATGGAGTATGTGCCGGGCGGAAATCTCGGTGAGCGGATCCAGGCGGAAAAGTTCTCGGCGGATGCCAGTGCGCTCACGATCGAGCAACTGGCGCATGGGCTGCATGCGGCTCACGAGCACAAACTGATTCACCGCGATATCAAGCCCGCCAACATTCTGCTGGCGGCGGATGGCACACCGAAACTCGGCGACTTCGGGCTCGTCAAGCGCCTGGATCATCAGCAGGATACCATCCGGCCGGGCCCGCTGATGGGCACTCCGAAGTATATGTCTCCCGAGCAGGCCTCCGGTCATACCGATGCGCTGTCCCCGGCTTCGGACATCTATTCGCTGGGCGCAATTCTGTATGAACTCATCACTAGGGAACTGCCTGTGACCGGCGATGGGTTGCTCGAAGTACTGGAGAATCTCAAGACGCGTGAGCCGCGACGCCCGAGAGACCTTGTTCCTTCGCTCTCACGAGACCTGGAAGCCATCTGCCTGAAATGCCTGCGGAAGTTACCTGCGGAACGGTATGCAACGGCCCTGGAACTCGCTGAGGACCTGGCACGCTACCGCACGGGACAGCCGGTTCTCGCACCTCAACAGAACGCCTGGCATTCGCTGCGCCGCCGGTGGAGCAGCCGAGCGGTCAGGCTCGGTGTTGTGACTGCATTGGCAATCGTTGCAGCGCTGACAGTAGCAGCGTTTCAAACTCCGGAACCGGCCAGCCAGAATGCCGTCGGCGCAAACATCGTCAGTGCCAGCGAGCACGCGCAAGACATTCGTCGCGTCTTTCTGGAAGCTCACAATGCACTCAACGCGAGCTTGACGAAGGAGAGCGCCGCGAAGGCCACTCTACGTGGCAAAATTTACTACAATTCGTTTCTGGAGCAGTATCAGAACGACTCGCGTTTTATTAACGAGTGCGCCATGTCCCGCTATGGCCTCGGCCGTATCGCTCGCCTTGAGGGAGATGAAGTCGAGGCGCTCCAGCAGTGGCACAGTGCTCTGGAACTCGTGTCGGGCGACAGCGAGTTGATCACGGATGACGATCTTCCCAGATTGCATTGTTACGTTCAGATCAATCTGCAACTGGCGCTCCTGCAGACGCGCCGCAAGGACTACGACGCTGGTAGCAATACGCTTGCGAATTTACGGCGAGTTCTGGAAAAGCATTTCGAGCGAACTCCGCAGAACGTCTCCGTCAAATATGCGTTAGGACTGTGCTACTCGCGCCACGTGTCTTTAATGGGTAAGGGCCTCGCGCCGCAGGATGTGCTGCCGTTGTGTCAGCGAGCGTGCGAACTGTTTCAGGAGTTGCATGAAACTCAGGCACCGCCTCCGTTCGAAGCGGTGCCGACGCCGGAACGATATCGCTCGTGCCTGACCGAAGCGTTGACTCGGCGCGGCGCGGTGTTCGCGGAACTTGAAGACTATAACACAGCCCGGCGAGACTTCGAAGCGGCGTTGAAGCATGCGGAGGCCGGATTGGCTGCGGGTGATATTGCGGACCCCAATGACGACGCCCCGTTGCAGAAGTGGAACGACCTGCTGCGAGACGCTCAGCACGGACTCGCCCGTTCCAGCTACATGATCGGCAAACAGCATTTGAACGATTCGCACCCCGAACTGGCGGATAAAGAGCTTGAACTTGCGATCCGCTTATGGTCTCAGATCATCGACGCCAAAACCTCGACAGCCTCGCAGCGGTTCTATTTCGCGTCCAGCTATTATCACCTCGCGATCGGCCAGCGACGACGGGGAGAACAGCCCGCGGCGTTAGATAATTATCAGACAGCGGTCACTTTGTGGGAAGCATTGCTCGCCGAGGAGCCATCCACGTATTTCAATCGGCAGCTCACGGAATCTCACCTCGCCGAAAGCCGCGCCGAGATCGCGAAGCTCACCGTGACGCTGTCGCTCAACGCGCTGCTCAAGTCGACGAATAATACTCAAAACGCCCCCGTAAAGTAGCAGGCAAATTCCATGTGCCGTCCGCTCGGGCTACGGCACATGGAATGTGCCTACGACTGTCATTCGAAAGACGGATTGGTGGAAGCATGGCCTGGTTCTCCGCGTGGCGCAAGGACCGATCGAACAAGACGCCCCCGGAGCCCGTCATCGCCGAGAACACACTCATGCCCGAACTCGAACCATCCCAACCCGCTGACGAACCTCGTCCGCCCTCCGCATGGGGGTGGCTGAAGCACCCGTGGGTGCTGCTGATCTTCGGCAGCGTGATCTCACTGGGGTTGTGGGTGGGGATCGGTGTGTGGATTGAGCACCGGCAAGCGCTGGTCATTGCGGAACTGGAACGAACGCCTGGTGTTACTGTGAGTAGCAGCCACAGGCGAGGGCCCCTCAGACTTCCAGTCTGGCTGCCAGATCTCTTCATGTCACTGCTTCCTGATCCACCCCTGAGGATAGTACTGCGGCGCGTCCAGGATAGTTGGGAGTTCACTGAGCCTCTCACAGAACGCGAACTGCGGCTGATTGATCAAGTTTCAGACATTTCTGAAGTCACGTTTCATGATACACAGACAGTATCTGACGAGGCATTGCTGCGTATCATTCAGCGGCATTCTATCGAGCGTTTGGGGTTCTCTCGCCCCAGGAGGCTGACGGCCCGGCATCTGGCAGCCCTGGCCAGCGGGGACTGTTTGAGCCATTTGCATGGCCTGCAGGGGCCGTTCGATCAGTTGATGGTGGACGAACTGGCCAGGATCAGAACACTGGGTGTCCTAAGGCTTGAAGGCTCTTTAGAACAAGGCGCGAGCCTCGGCGCGATGCCGGCGCTGGAAGTCATTGAATGGAATCATTCGGAACTGAGCGACGAACAATTCGCTCGCTTTGCTACCAGCTCGGAGCGATCTCGCCTCACCCTCCGCCAGACGCATCTCACGGCGAAGTCCTGGCCCGCCCTCGAAACATTGAAGCTGGGTATGCTCGAACTTGAAAGCCCGCACATTGATGACACCATCGCTCGCAGTTTGATCAGCCAGCAGGATTTGTCGCGGATTCGCCTGCGCGGTGGGAGTCTGTCCGATGCGGCCGTCAAGGAATTTTTGACACTATCAGACTTGCAATACCTGGAAGTGGAAGGACGTAATCTCACCATCGCCAGTGTTCGACTCATGCAGTCGTTCTCCACGAGTTCCAATTCCAGGATGCTGGATCCTTGCTTTGTGATTCGTGGCGGCCCGCACGTGACCGATGAATGGTTGGCTGAACTGGGGGCGGGCACGCTCTCTGGAATCGGACTTCTGAACTCCGCGATCACGGATCAAGGCGTCGAGCATCTGAAAGATCATCGATTCTTGAATCTGCTCTATCTGCCAGGCAGCCAGATTACTGACCGCAGCATGTCCATTTTCAGCACACTACCAGCCTTGATAGACCTGGATCTTCGCAATACCGCGATCACTGACAAGGGGCTGCGGGAGCTCTCGCTGACCAATAATGGCAACGTTTGGAGATTTTCGCTCCACGTGGGCGGCACTCACGTTACCAAACAAGGGGTTGACGAGTTCCATCAGCGGCATCCAAAGGCAAGTGTGTACGGTGTCGTTGGTATTGAAATGCCGGGAGAATTCGATCACCTGATACCTCTCGATGATCAATCACGATGAATAGGACGTTGACAAGTAACGGAAATTGCCTGGTGCCCGTGGGAGGGCGAGGCCCAGTGGTATATTATACGCACCAACTCTCCGCTCTTTTCTCAAGACAGCCGCCATGCCAGATCCGGAATCCTCACCACCCGCTGACGAACCTCGCCCGCCGTCCGCGTGGGGCTGGCTGAAGCACCCGTGGCTGCTGCTCATCTTCGGCAGCGTGATCTCACTGGGACTGTGGGTGGGAATTGGAGTGTGGATTGAACATCGGCGAGCACGTGCTTTCGAGGAATTGATGCAGACGTCCGGCATCGTACCCATCGAATTCGGTAGAGGACGTTCCCGTTATCCGATCTGGTTACCGAATTTGATTGGTAACCGGCTTCCCGAAGAGTGGAAGAGAAACGTTCTGATCGAGATCCCCGGTTGCTGGATTTTCGAACGATCTCTCACAGACCGCGAGCTGCGACTGTTCGATCAGGTTTCGGGAGTCGCGTCCGTCTGGTTTAAAGACCCGCGATCCATTTCCGATAAGGACCTGCTGCATTTCATTGAGCAGCACCCTTTGCAGATTCTGCAGTTTAAAGGCTCACGGAAACTGACTCCGCAGCATCTTGGCGCTCTGGCGCGCCATGAAAATATCCGTGTACTGGAGGGCGTGCTGGGACCATTCGACCAGCGCACACTGGATGGGTTAGCCAGAATCGCCAGCTTACGTCCACACTTCGAATTAAGGCTCGATGGCCCCATCGAAAAATCCGTGAGTGTCAAACCGATGTCATCGCTGGCCACTCTGGAATGGGACCATTCCGATCTGACCGACGATCAGTTTGCAGGTCTCGCAGCGGGGTTGTCGCCGCGTAAACTGGTACTTCGTGAGACATGCCTCACAGCCAAATCGTGGCCGCTGCTTGAAAAGATGCCGCTCCAGTCTCTGGAACTCGAAAGCCCTCACCTGGATGACGCCATTCTTCCAAGTGTGCTCAGGCTGCGGCAGTTGGAAGAAATTCGATTGCGAGGTGGATACGTGCCGAGGCTCTCAGTTGAGAAACTCATGATGACACTGCCTGAACTCACACACATAGATATTCAGTAGCGGGGATCGCCTGGTGAGTTGGCGGCCAGGTTGAAGCCGTCGACTTCCACGCGAGACCGCAGGAATCATTGGTCATGCAGGATTCACACACATCATTAGCACCTGGTGACTCGCGCCCCATTCCATCGCCGTCCTGGCTGAAGCATCCGTGGCTGCTGCTCATCTTCGGCGGCGTGATCTCGCTCGGGCTGTGGGTGGGGATTGGAATATGGATTGAACGCCAGCGGGCAGCGGCGCTGGCGGAGCTTTTGCGGATGCCCGGCATCAGGACGTGGGAGCCTTTGAATTCGCCAAGCCCTTCCCGATATCCGATCTGGCTACCGAAATGGTTGGGCGATCGCCTTTCCCTGGCATGGCAGGCGAAATTGCAAATAACTGGAGTCAATGCGTGGGCGTTCGATCGACCGCTTACAGATCATGACTTACACCTGCTCGACCAGGTCTTCGGAATCGCGGTGCTTGAATTCCATGCTCCTCGGGCCATCTCTGACGAGGCGCTCCAGAATATCCTGGAGCGGAACTCGTTAGAGGCTTTAAGATTCTCTGAGCCACGGAAATTGACACAGCAACAGTTTGATACCCTGAGCCGCCACGAGCGCTTGCGCAATCTGGATGGTCTGCTGGGGCCGTTCAATCAGTCGGTGCTGGATGCGCTCGCGAAGATGAAATCGCTGGAGCAGATCCGACTTGATGGACCTCTGGAGGGACCCGCAAAGTTTGGATCGATGCCAGAGTTGTACTATGTCGAGTGGGATCGTTCGCAGTTGAGCGATGATCAATTCGCGGGGCTGGCCGCCGGAGGGGGTTTGATGGGGCTGCTGCTGCGTCAGACACGTCTCACGGCCAAATCGTGGCCGTTGCTGGAGAAGATGGATCTCAGGTCGCTGGAACTTGAAAGTCCACACATTGATGACGCCATAACTCACAGCCTGGCGGGGCAGCGATACTTGATACGGGCGGAGCTAAGAGGAGGGAACCTGTCAGATGCAGGAGTCAAAGAGCTGCTGGCGTTGCCCAAACTGTACGATCTGGATGTGGAGGGACACGATCTCACCATCGCCAGCATTCGACTCATACGCGCGCGTCTGACACCGGAAGAATCTGTCGCGGAGCAGATGGAGTTTGGAGGCCTCGCCTCAACATTTTCGTTGGTGATTCGAGGCGGTACCCATGTGACGGATGATTGGTTAACCGAGCTGGGAGCGGCCCAATTTTCCGCGCTAGGATTCGTGAACCCGGCAATTACAGATGAAGGAGTGGAATTCCTGAAGGATCGTAAAAATCTGTATCTGCTGCATCTGCCGGGCAGTCGGATCACGGACCGCAGCATGGCCGTCTTCAGCACTCTGAAAGATTTGATGTATCTGGATCTTCGCCATACCGCGATCACTGATGCGGGGCTGAAGCAGCTCTCACCGAAAATACGTGGTTCCGCAGCATTTGCGCTGCACGTGGGCGGCACTCAAATTACGAAGCAGGGTGTCGAGGAATTTCTCAGCCGTTACCCGGACGCAAGAGTCCACGGCGTGGATGGCATTCAACCCGAAGGCGAACTTCACGACTTGATCCCGCTTGATGATGAATCGCGATAACCTGAATCAATCGAAGGCTGGTATTACACGCCACATGGCTCTGTTTCATAAGAGCAACTTCCATGCAAGACACAGAACCCGCGCAGCACTTTGAGAAATCCAGTTCATCATCCTTTCGGAGCTGGCTGAAGAATCCGTGGCTGCTGTTGATCTTCGGGAGCGTGATCGCCCTGGGGCTGTGGATGGGAACTAGGTTGTGGATCGAGCACAAGCGCCACAATATATTCATGGCGTTACAAGAGCATTCAGAATTTCACATCTGGTACGGTGATTCGGTTTACCCCTTTTGGTTGCCAGATTGGCTGGGCGAGCAGCTACCGGAAGAATGGGATCTGAAGGTCCTTGCCGAGCCGCACGTCGTCATCAATGTCGCCTCCGACAGCAATCTGGATTTGCTGAATCTCGCTCCTGAATTCCAGGATGTGCAATTCGACGACGCTGGTCCGGTGTCTGATGCTGCGCTACTGAAATTCATCGAACGCCAGCCGCTTCAGAGATTGCGTTTTCAGAAGCCGCGGCGATTGAACACCGAACATCTCGCGGCACTTGGCCGCAAGGACCAGTTCATTGTCTTGAGGGGGCTTCGAGGACCGTTCGACCAGGCCGCAGTGGATGCGTTGGCCAGTATCAAATCATTGAAAGTGCTGCAGCTGGACGGTCCTATGAATGAGACCGTCGATACCTCGGGAATCGGCCAACTTCCGGAGCTGCAGGATCTCCGATGGGGGCGTTCTCAATGCCGCGATCAGCAATTTTCCAGTCTGTGCAATCTGCGGGATATCTTAATCCGTGAGACACTGCTCACTTCGGCGGCGTGGCAGCACATTGAAAGAAAGTACCGGTCGTCGTTTGAGCTGGATAGCCCTCACATTGATGACGGGCTCGCGAAAAGCCTGGCCAACAGTGAATTCCTCCACGAAGTCCGACTCCGTGGCGGGAAGCTGACCGACTCAGGGGTCGAGGCACTTACGAAGGTAGACTATCTGAGGGATATTGAACTCGATGCGTCGGAACTCACGCTTGCGAGCGCCAGGCTGATCCGGGACGTCAAGGAATTGCAATCGATCACGCTGAACAACGCGCAGAACGTCACAGACGAATGGATTGCAGAACTCGCACAGAACACGCACATGTTTGATCTGCAGATCAGGAACTCGGCGATCACCGATGCGGGTGTGGCTGCTCTCAGAGGGCACCCTAAGCTGTCTGACATCGCACTGTCAGGAAGCCAGATTACAGACGACTGCGCTACTACATTTGTTACTCTACCACGCCTTTGGAGGCTTGATCTTCGAAACACTGCCCTCACCGATACAGGACTGAAGCAATTATCTATGCCGCTGGAGCTACCTATGGGAGCCCGGACTAATATCCATCTGGAAGGCACACGCGTGACGCGGCAAGGCGCGATGGAATTCCTCTCACGCCACCCTTACGTGAATGTGCATGGTATCCAGGGAATTGAACCTCGCTTCGATTGGTACGTGAAAGATCGGTTCACCGAAGCGGATCCCGATCCGTTATGAGCGCGCACCGGAAGTGGACTGCGTTGTTCAGGACATTTGATAAATGAGAGACGGAGTCGCCACCTGCAGCCGGGATCTTTTATTCTCTCCAAACCTTGTCCTCAGGAGGGCGATCGCATGCCAGCCGACGACGCAGCAATGGCTGCAAATGATCAACCGCGAGCGGCGGCCTGGTCATGGCTGAAGCATCCGTGGCTGCTGTTGATTTTCGGCGGCGCGCTGTTGCTTGCGCTGTGGGTGGGAATTGGTTTGTGGATCGAGCATCAGCAATATCTCATCCTGCAAGATGTAAAACGCCATCCCGGAATCAATCTCAGACGTTCGGGTAACGAAAGACTTCCGGTCTGGCTGCCTCACTGGATTGGCAAACACTTACCGCCCAAATGGGGATTGGCAATTCCGACTCACTACTACATCGGTATTTCTGACACTGCGTCTGACGAAGACTTGATGTTGCTCAACCGACAAGCTGATTTCGTCGGAAAGATCACGTTTTGGAAAGACGCCAGTGGCATTTCAGATGACGCGCTCCTGCAATTCATCCAGGAGCAACCACTGTGGGACTTGACGTTTTGGAAGGGGCGGCGCCTGCAACCGAAACACCTGGATGCCCTGAGTGAGAAACCGGAATTCCGGACACTCCTCGGGATTCAAGGGCCACTCAATCAGACTGTTGTCGATGCCCTGGGAAAGTTGACGACTCTCGAAAATCTCTGGATTGATGGGCCGATCCAAGCTGGCGTAAGTACCAGGAGCCTCACAAAGCTGACTGCCCTCGATTTCCTCGACTGGGATGGTTCCGAGATCGCGGATGAGCAGTTTCTAAATATCGCGGGACTGCCAGCCCTGCGCTCGTTGTTTATTCGCCAGACAAATCTCACGACGAAATCGTGGCCACTTTTCAGGTCAACAGATTTACGCATAGTCGAACTGGAGAGTCCCGGTATTGACGACACGACCGTTCGCTTCCTGGCTCAGAATAGATCTCTGTTCGAGGCCTGTTTAAGAGGCGGCGTGCTGACGAATGAGGGTGTCGAAGAACTTCTCAAGTTGCCGAAGCTCTCTGCCATTGAAATTGATGCGCGCCATCTGACCGTCGCGAGTGCTCGTCATCTGAGCGCCATGCCAGAATTGAGTCAAGTCAGGCTTAAAGGCGGGGCGAACATCACTGACGAATGGATTGCCCTGCTGGCACACAAGGAGTTCACGCGTTTCGACGTCTCAAACTCCTCGATTACAGATGACGGTGTCGCACTGCTAAGAAATAAGCCGCCAATCGTCAGCCTGAGTCTGCCGGGAAGCCGCATTTCTGACAGCAGCATTGACGCGTTAAGCGTCATGGACCTGTCTCGATTAGACATTCGTAATACGAATATTACCGACACCGGCTTAAAGCGACTTGTCTTTGACGGCTCCCTGCACCTCGGTGGTACCCAGGTCACCCCACAAGGTGCCGCCGAGTTCCTCAGCAGAAACCCCGAAGCTGTCGTATCTGGCATCAAAGGCATTCAACCCGATGCCGAGTTTGATTGGCTCATTCCGCTCGATTAGGACCAGTCGTGCGACGAAGGGAACAACTACCGACGATCGGTGGTTCTGTCCCTGGAGTGCTCCGGCTTGACGGAGCCCTCCATTGGCTCGTGAGTGGCGCCGGCGATTGCTGTAACGGTGAGGTGGTTACAAAGACGTGAAGATGAAGGAGCTTCTGGCGAAGACCGACGAGAGGTCGCAAGCCGCGCGGTTGTGGAATGCTCCGGTTGAGGGACCTGGAGGGCTCCGGCGGGCCGGAGCACTGCAGGGTGACGCAACCCGTCGTCGCAGGGCGGTTCACTTCGAGCGGGGTGGCAGGGCGGTTATGGTTTACGGGCTCGCGTTGCGAGTTTGCGGTCTGCTCTCCCTCCCACCTCAAGGAACCCTCCATGCCTCGGACTGCGTTTCGGTTGTTGGCTTTAAACTTTGTGGTCACAGCGGTAGCGGCTCAGGTCGTTGCGGCCGATGTCAGTACTCAAAAGCCCGAGCGGCAGGAAGCTGTCGTGCTCAAGGACGACGGGCAGGTGGCAGTCGTCGCGAAGGCTGAGCCCAAAGCGGCCGGCAAGTTCGACTTCACGGGCGGGCCCGACGCCAGTTGGATCTGGGAAGGCAGCAACCCCGAAGCCTGCTTCCTGAAGACCGAGTTCGAAGCTGACGCCAAGTCCGCGATCCTGGCGGCGTCCTGCGACAACATCATGGACGTCTCCATCAACGGGAAGAAGATCGCCAGCAACAACAGTTGGCAGTCGCCCAGCATGCTGGATGTGACCGCTCATCTGAAGCCCGGCAAGAACGAGATCACCGCGAAGGTTCAGAACGAGGGCGGCGGCGGTGCGCGCGGCTTCGTGCTGAAGCTGATCATCACGAAGAAGGACGGCTCGAAGCAGTACGTCGTCAGCAATACCGACTGGCAGGCCGCCAAGGGCAAAGATTTTGCGAATGCCACCAAAGCCAAGTCACTGTCACCGTATGGAGCACAGCCGTGGGGCAAGGTCTTCGAGAACCCCGGCGAACCGTCCGGCGGTAATCTGAAGGGCAAGGTTCCGGCGGGAGTCTTCCAGGTGCAGGAAGGCTTTCAGGTGGAGCTGCTTTATACCGTTCCCAAAGACACACAAGGTTCCTGGGTCAATCTGACGACCGATCACAAAGGTCGTATTATTACCAGCGATCAGGGTAATCAGGGACTCTACCGGATTACACCAGCTCCGATTGGCAGTAAAGAGGAAACGAAGGTCGAAGCTCTCGATGTGAAGATCGACGGCAAGCCGGTCAGTGGTGCTCAAGGTTTGCTGTCGGCGTTTGGGTCATTGTATGTGTGCTGCAACGGTGGACCAGGCAGCGGTCTCTATCGGTGTACTGATACCGACGGCAATGATACTTATGATAAAGTTGAGCGACTGAAATCATTCCAGGGTGGCGGCGAGCATGGTCCGCATGGCTTGCGAGTTACTCCGGATGGAAAGTCGATCATGGTGATCGCTGGCAATCATACGATGCCACCGTACTCGCAGGCCCGCACACCGGGACCGCAGACGATGGGCGGCGCCCGCACCGAACCCATCCGCTCGACATTGCCGGAAGGCGCGACCAGTCGCCTGCAGTCCAACTGGGACGAAGACTTGTTGCTACTGCGTCAGTGGGATGCCAACGGACACGCGCGAGGCATTCTCGCGCCCGGTGGCTGGATCGCGAAGACCGATCCAGACGGTAAGCAGTGGGAAGTGGTCAGCGTCGGATATCGCAATCCCTATGACATGGATTTCAGTCCTGAAGGTGAATTGTTTGCCTACGACGCCGACATGGAATGGGATATGGGCTCACCGTGGTATCGCCCGACGCGCCTGTGTCATGCGGTGAGCGGCAGCGAATTCGGCTGGCGCAGCGGCACCGGCAAATGGCCCACCGGGTATCATGACAGTCTGCCGCAGGTGGTTGATATTGGACCGGGCTCGCCCGTGGGTGTGACGTTTGGCACGGGTGCGAAATTCCCCGTCAAGTATCAAAAAGCGATTTACCTTTGTGACTGGACGTTCGGAACAATCTTCGCCGTGCATCTGACGCCTGACGGAGCCGGCTACGTCGGTACGAAGGAACCCTTCGTCGGTCGCGCTCCATTGCCGCTGACGGACGCCGTGATCGGTGCTGATGGAGCGATGTACTTCACAATCGGTGGTCGTGGTGCTCAATCGGCGTTGTATCGAGTGACCTACACGGGTTCTGAGCCGACAGCTCCGGCAACCGTTGCCAAAGACGCTGGTACAGAACTGCGAGCTCTGCGTCGTAAAATTGAGGAACTACACGTCGCGGGCAAGTCGAGCGCCGACAATGTAAAATTCCTCTGGCCGTTGTTGAGTCATTCCGATCGCTTCATTCGCTATGCGGCTCGAGTCGCCCTCGAGTTCCAGGATATCGCGCTCTGGCATGATGCTCTGATTAAGGAAACGAATGCGGAAGCGCTCGTTACCGGAGCCGTGGCGTTGGCTCACGTCGGTGAACCCGCATCGCGAGCCGCGATTACGAACTCACTGGCGAAGATTGACTGGAAGGGCCTCAACGAAGCCCAGCGGATCGAACTGCTGCGTGCTTATCAACTCGTCTTCATCCGTCTCGGTCAGCCGGACAATGCACTGGCCGCTGCGGTGTTGAAGCAGATCGATGCTGCCTTCCCCACGAAGTCGAATGCGGTGGACCGGGAACTCGTGAATGTGCTCGTGTTCCTGAACTCGCCGACGGTGATCAACAAGGCTTTGTTGTTGATGAATCCGAAAGAGGAAAGCAGCGACACCAACGGCTTGAACGCCGCGGCTGAGGTACTGGCACGCAATCAAGGCTACGGCGGCACGGTGGCGAAGGTCTTGAGCAATCAGATCAACCTGCAGCAGATGCACTATGCGTTCGCTCTGCGCAATATGCGCTTCGGCTGGACGCTGGAACAACGGCAGCAGTACTTCGCGTGGTATGACGAAGCCGCGAAACGATCGGGTGGTAATAGCTACCTGAAATTCCTGCAGAATATGAAGACCGAGGCGCTGGCCAACGCTTCTGACAGTGAAAAGAAAGCTCTTGAAGGGAAGATCAACACGGCTCCCGTTAAGGAGGCTGAACTGCCAAAACCAATCGGTCCCGGCAAGGAGTATACTCTGGATGAGGTACTCGCCCTGGCCAGCGGCTTGAAGGGGCGCAACTTCGAAGCCGGTCAGCGAGCTTTCAAGGCGTCACGCTGTATCAGTTGCCATCGTTTCGATGGTGAAGGCGGCAGCACCGGCCCGGACCTCACCAACACCGCCGGCCGCTTCAGCCAGAAGGATTTGCTGGAGTCCATCATCGACCCTAGCAAGGTGATCTCGGACCAGTATAAAGCCTCGATCATTGAAACGAAGAGCGGCAAGGTCATCACCGGCCGTATCCTGACCGAAGTCGACGGCAAGCTGACGGTGCTCACCGACCCCGTCGATCACACCAAGATCGTCGAGATCGCGAAGTCCGACATCGAAGAGATGATCCCGTCACCGGTGAGCCTGATGCCAAAAGAGCTGCTCAAGCCGCTCAACAAGGACGAGGTCCTCGACCTGCTGGCCTACCTCCTCAGCCGAGGCAACCCCAACGACGCCTCGTTCGCGAAGTAAATTTGATCTTGGAGTGCTCCGGCTTGACGGAGCACTCCATTGTTTGCGGCGCTGCGGTAAGGAATGACAAAGTACTTGGGCCGTGAATCATGAGTTCTCGAAAAACCTTCATCCGTAATCAGCTGGACGGCCACGTTCTCGTGTGCAGCCAGATTGACTTCCGCAAACAATGGAGGGCTGAGTCAAGCCTCAGCACTCCAAGGTTCTGATCGCGGAGCGATCAGCGAGTCTGGTCGTCGTGGGCTTGGCGGACTTGGTTGATGAAATGTTCGTCGAGGCCGGCTTGTTGGCGGGCTTCGTATTGGAAGATCTCGCCTTTGGCTTTCACGGGGCGTAGCGGCCACTTCAGGTGGCGGCAGAATGTTTCCCAGTCGGATTCACCGGCGGGTTTGAAGCGTCGCAGCCATTCGATACCGAAGGCCACGTGATGGATCTCGTCGCGATGGATCACGCGCATCAGGGCGGCGCTGCGTTCATCGCCGACGGCTTCAAACATCGTGGCGAATTCCAGCGAGTGGTCGAGATTGCGTTCCTCAAACAGCAGCGGCAGCGTGGCGAGGTAGTCGAGGATGTTCTCGATCTCCTGCACCTTCTCCCAGATGTAGCTGTTGACGGGCACGCTGCCGAAGGTCAGCCCCAGGTGCGCGGCACGTTCGATATGCATGCGAGTATGACGCTGCTCATCCTGCATAACCTTGGCCAGACCGATGCGAAAGTCGGTTGGCAAATCCGGGAAGAGCAGCATCACGAACGCCATGACTTCGAGCGCCTGCAGTTCATGATTGGCGAGGATGTGATGTGCCAACGCGCGTTTCAGTGGATCCTTGAACGCACCTGGCTTCGGCATGCCCGGAGCAGATCGGCGAGCGGCAAACTTCAAAGATTCAGTACGCGCGGGCAAGGTGACTCGCACTGCGTCGCCGGGTTGATCATCGGTGAACGGTGTGTTGACCGGACGCAGTTTTTCATCCACCTCGGCTGAGTATAATACTTGCTCTGCGAACTGACGAACTTCCATCAGCAGAGGTTCCAGTGTGTGCGGGGAGCAAGTCCAAACGGGGTGCGCGACGGGCGAACGATCGCATTTCGCAGCACATACTTCGGCTTAGCAGGGGAACTGTCCGAGTCGTTCAGCCGTTCCAGTGGCCCGGTGATGGCTAAGGGAGTCGGTTCGAACTTCCAGGATTGTCCCTTTGGAAGTTCTACGACGACTGCTTGATGTGGTTCTTTCAGATCGCCGTCAAAGGTGAATTGGAACTCGTCCATTGTGATATCGCCGAACGTCGCGTAACCCTTCAGCGTAACCGTCCGTCCTTCCAACTCGCCGAGATCAAGGTTTTGTTTCGCGAGGTCCTCAAAACTCAGTCGCATCGCGCCGGGTGTGGATTCCAATCGGTAATCGACGTAACACCACAGCGAAGTGGCTGAAATGACCAGACAACTCAGGGCCAAAGAAAAGTTTGCCAGATGCAGGCCGGCAAGCTTGTGGCGGCGTGCCGACCATCGCGCCAGCAGGCTCAGGACGATGGCTACCAGAGCGATGGGTACCAGGCTTCTGTCCACAAACGCACTCAGCCCCAGCCATGCGACCACCAGACTGGATGCCGCCAGCAGCGATTCCGGTTGCTCATCAGTGGTATAATTAGTCTGCATGGTGGTCCTCGCTCAGACTGCGTTTGATGACACTGGCTTCTGTACTTTGTTCGCCTACGGAGGGTGGCATCGCCCCTCGCCCCCAGCCCCTCTCCCCGAAGGGGCGAGGGGTGCGAGGTATGTCGCGAGGCGTGGCCCGCTACGCGGGAGCCCCCTGGTACTTACTTCAGCGGTGAGTAATCCGTCGGGTTGAGGTACTGGCTTTCGACTTTGGCGACGATCTTGCCGTCCTTCTCGGACGCGTCGCGGGCGGCGTGCCATTCGGGGTCGGCGCGGAAGGCGTCCCAGGACTTCTTGGCGGCGTCGACGGATTCGTGAGTGATCAGATACACGAGTGTCTCTGGTTTATCAGTCGGCGTGAGATACACAACATTCTTCATGCCGTGCTTCTCAAAGAGTTTCATGGTGTGCTGATGAAAGCGTTTGTTAAGCGCGGGCAGGCGGCCTTCCAGAGTGGTATAGGTCCGCAATTCGTACACGCGCGCCTTCGCGGCTTTCTCTTCCCCTTCAGCAGTTGAAATCGACATCAGTTGTGCTCCCAGTGCTCCCACACAAAGACCCAATAGCAAGGCGAACTTCGCTTTCATGGACGCTTCCTTTGTCTGCAGAGTGAACTTCACGGATGGTCTGCCGCTCCTTGGCGGCCCCTGCCGGGAAGCCTAATCGACCCGCCGCCATTTTGCCGCAATGGGCAGCCGCGCTGGCCGGAGCCTCAAGGGAAACTGCGGAAGCACGCTTCTGGCTCTAACGAATTCAGGGCAATGTTTTGAATGAAACGCAGCGAGAACCGTGGAGAATCCAAGTTGGATCGAAGATTCCGTCGCACTCTCTGGACGTTCATCGTTGTTGAGCGACGAATCCTGACCACAACGTCTTGTCAGCGACGGATTGCGATGGCAAGGTTTGTGAAGACCTTGCAACCTATGGCAATCTGATCCTGAAAACGGAGTCGCCGTGTGAAGCTTCAGAAGCGAGCATTCAAGCCGATCCTGATCCGAGCGTTCGTTGTGTGCGGCTCCCTGGTGATTGCCTGGATCGTGGTGATCATATTCAACTCGCAAGCCCGCTTCTGGCGCGGCGAGCGTGCTGCGATGGATATCAAGGTTCGGCAGGCAGTGCTTGAACAACTGCCAGATGGTATGCCAGAAAATGCCTGTCTGCCCCGAGTCTTCCAAGAGTTGAGCGGCGAATCGTTTCGAGGAAATCGGATCATTTTCAATTCGTCGCCCCCCAGCGGCGACAATATCTGCCTCGCGAGCGCAGAGCGTGTTCGGATTGTGGCCTACGCAGATCGGCCTTCGGGTATCAAACGGCTGGTGTTTCTGTTTGAACAATATCGTGAGTCGGAAGACCCAGAGGTCGGTTTCTCCTGGAAGGCAACGCCCGAGTTCCTCAAGGACGAAGAGATCAGCTGGTATTATCAACGGCGACTCAGTGATCTGTCCCCCGAGGAATTGATCATCCACCAACAGTCGCAGATTGATGGGCCGGCGCTGCCTCCATCTCGCGGGCTCGCCAATGACCTCCAGCGAATGCTCCAGCCCTCTGTTCTTCTGCTCGCTACCTATATTGCAGGGGGTATCGCGTTCTACGTTTGGACCACCCCGGATCCCCAACCTCGCCGCAAAGTGACGACCTAGCAGTCCACGCAGGGCCCAGGCGCTGGCAGCGAAGGCAATCTCTCTAGAGGCGGCTAGCGCTTCGTCACAGTGGATTCTTGGGGTACGACGGACTGGAAGTCCGTCGTACAGATTCCATTCAACCCGAATTCTGGCCTGTGACGCAGCACTAATCCTTCAGCTTCAACCTGAAGCAGGCGGCTTCTTCGCTGTTGCGCAGCAGCAGGAAGTCGTGCCACACCACGGGATGATTCCAGGTCTTGCCGTTCAAGGCCGGGAAGCGTTGCAACTCTTCGTAGCGTTCAGGAGCTGCCTTCACGCAGGCCACTTCACCACTCTCAGCCATAACGATGACCACGTCATCGACCAGCAGCAGTTGGCCGTAGCCGTACCGGCCCTTCTTCCATTTTAGATCACCGGTTTTGACATCGATGCATTCCAGAATCCCCTCATCCAGTCCATAGGCATAGCCGTCTTTCACGACGGGTGCGTTGAACTTGAGATGAAAGCGGCGCGACGTCCATTCGGTCTTCGCGCTCCAGCTGTCTCCATCTCGGATGACCTTCACCAGCGCTCCACCGAGGTTATAGCCGCCACCGATCAGCAGCGTCTGATCGTCGAGCACCACGGGCTCAACGGCGTTGACTTTCGGTTGATTGGTCCAGGGAAGGTTCCACAGTTCCTCGCCGGTTGCGACGTCATGACCGCGCAGACCCAAGCCATCAAAGACCAGCACGGTTTGCTGGTCAGACAGCTTCGCCAGCTTCGGAGCCGCATAAGACGCCGGGCCATTGCCTGCCGCCCAGACCTCTTTGCCGGTCACTGCGTCGTAAGCAATGACGCCACGTCCGTTCGGTCCGCCGGGAACGACAATCACTTTGCCATCCACCACCAGCGGTGAACCCGACATCGCCCATTCAATGTTCGCGGCCAGAGCGTCCGTCAGGATATTGCGATGCCACAGCACCTTGTTGGTGCGAGGATTATCAAAACAGGTCAACAACCCGGTCGCGCCGAGTGTATAGAGCCGACCATTAGCGAACGTCGGAGTAGCACGCGGACCAGGGCCGCCCATCGCTTCGTTGAAACGGGCCTGATCCTGATGAGTCCAGACCGTCGCACCAGTCTGCAGGTTGTAACACACGACGGCTTCGTGTTCGTCACGCTGCTCCTGGGTGAATGCGAATCCGTCAACAACACAGAAGGACGACCAGCCTGCTCCAACAGGGTGCCGCCAGACTTCGGTCGGCGGCAGTGTCCAGTCGACAGCGTGATCCACCCGGGCCACGCCATCCCGCTGCGGGCCGCGGTAAGAAACCCAGTCGAACTGGTCTGTGCCAAGTGGATCAAGGCTCGATCGGAAATGGCCCGATGTAATCGCTTCCGGGCCTCCGGTTTCCACAGTCTCAGAGTCAAACTTTGCCAACTCAGCCTCAAACTGCTTTTCTTCGGCAGCAATGAAGGTCTTTAGGCGCTCTTCTGGAGTCGGAGCCCACCTCGGGCGGTAGCGTGGGATGACGTCACCGTCAAAGCCTTCAAACCGCAGGCAGCCAAAGTACAACCCGGCGACGGCAGCAATCGTCAACGCACGCCGCCACAAAGCCGAGATGCGGAACCCGCCCCCCAGCAAACCCCACAGAAACACAGCCAGCAGCAACGCGGAGATGATCGGCCACGAAGCAAACACCTGATAGGTCCGATTGGGGGCTATCGCATTCCAAGCGATGACTTCCAGCACACCGCCAATCGTCAGGATAATGGCCAGCAGCTTCAGCCGAGCCGGCCCCCAGGGACTGGGAGTCACGTTCACCACCGCTGTCGGAGCTACTTCTGCCTGCGATCCTTGAGACATTTTCAGTATTTCCTTAGCCCCACCACTGCAGCCTCATATCCAAACTTCCCTCTCCCCGAACATACCGGGTGAGGGGAGCAGAAGTTTCTAGATCCCGGCAGGGTGGCACGGCCTGACCATCGAGAAGGGCGTGGCGGTTGCGTACCAGTGCCCACGCAATGCCGTGCAGAAGATGGGCGGGGTAGAAGTCGGAAGATTGGTCTTGTCAAAGACTTCGAGTGCGTGGTTCCGTGGAATTGGAACACGATTTCTACGGAATTCACGGAGGCTCGAAGGTGGCGGAGCCACAGGCGGAGTGTTGTCAGAAACAGGTCGTGGCGGCAATTGAACGGTGGTTTCCGCCGCAGTGGTTTAGTTCGATCTAAACCCACGGCCTACGGCCGTGCGACCCATTGAGGCTCCGCCGATGCGGTGTGCAAGAAATACGCTCTCCCTCCGAAGCCCGGCCAGGCGAAAGGAGAAAGAGCGTATGGAACAGTTCGATTCGTTGTCGCACGTCCGTTGGGAGTGCAAGTACCACATCGTATTCATTCCGAAATACCGGAGGAAAGTAATCTACGGGAAGTTACGGGCGGCTATAGGCCGGATCCTTCGGGATCTGTGTCAGCAAAAAGGAGTGGAGGTGTTGGAAGGTCACGCCATGCCGGATCACATTCACCTGTGCGTGAAGATTCCGCCCAAGTATGCCGTGTCTTACATCACTGGTTTTCTGAAGGGAAAGAGTGCTGTGCGGATCCACCGTGAGCTGTTGCATGAACGTCGCATGACCGGACTGCATTTCTGGGCGGCAGGTTACTTGGTGAGCACAGTTGGCCGAGATGAAGCGTCGGTCTGTCGGTACATTCGGGAACAGGAGCACTGGGGCAAAGACCAGGGCCAACTGTTCGAGTAACTTAACCACTAATACAGCCCCGGCGGGGCTTCCCTGACGAACCCGCCCCGCTTTGCGGGGCAAGCCAAAGCCACGGCCTATGGCCGTGGTTGATTACTCAGTTCAGGGCGGAACGAGGCTGGTCCGCTCAGAAGTTGGTATGGTTGGCGGTG